>CAZZNP010000112.1:0-11042 GCA_964655785.1 uncultured Gemmatimonadota bacterium
TCGATGCGGTTCACTCAGCCCCTTCGGCCTGTTCGGTCGATGCGGTTCACTCAGCCCCTTCGGCCTGTTCGGTCGATGCGGTTCACTCAGCCCCTTCGGCCTGTTCGGTCGATGCGGTTCACTCAGCTCCTTCGGCCTGTTCGGTCGATGCGGGCGATCGGTTAACCGGATAGCCCTCATGATCGCCGACTTCGCGAGAATACACGTAAAGGCCGGAAGAGGCGGCAATGGATGCTGCAGCTTCCGGCGTGAGAAGAACGTACCGCGAGGGGGCCCTGACGGCGGTCACGGAGGTGACGGCGGCCATGTCGTCCTTCAGGTCGACCCGGGCAAGCGCACCTTGCTCGATTTCCAGTTCCAGCACCTGTACCGCGCCAGCAACGGCACGCACGGGCAGGGCAAGGACATGCACGGGCGGAACGCCCCGGACCTGGTGATCGGCGTCCCCCCTGGGACCATCGTCAAGGACCGGGAAACCGGTTCGGTGATCTCGGACATGGTTGGAGAGGACCAGTCCCTGGTCATCGCCCGGGGCGGAAATGGAGGCCGTGGCAACTCGGCCTTCGCCACGTCCACCAATCGGGCGCCCCGGCGCTGGGAGGAAGGCCATCCGGGCGAGGAACGCCTGCTCGAACTCGAACTAAAGCTGATCGCCGACGTTGGACTGGTCGGCCACCCGAACGCGGGCAAGTCCACCCTGATATCCCGCCTGTCCGCCGTAAGGCCCAAGATCGCCGACTATCCCTTCACCACCCTCGAACCCAACCTGGGCATCGTCAAGCTGGGAGATTACGACCGCTTCGTCATGGCGGATATCCCCGGGCTGATCGAGGGCGCCCACGAAGGCAAGGGACTCGGACACCAGTTCCTCCGTCACATCGAGCGGACCCGGATCCTCGTCTTCCTGCTTGACGCGAGCCAGCCCGACCCTCTCCACGACTATGAAGTGCTGGTCAACGAACTCCGCCAATTCAATCCCGTACTCCTTTCCCGGCCCGCCCTGATCGTTTACTCCAAGCTGGATCTGATCGTGGACCGTTCCACGCTGGAAACGCTCACGGTGGACCCCAGCCGCGCCCCACACGCGGGCCAGCGCAACAACCCCGTGCTTGCGATCTCATCGGCCACCGGAGAAGGAATCCCCGAACTCCTTCGGGAAATCGGCCGGATTCTTTACGAGATCGGCCCCGCCTCGTCCGACTAATCTTAAGGCACCGAGACCGAACGGTCTTAAACGCGCCAACGTATACCAGGCTGGCCGCGCCGGCCTGGATCTGTTTCGATAGCCCGTTCCTTCCCGTTCATTGAGGATCTGTTCATGTCGGACCTGGCATCCTGGCTGACTCTCGCGCGCGTGCCGGGCATAGGCGCGGCACGGTTCCACGCCCTGCTTCGCAGGTTCGAGTCACCCTCCGCGGCCCTGGCCGCCTCCGTGGACGAGCTGACCGAAATAGAGGGGATTGGACCGCAGACTGCCCGTACAATACGCGGACACCGGGATCAGGCCTTCGTCGACCGCCAGTTGAGGCTTCTGGATCGGCACGGCGCGCGGATCGTGACTTTTCGAGACCGGGCATATCCTGCGCGGCTTCGAGATATCTACGATCCGCCGCCCTTGCTGTTCGTTTCCGGAGGCTGGAAGACGAAGGACGAACAGTCCATCGCCGTCGTGGGGACGCGGTTTGCCTCCGCTTACGGCCGGCGTATGGCCGAGGTGTTCAGCGCGGAGATGAGCGCTTTCGGTTTTACCGTCGTGAGCGGCATGGCGCGGGGCGTAGACACAATCGCGCACCGCACGGCCCTGAAGGGGAACGGCCGTACCGTGGCCATACTGGGATCGGGCCTGGACAGACCGTACCCCGCGGAGAATCGCAAGTTGATGGCTTCGATCAGGGAGCAAGGCGCCGTGATGACGGAACAACCCTTCGGCGTTGGCCCGGACGCCGTCAACTTTCCCCAGCGCAACCGGATCATCAGCGGATCGACCCTGGGAACGATCGTGGTGGAGGCCGGAAAGGACAGCGGGGCTCTGATCACCGCACGCTTCGCCCTCGACCAGGGCAGCGAGGTCTTTGCCGTTCCCGGTCCCCTTAACACGCCCGGCAGCGAGGGCGTCAACAGGCTGATCAAGGACGGTACCGCCAAGCTGATCCAGCGCGCCGAGGACGTGATCGACGAACTGGCGCCCCGCCTGGGTCTCGATCCGGCCAAAGTCGTACGAAACACGCCGGAACCGGCTTTCGACCTGCAGCCGGAAGAGAAAACCATGTACGGTCAGCTCTCCCTGGATCCGAAACACATCGATCACCTGGCGTCCGCCCTGGCCCTTACTTCCTCTCAGGCGCTCGGCGTCCTGCTGGCGCTGGAGCTGAAGGGAGCGGCCCGCCAGCTCCCGGGCATGATGTTCGTGCGGACATGACCTCGCGTTTCTGACCTGCCCACCGGTACGTTTTAGGTTGACATGCCCCGCCTCCTGCGATATTACATCAAGGACAACTCACTAGCATCGTTTACAGTACCATGTGGCCAGTCATGGACATTCGTCAGATCCGCGGCAAACTCATCGACCGGGATGATCTTGCAAAAGAAGTGGAGCTCGCCCGGCGGAAAGGCGGATCCGTCGTATTCACGAACGGGTGTTTCGACCTGCTCCATCCCGGCCATGTCCATCTCCTGCAGACCGCCCGATCGCTGGGCGATGTGCTGATCGTGGCTATAAATACCGACGAATCCGTCCGGAAGATCAAGGACGAGGGACGCCCGGTATACGACGAAACGGAACGGGCCTACATGCTCAGCGCCCTGGCTTGCGTGGACCATGTGGTTCTTTTTCACGAACCGACGCCTGTACCACTGCTCGATCTGCTCAAGCCGGATGTCCTGGTCAAAGGAGGTCACTACGCACACGAAGAGGTGGTAGGCTGGGACGTGGTGGAAGGATACGGCGGCAGGGTGGAGAGAGTTCCCGTAATCGAAGGAATATCCACGACCGGGACGATAGAACGCATCACCGGAACCGGATAGCCAGGGACGGTCTTACTGGCCGGCCGTGATATCCCGGGTCCCGTCGAAAAGCGTCCGCGCCGGCCCGGACCGCAGTCGAACCGGAAAGGAACAAGATGTCCGAGACACGTCAGAAACTGCTGGTGCTCTACCTGCGGACCCCCGACCTGCACGCCGGTGTCGTGGCCTGGTCCGAATACGACGGAACCGCAGCCGCCGACGAACGCCATACCTCGGGTGACGCCGCCGACTCGGGTGGCGAAACCGAACCGCCCTACGACTCCGTGGTGGATGCCATGCGGGACGGCTGGCGGGTCGTCCAGTTCCCCCAGCAATACCCGGCCTATCCGGGCACGGAATACCAGGTGTCCTATCTCAAGTACGAGTACATTCTCGAAAAAATGGAGGTGGTCGATGGCTGACAGCACCCATCTATTGAATTCAAAGCAGATGGCCCGTTTCGTCGCGGAGGGTTATCTCCGCTTCGACGAACTGGTGCCCGACGAGCTGAACCGTGCCGTGAAGGAGGAAATGGACAACCAGGCCGTCCCCCGGGAAGAGGCGGGAACGCCGCTCAGCGCCATCTGGACCGACACGGCCGTGGGCCGGGTGTTTCGTCTTCCGGAGATCGAGGGCATCATCCACAGCCTCGTGGGACCGGACCCGCTGTACGACCACCACGCCGTGCACACCGTTGCGGCTGGGCACCATTTCGGGCAGCACTGGCACGCGGACGCCATCATCGACACGCGCCAGCACTTCGACATCCAGTTCATGTATTTCGCCCACGACACGCCCAGGGAGATGGGCGGGACGCTGATCCTGCCCGGGAGCCACTACCGGCGCATCAGCGAATCCGACATCGCCCGGTACCACAATTTCGTGGGGCAGGTGCCCATGGTGTGCAAGGCCGGCACGTTGATCGTGGTCCATCACGGCATGTGGCACTGCGCCCAGCCCAACCGGACCAGCGAGATCCGTTACATGTTCAAACTCCGCCTCAATCCCACGGTCCGGCAGCTGCGCCTGTGGAACACGGAGGATATCGACGACCCGGAAGTCAACCACATCCTGAGCACGAACCAGCCCTGGCACGGGAACGAGGAACGGATCGAGCATGTGAACCGGATACACTTCTGGCGGTTCCTGACCGGCGACGATCAGTTCGACAACCATTACTGGCTGAGCCGGATCGAAAACGAACCGGAACTGGTGTGATTACGCGGTCCATTTACCGACCTCAACGAAACCGGGTCCATGACCACGGCTAACCTGCGCCGCCAACTGGGCATCTGGCCGACCACGGCCATGGTGATCAGCGGCATGATCGCCGTCGGGATCTTCCTGGTACCCGCCGGGATGGCCAAGTCCCTGGGGTCTCCCCTGCTGCTGCTCGTCATCTGGCTTGCCATGGCGGGGATGGCCCTGTGCGGATCGCTGTGCTTCGGCGAACTGGCGTCCAGGTATCCCCAGGCGGGCGGTGGATACGTCTATCTCCGGGAGGCCTACGGCACGCCGACGGCCTTCCTCTACGGCTGGATGTCCCTGATGGTGCTGGACCCGGGCATCACGGCCACGCTCGCGACCGGCCTGGCGAGCTACGCGGGCCATGTCTATCCGATGGACCCGGTCGCGATGAAGGTAGTGGCCATCGCCGTGCTCATCGTCATTACGGGCGTGAACATCTACGGCGTGCGCATCGGCGCCTGGATCATCGTCCTGTTGACCGTGTTCAAGGTCGGCGTACTCGCGGCCATTTCCATCCTGGGGTTCGGCCTGGGACTCGGGGACTGGTCGAATTTCATGCCCTTCGCGGAAAGACCGCCGGATTCCGGTCCGCTGTTCGGCGCCCTCGCGGGCGGCATCGTGGGCGCCTTCTTCGCCTTCGCCGGATGGTGGGACCTGAACAAGGTGGCCGGGGAGATCCGTGATCCGGCAAGGACCCTTCCCCGGGCGTTGCTGCTGGCAGTCTGTATCGTCACGTTAACCTATATCTCCACCAGCGCCGTCTTCATGTATCTCGTTCCTGTCTCGCAGGTTACGAGCGACGAGACCTTCGCCGCGCAGGCCGGCGAAGCGCTCTTCGGACGCAGCGGCGACATCCTGTTCTCCTCCGTGGTCATCCTGTCCATCGTCGGCAGCCTCACCGGGCTGCTGCTGATGGCCCCCCGGGTCTATTTCGCCATGGCCAGGGACGGGGTCTTCCTCCGCTTCGCCAGCGCCGTCCATCCCGTCTTCGGCACGCCTTACCGCGCGATCGCCATCCAGGGCGGCCTGGCCTCGCTGCTGGTGTGGCTGGGGACCTTCAGCCAGATTCTCGACTACTTCATCTTCGTGGCCGTCCTGTTCATCGCACTGACCGTGGCAGGCCTGTTCGTGATCCGCCGCAGAACGGCCGAAAAGCCTCCGTACCGGACCCCTTTCTACCCCATCACTCCGATACTCTTCCTGCTCCTCGCCGCGGTCCTGCTCGTGCTGCTATTCGGCAACAGTCCGCTGCAGGCCCTGATGGGCGTGGGCGTGACAGCACTGGGGATACCGATGTACTACCTCTTTTTCAAAAACCAGGCCACGCAGCAAAGAAAGACAGGAGATGACCATGGCATGGATTAAAACCGTTTCCGTGAAGGATGGAGACGAACGGCTGCTCGCCGCCCTCGAGGCACAACGTTCGCTTTACCCGGCCGAGTACGACACGCCCGTGCACCCCACCGACGACGGCACCTCCGGTATCGTGGGATCCCATTCGCTGATCCCGGAAGCGCTGCGGCACGCCTTCGCCACCTTCGGGGTTTTGATGTCGCCAGATCTTCCGCTTAGCCGACAGCAGCACGAGATGATCTCGACCATCGTCTCCGCGAGAAACCGGTGTGTTTACTGAATCGATTCGCACGCAGAGTTTCTGCGTCGGGTCACGTTGGACAACGAACTGGTCGATGCGATCAAGTACGACTACGAGAAGGCGCCGCTGAACGCGCGGGACCGGGCGATGCTGGATTTCGCCATCCGGCTTACCGAAGATGCCACGCAAATACAGAAAACCGATATCGACGGCCTTCGGACCGTGGGGTTTGACGACGTCGCCATCCTGCAGATCACGCTGATCGCGTCGTGGTTCAACTACATCAACCGCGTCGCGGACGCCCTGGGGATCGGGCGGGACGAGGATGACGCGTGAGACGGCGCGTCGCGGACGCCCTGGGGATCGGGCGGTACGAGGATGAAGCGTGAGACGGCGCGTCGCACGGGTCCTATGGCCATAACCGGGCCGCAGCGCCCAGTGTCAAGGGCCGGTGTTACGGCAATATGGCGATGGCCCTTCCCGGTCCGCCGTGGTTGTTTTCCAGCCTGGGACTCAGGAAGACGTAGAATGCGCCTTTCGCCGGAAGCTGCCCCACGCCAAGCAGATACTCCGTGAAGATCATGTCGTGGTTCACCGCGGTCCAGTGGGTCATCATCGATTCCACCGGGTCCACGGATCCCATGTCGGGCGCATCGATGCCCACGTGCCTGACCCCTTTTCCGGCCAGGTAGGCGATGACCTCCCCGTCCGGTGCCGGCCAGCCCTCGGACATCCCGTCCAGGGGCCCCTTGACACTCTGATCCACCCGGCCCCGCTCGAAACGCCGGAAGTGGGCGTCTGTATGGCCGGTGTGAAAGAGCACGACCTCGCCTTCCTCGATAGCTCCGTGCAGGGCTTCGTGTCTGCGTACGTCATCCACCGTGACGGCCGGCGAGGCCGGCCAGTCATCCCGCGAGGTCGTCCCCACGCGGTGCTGCACGTTGACGACCCGGGCGGGACCCATGAACCAGTGCAGCGGGACCCGGTCCGTCGTCATCTCCGTACGCTTGAGCGGGCCGTGCGCGGCCTCGAAGTCCCGGAGCGCCGCGCGGGTCGCATCGTCGTATCTTTCGACGTCGAAACCGGGCGGAGGACCGTAATGCGCCGGCGGGTCCACGTGGGTTCCGGTGTGGGCGTCCATGATATGGGTGTTGACCCAATACGGCCCGAAGGGTCCGTCGAAGTAGTTTACGGGCTGCACCCTCGAGTAGGGGAAGACGTGGCGGCCCACGCCACGGCCCGGCCACCAGACCGGGTGCTCCATGGACAGGGTGACGGAAAGGTCCACCACCCTTTTGGCCTTCACGGCCTCCAGCAGCCGCGCGGCCAGCGCAGGATTCGTGATGGCGACGGCCCGTGTTTCGACCGTGGGGGAGTTCTCGTGCTTCACGGGAAGGGCGATGTAGACCGAGCCGTCGGGGGTCTCGTCCAGGTTGATCAAACCCTCCGTATGGACCGCGCCGTACTTGAAATGGCCGAGATGGCTTTCCAGGGCGAGGGGATTCTCGAACATGCCCTGCGGCCCCTGCCCAGTGTACTTCGGCGGACCCAGCCCACCCATGCTGGGACTGTCGATGCCCATGAGCCACACCCCCCGGCTGCCCACGTATTCCGCCGCGTCGTATTCCGGCGCCGGCCAGGCGGGAGCTGTTCCGGCGATCGGATCGACGATCAGGCGGCGGTCGTCGGGCGCGGGCCGGTCGTGGCGGTCGTCGTATCCGCTCCAGTACAGGACCGCGTCGCCAGGGCCCATGGGCCGATAGGCGGCCTCGGCGGCCCTGACCTGCTCCAGCGTGAAGAGCGGACTCAATCCCGGGGGCGCCTGGTCCAGCATGGACCTTCCGTCGATTTTGTACACTTCGCCCACCAGTTGCCACGCGGGAACTTTCTCCACCGTCAGATCGCCCCAGTAATGGGCGTTCGGCAGACCGCTGTGCTGGGGCGGCATCATGTGGGCCGGGGTATCCGTCTGCGTCGCCGTGTTCTCGTCCAGGATGATCAGGTCCGATGCCCAGGGGCGGTCGCCGTGGGCGATATACGGCACGACGAGCGGTTGATGGTGCACCTGGCCGCCCGGCCAGTACTGGTAGTGGCGAGCGGAGATCACCGGCGACAGGTCCACCACGTCGCCGGGGCCGACCGGCGCGTACTGGGCGGAGGCCGACAGGGTGGTCAACTGGATGAGTACGACAAGGGCCATGCGACGGGCCGGATTGCCGACGCGTCCGTTTTTTCCATAAAAGGACATGATGCGCTCCCGGAGCGGTCGAATTTGCGTGGTAACGGGTATAAATGCGTTGCCTGCGGGTCCTTCGTAGACTTTTATAACAGGTAAAGTATACAGAGGCCGATTCAGGCTGGCAAACGATTAAGATCTCGGTAAGATTCCGGCGATGAGGTCGGTACGAACCGCTGCCGGACCACTTCCCCGCACCCATTAAAGGAGCCCCACCCGTGTCTAACCTGCGCGTCGGTATCATCGGACTGGGCGGCATCGCCCGTCCCCACTGCGAGGCCATCACCAACCTGGACGGCGTGGAGGTCGTCGCCGTAGCGGATCTGCTCGAGGAGAAGCGCCGCGAATACATGGACAAATACGACATCCCCAGGGGGTACGCCACCCACACGGAGTTGCTGGAGGACGATGAAATCGAAGCGGTAGCCATCGTCCTCGGCCACCAGCTTCACCACCGCCTGACCGTGGACGCCTGCAACGCGGGCAAGCACGTCCTGGTGGAGAAGCCCATGGCCATCAGCCTGGACCAGTGCGACGACATGATCGCGGCGGCGGCCGCCAACGGCGTCAAGCTCATGGTGGGCCTGACGCAGCACTTCTACGGCACCAGCGTGAAAGCCAAGGAAATCCTCGATTCCGGCGACCTGGGCCCCGCCATCACCGCCGTATGCTACATGTCCAAGAACTGGGGGCACGGAGGCCGCAGGCCCCAGTACCGCAGCCGGTTCCATGGGGGCGGCATGTGGATGACCAACGGGGTCCACGTGGTGGACCGGCTCTCCTGGGTCATGGCCTCGCAGGCGGTCTCGGTCTCTGCCTCCATAGGCAACCGCGCGCATTACCAGGCCGCGGACGATTCCGCCACGGCATTCATCCGGTACAAGAACGGCACGGCGGGCGTAGCGGTGGCCGTGGGTTACTCCGATGGCGGTCCCAATCACGAGTGCCAGGTGATCTGCGCCAACGGCTCGCTACGCTTCTGCGAATCCGGCGAGAAGTACGTCAGGGTGGGTAAGGACAACAAGTGGGAGGACGTGCCCTTCGACGACCCGCCCCATCCCATGTACAACGAATGGAAGGGGTTCGTCGAATCGGTCCGTTTGGATATAGAGCCGCCCACGCCGGGCGAATGGGGACGCCACGTCATGGAGATCCTGTTCGCCGCCGAGGAGTCTTCCATTTCAGGGCGGGAAGTGCCGCTGGCCAGCGGGGGCCAGTGGACGCACCAGCGGTCCGGATCACCGGTCAGTATCGACCACGGGTGGATCTGAAAAGGATCTTGAAAAGGACCGTAAAGACGCCTGTTGCGTGCCTGCCCCGCGAGGGGGAACCGACCGGGAAACGGGCCGGAGGACGGGCCGGAGGACGGCGGGAAACGGGCCGGAGGACGGCGAAACAAGCCACCTGGTCCCGGACACCAGTGGCGCCGGACGGATCAGGTGTGTTCCACCACGGCCAGGGTGATGTCGTCACATTGCCGGGACCCCGCGGCGAATTCGTATACCGTCGCGATGACGGTGTCCTTCAGCTTCCCCGCGTCCAGATGTCTGTGCTCCGCCAGCAATGACTCGAGTCTGCGCTCTTCGTACAGTTCGCCGTCGGGGTTGGCCGCTTCGGTGACACCGTCGGTATACATGACCAGCCTGGTCCCGGGTTCGAACGGCACTGTTTCCGACTGGAAAGATACGGTCGTGATGCCCAGTGGAGGCGTAACGGGGTCCAACTTCCGAACCGGTCCTTCACGCGGCAGGAGCATGGGCGGATTGTGCCCGGCGTTGCAGTAGCTCAGGGTTGCCGACCGGGTATCGATTTCGGCGTGGAAGAAGGTGATGAACTGGCTCCCCGCGGAATGGTGGACCATGTATTCATTCAGCCTGCGGACGCGTTCCACCAGCGTTATGCCCATGTCGATGAGCGTGGTCAGCATGGTCTTGCAGGCGACCATCAGCAGGGCGCTGGACGGACCGTGGCCCGTCACGTCGGCGATCGTCACCGTAAGGACGTCGTCGCCGCAGGGAATGAAGTCGTAGTAATCCCCGCCGATTTCCTCGCAGGATACCTGTGCCCCCGCACATGTAAGCGCGCCGAAGGCAAAGCGCTCGCCCGGCAGCAGGCCCGCCTGTATCTCCCCCGCAAGAGCCAGTTCCTTATCCATCGCGCTTTTTGCGACGGCCGCGTCGAACAGGCGCAGGTTGTCGGTCTTGATGGCGGCCAGGTTGGCTGCCGCGCTGACGAGACCGAGGTGGTCCACGGTAAACTCAACGGCGGGATCCGATGAATCGAGATACAGCAGGCCGAATACCCGGTCCTCGTGCCACAGGGGTACGCACAGAATGGAAGCCAGCCCGCGGAGGATGACGCTCTGCTGGTCCCTGAGCCGTTCATCCCCCATGGCATCCGTGGTGATGGAGGCCATCCGGTTTTCCAGGGCCTGTTTCACCGCGGTCTTGCTGATCGAGATCTCCCGGTTCTCCTCCCCGGTCCGCGTGGCGAAGGCATGGGTCTCGTAGTCGTAACCTTCCTCTGTCTCCCGGGGATGGACGACCGCGCAGCAGTCCGCGTCCAGCCATTCCAGCAGGCGGCGGGTCACGAGATCTCCCAGTTCCGCCTCGCTGCGCACCGTCATGACGGCCTTGCTCAGATCGGTCAGTTTCAGCAAGTGACTGTCCGCGTCGCCAAGCTTGAGCGCTGGCGTGCCGCCGGCCTGCGTATAGGGCAGTTGATCCGCACGGAAGAGCGACGCCGGCGCTTCCGGATCACCCATTCTCGCTGCGGCCTCCGCCCCGGCGCTTCCCGCCCCGGCGGATTTCTTCCCGGCGGATCCCGCCCCGGCGCTTCCCGCCCCGGCTTTTTCCTTCCCGGCGGATTTCTCCCCGGCGCTTCCCGCACCGGCGGATCCCGTCCCATCCGGTGCGCCCCCTTCGAAGACCAGGACAGTCCGTCCGACCCTGATTTGGTCGC
>CAZZNP010000113.1:0-8808 GCA_964655785.1 uncultured Gemmatimonadota bacterium
CCGCCGTCGCGATGTACGCGCAATGTGCCTCCGCCCAGGCCGGACACCGTTTTTGCCTCTTCTTGCAGTTCCTGGATGCGATTCGGGTCACCAGTGAGGAACACGTAACCTCTCCGGTTCATCCGGATCACGTTGCCGCTTTCCTCGGCGACTTCCTCCATCAGGTCGATGCTCCGGTCCATGAATCGGAACATGGGGAGATCGGGCCACCAGTTACGGTAGGCTTCGGTGCCGTAGGCGCTGGTCAGGGAAAGCGGCGGTCTTTCATCGACGAGCACGACGTTCCGTATGCCGTGGCGAACGACGAGATGATAGGCGGCCGTAACGCCTGCGATACCCGCGCCGCAGATGACGATTTCCGCCTTAGTGCTCATGCCCCGGCCACATCCGGACGTCTCTCCCAGGTCCGGGTGGCCTGCTCGAAGGCGTGGGCGAGCTGCAGGACCCCGAGTTCGTCTTCGTGCCGGCCGACGATCTGCAGTCCCACGGGCAGTCCCGATGAAGTAAATCCGCAGGGAACGGAGATAGCGGGCAGTCCCGTGACGGTGACGTAATAGCAAGACTTCATCCAGTCGATGTAAGTCTCCATCTGCACGCCGTCGATTTCAGTGGGGTAGGGCGTATTCACGTCGAAGGGCGGGACCTGGCTGACGGGGAAGACCATGAAGTCGTGGTTTTTCATGAAATTGCGGACCCGGTGATACAGGGCGGTCCGGTCTATTTCCGCGCGGGCGATCTGCGGACCCGTAAGGGCGAATCCGGCTTCGAGATTCCAGATGACGGTGTCCTTGATCTGGTCGCGGTGATTCTCGAGGAGATCGCCGTAACCCTGGATGAAACTCCAGGCCCTGAGCGTCTTAAATACTTCGTCGGCCTCGGCGAAATCCGGCTGTCCCGGTCTGACGGTCATGCCGAGGTCCTCGAATACACGGCGCTTTGCTTCGATGGCCGAGGTGACTTCGGGATCCACGGGCAGTCCGCCGAAGTCCATGCTCCATGCAACGGTACCTCCCGTGAAGTCACGTTCCAGCGGCAGGGCGTAGGACCGGCCCGGCTCCCGGATGGCAAGGGGTGCGCGGGGATCGGGACCCGCTATGGCGCTGAGCATGAGGGCGGCGTCCGCCACGGTCCGGGCCATGGGTCCCTGGACGCTGAGCTGTCCCCAGGCGTTGACGGCCGGCCACTTCGGTACGCGGCCCGGCGCGGACCGAAGCCCCACCACGTTGCAGAAGTTGGCCGGGTTGCGCAGCGAGCCGCCCATGTCGCTGCCGTCGGCGATAGGCAGCATGCCGCAGGCCAGCGCCACAGCGGCGCCTCCGCTGCTGCCGCCGCAGGTCCGGGACGTGTCGTACGGATTGAGGGTCGCACCGAAGACCGGGTTGAAGGTCTGCGATCCGGCGCCGAATTCCGGTACGTTCGTCTTGCCGAATGAAATCGCGCCGGCCTTTTTCAGTCTCTCCACGATGAGCTCGTCCTGGCCCGGCACGAAATCCCGGAAGAGGGGCGAACCGAAAGTAGTCCGCACCCCTTTAGTCAGTACCAGGTCCTTGTGGGCGATGGGCAGACCGAAGAGGGGACCCCGCGCTTCGTTTCGCGCGATGACCTCGTCGGCTTTGCGGGCGCCGTCCATCGCGTGGTCGGGATGATAGGTGACGATGGCGTTCACGGCAGGATTCACCCGGTCGACCTGGGCCAGGTGGGCTTCCATGACTTCCGTTACGGATACGTCCTTACGGCGGATCATCCGGACAAGATCGGTCGCCGTCGTGAAACACAATTCTGATGCGGGCATCGCGTGCCTTTCTGGTTTTGTATCGATCTGGCAGTATCTACGTGTATTCGGTCGTTGACCGGGACGCGGGTCTATGGGGCATGGCGAGGTCGGGCCTTGCGTGTTGGTGTAACTTCAGCCGAGTATATCCCGCAAGGCTCCAGTGAATATCCGGCTTTCCGCCTCGTTGCCGTACGAAACCCTGATCATTCCCTGAATACCCCAGGACGCCTCGGCGTCTTTCACCAGGATGCCACGTTCGGCCAGGGCCTCGGTAACGGCCGCGGCATCTCCTACTTCGATCAGGATGAAGGCCGCCTCGCTGCGGATGTAATCGAGTCCGAGTTCCTCGCACGCCGCGTAGTACTGGGCCTTGGATGCGCTTGCCGTGTCCCGGGTGCGCGATACGTGATCCGGATCATCGAGGGCGGCGATGGCCGCGGTCATGACCATGGCGCTTGGTGTTCCTCCGTGGAAAGCACGGACGCGCTTCATCGTTTGTGGCTGGGCCACGGCGTAGCCCAGTCTGAAGCCCGCCAGGCCGTAACCCTTCGAGAAGGTCCGCACCTGGAGGACGTTCTGGTGTGCTCTGACCAGGGCACTGCCGTCGGCGCACGCGCCGTCTTCCACGAGATCGATGTAGGCCTCGTCAAGGAGGACGATCACCCGTTCCGGCAGGCCGGTGACAAAACGGGACAGCGCGTTGTGGGTGAGGATCGTTCCCGACGGATTGTTCGGGTTGGTGATGACGGCCATGCGGGTCCGTTCGTTGACGGCTCCGGCCATGGCGTCCAGGTCGTAGACGTATGCCGGGGTCAGCGGCGTCCGTACGGCACGGGCGCCGAACTCCTCCGCGTATCGGGACATGAGCCCGAAGGAAGGATGAGGTTCGATCACCTCGTCCCCTTCGGCAAGGAATGTGCGGGCGATGGCGTGCATGAGGTGTTCGGAGCCGTCGCCGACGTGGATCCAGGCGCCGTCCGAATCCAACCCGGGAAGGGCGAGATTCTCATCGTGAGGTACGCCGTGCAGTTCGGCCAGTTTGCGGAATAGCTCGATCTGGCCGGGGTCTTCGTAGCGATTGATCCGCGCGCACCGGGCCTTTACCGCTTCGATGACGCCGGGCGAGGGCCCGAGGGGGTTCTCGTTCCGGCTCAGACGGATGATACCTGGCGGAAGGCCGATACTCTGGTATGCTTCGTTATGCCTGCTCATGACGGTTCTACACAATCAGTCCTGCGAATTCGAGATCAGTCCCAGTTTTTCGAAACGCGCCGCACCTGCAACACGCCAACCACGATCAACAACACGATGATCCCACGGGTGAGCAACAGGTAGGGCATATCCTCCGGATTTGCGTTACGAAGCAGGAGCAGGTCGAAACCGGCCTGGTAGGTCCACACGACCAGCAGGATCGCCAGCGATACCGGCGTGACGTACTTGATCATGTAGTAGAAAAAGCGAGGGATCTTGATCGCCGCGCCTTCGGTGATTTCGGCCCAGGCCTTGTCCATGCCGAAGATCCACGCAAAGATGATGATCTCGAGGAAGGAAAAGACGACCAGTCCCACGGTCCCGATCCAGAAATCGAATTCATCGATCACGCCGTGCTGTATGTGGAAGGCGATGAAGTTTCCAAAGATGAAGAGGACGGAAATGACAAGCAGCGCGGCCTTTTCGCGCGACCATCCCATTTCATCCTGGAGGAAGGCCATGGGTGGCTGGGTCAGGGCAACGGTCGAGGTGATTCCGGCGAAGAACAGCAGGCCGAACCACAACGTGCCTATGAACTGTCCCAGGGGCAGCTGCTGGAAAATCAGAGGCATGGACTGGAACCCCAGGTCGTAGGAACCGCCCGTCGCGATGGCCTCGGTGGCGCCGACGCCGAAGAAAGCCACGGCCACCGGTATGGCGATGGAGCTGCCAAGCACCACCTCGGCGAACCCGTTGCTCATGGAGGTCGTCAGTCCGGTCAGGGCGACGTCCTGCCTGGCACGGACGTAACTCGCGTAGCACTGCATGCTGCCGATGCCGATGCCGAGTGAGAAAAAGATCTGGCCCGCCGCCGCAAGCCACACGCTGGCCTCGGACAGGCGGCTGATGTCCGGGTTCCAGATCCAGGCGAAACCGGCCATGATGCTCCGGTCGGGGAAGGCCGGGTCGGGCGTGCCCAGGGTCAGCACCCGGGCCACCAGGACGATGGCGAATATCAGCAACATGGGCATGGCGAACTTGGCGAAGGTCTCTATGCCCCGGACCACGCCGCGCCTCAGCACCCAGAACACGATGCCCAGGTTGATCAGGAAGAAGACGTACGCGGTGGCAAGACTGCTGAAGTAGGAGCTCTCGCTGATACCCTGGAAGCTGCTCAGGAACGCGCCCATCTCCTCCCGAGTACTGATGTCGGCGTACTGGCCGGTCAGGGAGAAGAAGCTGTAGGCCAGGGTCCAGGATTGCACGTAGGAATAGTAGAGCGCGAAGGCGACCGGCGCCGCGATGCCCAGGACGCCGATGTACTTGGCCGCCGGATGCTTCCAAAGCCGGTACAGGATGCCCGGCGTGGTGCCGTGACCGTGCTTGCCTCCGAACCGGCCGACGCTCCACTCCACCCACATCATGGGTATGCCCACCACCAGGAAGGCGACGAAATAGGGGATCATGAAGGCCCCGCCGCCATTGGCAGCCGCCTGCACGGGGAACCGCAGGAAATTTCCCAGGCCGATGGCGTTGCCCGCCATGGCCATGATGAGGCCCATTCGGCTTTGCCAGACTTCCCTGACTTTGGCTACGGACATCAAAGACTCCTTGTGTATTTGCGGCGGCTCTGGCTCGCTGGGTTCAGGGCGGCTGTTGCGCTCTGCCTGCGGTTATTTCACCTTACCCCGGCCGGCGACGGGCCAGACGACTTCCACCTGGCCGTCCCGGACACCATTGAGTTCGTCGTGCAAATTGAGGGCCATCTCCTGATGCAGGGGAATGACGGACAGACGCTCGCCCACCTTGAACCGGTGCGCACAGCGGGAGACGTCCACGTGCCCGTGCTCCACCGACATGCCGTAAATCTCCGCCTCGGGATGCTCGATGATGTGGCCGTAGGGCGTGGGCGGATAGCTGGCAAAAGTCTTCATGCCGCCGTCGATGATGATGCGGTCGGGCGTCGGCGCACTCACCACGGTGACGATCATGCGGCAGGCGCAGCGTTCCGCGTCGAGCATGCCGGAATTGCCGATGCGGCTCATGCCCTCCCAGATGTACGACCCGCTGCGGGTCTCCGTACACCCCATGGCCTTGGAGTTTTCCTCGCCGCCGGTGCCGCCGCCGCTGATGATCTCGATGGGGATGCCCTTCTCCGTGATCCGCTCCACGGTCTCCCGCAGGAATCCTTTTGCCTCGGTATGGCTGGGAAAGATCATGACGCCTTTGAAAACGAGACCACGCAGGTCCGTTATGCGTTCGGCCAGCGCCGCCGCCGCTTCGGGCGACTGGACGCCGCAACGCTTCGTGCCCGTATCCAGTTCGATGATCACGTTGACCCGGCAACCGTCCAGCAGGGCCCGGTCCGAAATGCCCCGCGCCGTGATTTCGTCATCGACGGCCACGGTGATCTCGGTGCGCCTGGCGACGCGGGTCAGGCGTTCCACCTTCCGAGCGCCCACGATGTTGTAGGGGACCAGGATATTCTCGATGCCCGCGGCGGCCATGACTTCCGCTTCGCCGAGTTTCTGGCAGCAGATGCCGATCGCGCCGGCCCTGACCTGGCGGTGGGCGATTTCCGGAATTTTGTGGCTTTTCGTGTGACACCGGAGGGCGATGTCGAGATCGCGGCAGTGCTGCGCCATGGACGCGATATTCCGCTCCATCACGTCCAGGTCGGCCACGTAGGCCGGGGTGTCCAGATCGTCGATGTGCATGGTGCCCCCGTCGTCTACCGGTAAGAACTGTTCGTCGTCCGGGCTACAGACTGCCCTTGGTGGACGGCACGCCCGATACCCTGTCATCCATGGCCACGGCCTGGCGCAGGGCCCTGGCCGCCGCCTTGAACACCGCTTCGACCTGGTGGTGGGCGTTTACGCCGGAAATCAGGGCGATGTGCAGGGTCACCCGTGCGTGGTGGACGAGCGCTCCGAAGAACTCCCGCACCATTTCCGTGCTGAAATCTCCGATCGAAGACCGGGAAAAATCGGCGCCGAATTCCAGGTGCGCCCGGCCGCTGACGTCGAAGACCGCCCGGGCCAGCGCCTCATCCAGGGGCGCGTAGGCATGGCCGAAGCGCGAAATGCCCGATCCATCGCCGACCGCCCGGGCCAGGGCCTGTCCCAGGCAGATTCCCACGTCTTCCACGGTGTGATGATCGTCAATGTGCAAATCGCCGGTACAGGCAAGATCGAGGTCGAACCCCGCGTGCTTGACGAAGCTTCCCAGCATGTGGTCGAAGAAACCGATGCCGGTTTCTCCGGTGAGATTGCCTTCGCCCTCGAGCTGGAGGGTCAACTCGATACGAGTTTCCAGGGTTTCGCGCGTTATCGTGGCGGTACGAGGCACGTATTCCTCATCAGGAGTGTCAGGTCGCCGAACGCCCTGCAGGCGCTCTGTTTCAGGTTTGACCTGTAACAGTAGGCGCGCGCAACGGGATTGTCAAGAGGTTCTGCCAGGCCATGCCTGCCCCGGCGGGCCTCTGCCTGACCTGCCTGGTTCGTGACGGTGGAAGCATGTGCATCCACCCAGGTGAGAGGTGGGAAACAGTTGCGGACGATAACCCTCATTGCAGGGGGCAGACCCATGACGAGAAAACACGAACCTTCAAGTATTTCAAGGTTACTACAGCGCAACCCGGCCTGGTCGCAGGTGGCGTGCGTCGTTGGGATCGCTTTGCTGGTCATCCTCGGCCCGGTTCTCCTTTACGGACTGCTGTTTCGCTCCGGATTGGATTCGGTACGGATGCTGTCCAGTATACCGTGGTGGCCGGTCGTCATCCTCGTGGCGCTCGTCGCGTTACTGAGCCTCCTGCACGGGACTACGGGCGTGAGTGTAGAGAAGCGGTCGGAGAAAAAGAAGGACGCCGCGACCGCCGCCGATCTTGAGGATCAAGACGGTCCGGTGGATCCATCGACGTCCAGCCCGCCCGGTCCGCCCGGTCCGCCCGGTCCGCCCGGTACGGCCAACTCTTCCGGTCCGCCCGGTACGGCCAACTCGTCCGGTCCGCCCGGGAAGAACTCCGATCCCGTTCGATGCACCATGCATGAACGGACCATGAACCGTTTGAGCGGCGTAGACACAAAACGGTAAAAACCGGCTATATCCGACCCGGTCTAACCCCAATACCAGCGCGCTGCGATGGCGGCCACGACC
Source organism: uncultured Gemmatimonadota bacterium (assembly GCA_964655785.1). Lineage (GTDB taxonomy): Bacteria > JAAXHH01 > JAAXHH01 > JAAXHH01 > JAAXHH01 > JAAXHH01. Next base: position 7,121 of record CAZZNP010000113.1, read on the forward strand.
AGGACCGTGGACTGGAAGGTCCGTCTTTCACTGCGCAGGGCAGCTCCGAATTCGTAGGGCGCCGGCGTTCCCGCGGCGTACTCGGTGATACGGGGAAGGAATCGGGGTACCGCCTCGAGGTATGCTTCGTATTGCGTGCCGAAGGTTTTCCGCAGGCTCTCTTCCTCCAACGATACGATGAGACCGTACTGGATGGCGAAGGTAGCAACGAAGACCCCGATCATGTAGGGCATCCAGGCCCACGCCATGATGCACAGGCCGAGGCTCAGCACGAAGTTGCCGACGTAAAGCGGATTGCGTACCCGGCCGTAGGGGCCGTTGGTGATGAGGGATGGCGCGCCGACGTGTCGGGTGCGGGTGGCGGAGCCGGCATAACCGACCGCCCAAAGGCGGATGGATTCCCCGATCAGAACCAGCGCCCCGCCGGCTAAGAAGGTCATCGGACCGGGCTCGGCCATGATCAGCACGGCGGCCAGGAGCGGGATGGGCGTATAGCTTCGTGCCGCGAAGACTACGGCGCGGATATCCATGCTTGAAATGAATCCTCCATCGGCTTGTTCGCGGGGTCGGTCGGCTTTAGCGTATTTTGCCGCGATGGACGGGTCGGCCGGCTTTAGCGTACCTCGCCGCGATGGACGGGTCGGTCGGACTGCTCCTGACGTCGATACCGTAATACAAGCGGCCGCTGGCCGTTCCCGTCGTCGCCACGATGGACGGGCCGGCCAGCCTTACCTTACCTTACCTCGCCGCGATGGACGGGTCGGCCGGCCTCACCGGCTGTTGATGGCGATCTGGTCGATCACCGCCAGGGAGACGCGCAGAGCTTCCCGGCCGTCGACGCCGGTCACCGGCGCCGGCGCCGCGCCGCGCACCGCCTCGACGAAGGAAGCGAGTTCGGACTTGAGCGGCTCGGTTCGTTCCTTCGAGGTCTTACGCCGCATGATATGCCGGACGCGTCCATCGCCGGTCTGGATTGGGATCTTCAGTCCCCGCGCCCTGGCCTGCCCGGGATCGTCGATCAACCGGTAAATTTCGCTTTCACCCGCCAGAAAATCCATCGAAACGTAGTGATCGCGCTGGAAGATCCGCATCTTTCGCATCTTCTTCAGCGAGATGCGGCTGGCCGTAACGTTGGCCACGCATCCGTCGGCGAAACGCATGCGGGCGTTGGCGATGTCCACCTGGTCGGAAATTACGGCGACACCCGTGGCGTCCACAGACTCCAGGTCCGATTTGACGAGACGCAGGATGAGATCGATATCGTGAATCATCAGGTCGTGGACGACGGAAACGTCGGTTCCCCTTGGGTCGAAGGAGGCCAGGCGGTGCGCTTCGATGAATCCGGGAGAGATGTCCATGCCTTCAAGCGCCCGGAATGCGCCGTTGAACCGCTCGATATGTCCGACCTGAAGCACCAGGCCCCGGGCGTCCGCCAGTTCGATCAACCGGTCGGCTTCCTCTACGGTGGCGGTGATCGGTTTTTCCACGAAGGAATGCATGCCCCGCGACAGGGCGAATGACGCCACCTCGCCGTGCGCGGTAGTCGGCACGACCACGGTGACCGCGTCCGCTGCCTCCGCGACTTGCTCCAGGCTGTCGAGCGCATCCGTGCCGTATCGACGGGCGATCTCCTCCGCCCGATCTTCACGCACGTCGTACACCCCCGAAAGCTGCACGCCAGGCATTCC
>CAZZNP010000113.1:8908-10793 GCA_964655785.1 uncultured Gemmatimonadota bacterium
CCCAGGCAGGCAAGGCCCTGAAGACGGCGGATCATCCTCGCGTGCCGCAGGCTGGAATGTAGGGGCCTACGCGGCGCGCGGTCAACTGCTTTGAAATCGGGAGACCGGACCTGAATCGCTTCGTGAGGACCTGGATTGTTTCTTGAAGTTGACAGGCCGGGACAATACTTGTTGATTTCAGACACGTAAATTGGCGCAAAGGCATTCCACTGAGAAGATCTCCATGGCCCTGCTTCAGCGACTTCAAGCCACATCGCCCATAGCCGGTTACGGACTCGCCCTGAGTTCGGCCCTGTTCATATTTCTGAGCATTCCAAAAATAGACTGGTGGCCCCTGGCCTGGGTTGCCTTCGTCCCGGTCATGATCGCCCTGCACGACACGGGGCGGACCGGCTCCCTGGCAAGGGTGGTATTGATCGCTCTCGCTTTCGCGTTTGTGTCAGGTGTCGCCAAGGTCTACTGGATCATGGAGACCGTGATGAATTACGGCGGCCTGAAACTGGCGCTGGGTCTGGTCAGCATGGCGGGCGTGGCCCTCGTCATCGCCCTGTACGCCCTTATTTTCGGAATATATGCGGCTCGGACCGACTGGAAGTCCCCTCTGTTCCCGTTGTTCGCGGCCGCCCTTTGGACGGCCCTGGAGTACATTCAGACCTACGTGTTCACAGGGTTTCCGTGGGAACTGCTGGGTTACTCTCAACACCAGGTCCTCCCCGTCATACAGATCGCGAATCTCACGGGCGTCTACGGCGTCAGTTTCCTCGTCATGCTGGTGAACGCGACGCTGGCCATGGTCTTCATCGCCCTGCGTGAGCGCACGGCGTGGCGCGCTCCGGTGATCGCCATGGCGGTGGCGTGGCTGGCTGTGATCAGCGCGACGGGATACGGTTGGTGGTCGATTACGCAGGTTCGTAGCCTGGAGCGGATGACGCCCCCGGTAAAGGTGGCGGTCGTCCAGGGGAGCAAGGAACAGGGCGAGAAGTGGTCGAATATCTACCAGCAGACTGTGGACGTTTACCGGGATCTTACGCGGTCGGTGCTGCCCCAGGATCCCGAGTTCATCGTGTTCCCCGAGACGGCGATGACGTTCTGGCTGGAGAGCCCGGCGTATGAGATATACAACGAACAGGTACGTGCATTGACTGAGGAAGCAGGCGTTCCGCTGCTGACCGGAGCGCTGGGTTACCGGCCCGGCGAGAATGACATCTACAACAGCGCTTTTCTGCTGATGCCCGGACGGGGCATCGTGGGATCCTACAGCAAGATGCACCTGGTGCCCTTCGGCGAATACCTGCCCATTCCGAGCCTGTTCTCCTTCCTATCCGGGTTGACCGGCGCGATAGGCGACCTGACGCCTGGCGACGAACTGTCCGTGATGCCGCTTTCCGGCTACGACATGCGCATCGGCACGGTCATCTGCTACGAATCCATCTTCCCGGACCTGGTCAGACGGTTTCCACTGAGCGGCGCCGATGTGCTCGTGGTCATGACCAACGACGCCTGGTTCGGGACCTCGTCGGCCCCTGCCCAGCATTTCTCCATGGCAGTGTTGCGCGCCGTCGAGAACGGGACCCCAATCATCCGCGCGGCAAACACCGGGATATCGGGGTACATCTCAGCTACCGGCGCCGTGTACGGCACCACGCCCATGATGGTCGCCACAACCACCGTCGCGAACGTCCATCCCAACCGGGGCGGCCTTACATTCTACACCCGTTTCGGCGATGTGTTCGCCATATTGTGCTGTTTGATGGCCGTTGTTGCGGCGGCCATGGCAGGCAGCAGAACCGGCGTCTTCCTCAGAAGCAAATCGAACTGATTCGAAAGATCAGGCTGTCCGAAAGTCGCGTTCCCGGGGATAATACCTCGGCGCTCGCGTCCTGCG
>CAZZNP010000114.1:0-5872 GCA_964655785.1 uncultured Gemmatimonadota bacterium
GCCTGGGTGGGCGTGGCGCCTGCGTGGCGGGGGCGCGGTATCGGCACGGAGCTATACGCGGACACGATGCGGTTCCTGAAGCGGCACGGTTGCAACGTGATTACCAGCGAGGTGCGGGAAGACTGTGCGAAGTCGCGAGATTTCGCAAGGCGTCGGGGATTCGAGGACGACCGGCATGTCTTCCAGTCGAGTCTTGACCTGGAGCGATTCGACGGATCCCCCTATCAGCGTACGCTAGACGGTGTCGCCGAGACGGGTATACAGATACACTCCCTGGCAGACTTCGGCGATACGCCGGAAGCACGAAGGAAGCTATACGAGGTGAATGCAACCACCGACGAGGATGTGCCTGGTTGGACCGGCCCGGGGCTTTCCTTCGAGGAATTCAACGAGTGGGTCTACGAGGCGGGCTGGTACCGGCCGGATGGCCAGTTGTTCGCTGCCGATGGGGACTGTTGGGTTGGGATCTGCGCGGTGCGGCTCTACCCCGAGACACACCAGGCGTTCAACGTGCACACCGGGGTGATTCGGGCGTATCGAAGGCGCCATATTGCGCTGGCGCTTAAACTTGCCGCGATTCGCTATGCCCGAAGCCAGGGTGCGCGTTCGCTCAGTACCCACAATGACTCCACGAACGGCCCCATGCTGGCCCTCAACCGGAAACTGGGGTACGTCCCCGAACCGGGAAGGTATACGCTTCGCCGGATACTCAGTTCAAGCCCTTCAGATGAAGAATAAAAAGGCATTGATCCCGGTATTCGGGTTTACCCAACAAAGAATCGTATAGACAGGGCGTATCAACCTCCCATTATTGCAATACGCCGCGCCATCCATTCCACGTAGGCCGTACGGGTCATGCCTCGCCTGTTCGCTTCACTGTCGATGAAATGGGCCACCCCATCGTCTATCGCCATGTGAATGCGTACGCTTTTGCCGGACGGTCGGATCAAGGGAACGATCGTCAGTACTTCGCCCGGGCCGGCTACCACTTGTTCCAACTCACTCGGCTGCTCAATCGCCTCTCCATCGGCTTCCGTCTCATTCGCATAATCCCGAAGTGCTTCTTCCGCGTTCAGCAAGGCCTCGTCAATGGTGTCTCCCATGGCAACTATCCCAGGAAGATCCGGGAACGATACGCCGTAGGCACCTTTTGCCCCGTCGATCAGCGCTGGATACCGTATTGAATTGTAACAATCCAAGTCTGAAATCCTCCCCTTAAGCCACTATGTCGGCTATTTCCAACCCGCGCCTGATCTTGTCGGTACTTGTTTCCGTGTCCAACCTGCTGATGTGTAAATATATGCACAATAAATGACGCCTGTCCATCACTTCTTCTGTCGAGTTTCAACATATTTTTTCGAGTTAGAGTTTGCAAACCCGACTAATGAGTTAGTGATCATTGGTAGACACATCCGTTTCGAGGTGGGTCTACTGTCGGTATCTACAAATTCTACACAGGAGGATCGGATGAAATCCCGTGTGAAGAAATGGGGCAACAGTCTGGCGCTACGCATCCCGAAATCGGTCGCCGTCCAGATGGGCGTCAAGGACGATACGCCGGTCGTACTGGTGCTCCGCGGCAAGGAGCTGACCCTCGTGCCGATGGCGCGTACCCCCTTCAGGCTCGCCGACCTGCTACCGGGCGTGTCGAAACGCAACCTGCACGGCAGAATAGGCGTCACAAGCCCCGGTGCGGGGGAAGCGTGATGGGTACCGCGGGCTATGTTCCCGCCCGGGGTGATGTCGTCTGGATCTACGGCAGGGCAGGGGAGGGATCCTACCTGCCAGGGAGGCGACCCGCCGTCGCGGTATCGCCCGAGTCGTACAATCGCCGGGTCGGGCTGGCCCTTTTCTGCCCGGTTACCGAAAAGGAGCGGGGATATCCGTTCGAAGTTGAAATCCCCGGGGGGCTTACGGTTTCCGGTGTTATCCTGGCCGACCAAATAGAAAGCGTAGACTGGCGGTCCGGCGCGGTGGAACGGATCTGCGCCCTGAGTCCGGCAACGGTGACCGACGTCTTGCGAAAGGCCGCGACACTGCTGGATGGGGAAGACCGGCCTTGACGGGCCGGCAGGATTGCGTCATTACTTTAAACAAATGCCCGAAAGCGGAAAGGAAATTTGCCGGAGAAAACTTTGTCCCAACCCACCATGAAACGCGTCATCAAACCCGAAGGCCTCCACCGAATCGAGATCGAGGAGGTGCCGGTACCTGAGCCAGGTGCCGGCGAAATCCGGGTGAAGGCCGCCTGCAGCCTGATCAGCAGGGGTTCGGAACTGGGCGGCCGGTACACGCGGGAACACGCGGTGAGTCCGGACGTCATGGGCTATTCCATGGCGGGGACGGTGGATGCCGTCGGAAAAGGCGTAGAACACCTCGAGATCGGAGACGGGGTTGTCGCCCTGGCGCCCCACGCCCAGTACGTCGTCCGGCCGGCCCGGCTCGTGTTTCCGTGGGACCAGACCGTCGTCATGCCCATGCCCGAGGGGCTTTCATTCGACAGCGCGCCGTACTACCCGCTCACGTCCGGTGCGGTCACCTGGGTGGAGGTGGAGAACATCCAGCCGCAGGACACGGTGGTCGTGCTCGGTCAGGGCCTCGTGGGCAACCTGATCCTTCAAGTCATCAAGGCAAACGGTGCCGGCAGGGTGGTGGCCGTGGACGCACTGTACAACCGGTGTGCCATGGCGGCCGAGTTCGGGGCCGATGCCGTAATCAATGCCCGCGAAGAGGATCCCGTCCGGGCTGTGAAGCGCCTTACCAACGGTCTTGGGGCGGACATCGTGGTTTACGCCGTGGGCGGTCCGGCCGGTCCTGCCGCCTTCGGGCAGGGACTGGACATGCTGGCCCTTGGCGGGCTGTTTCACCTGATCGGACTTTATGAGCACCAGCCGCTTCCCCTGTTCTCCGAGAAGATTCAGGGACGGAAGATGCTCGGCGGATACTATCGGACTCGGGCCGGCGCCCGCCAGTCGCGCCGCGCCATGGAACTCCTCACCGCGGGTGCGATCCGCACCGGGCGCATGACCACGCACAGATTCCCCTGGCACCAGGCGGCAGCCGCTTTCGAGTTGCTCTTCGAGAAACCGGGTGATACGTTGGGCGTCCTGCTCGACTGGCGGGAGTAATCCGTTGTCTGGCTTTGTCCTGGCCGCCCGTGCCTGTCGGGTCCTGCCGCGAATCGTCCGCGCTTACCGCGTAACGATCCCGCCGCCACGGTACATTCACCCACACGGCACGACCCTCTGCAGGGTCATTCCAGGCCAAGTCTCGTCAACAGGTAATTCAGGTCCGCCAGGGTCCCGTCGTCCAGCGGAACGAAGGGCTGGCGAGCCCGCGCGGTTTTGATGGCGCCGCGGCGCTGGTAGACGTTCTTGCGGATGGATAATCCGATGCCGGGCTGGCTCTCGAAGCGGATCAGCGGGCAGTACTTGTAAAACGTCTCAGTGGCCCCGTCGATGTCGCCGGACATGTACTGCGTGTGGATGTCCTTCAGGATATCCGGGTAGGCGAAGCCGGTCATCGTGCCCATGCATCCGTGGCGCAGTTCCTCGAGGAGCATGACGCCGCCCAGGCCGCCGAAGATCTCCACGTTCGGGTTGGCGGCGAGCACCTGGCTGGCCTTCCGCGGCGACGGTTCCTCTTCCAGTTTGAGAAAGCGGCATTGCGGGGACTGGTCGGCAATGGCCGCGATGAAGTCGATGCTCATCAGGACGCCGCTGCTCGTGGGATGATCCTGGACCACGATCGGCAACGAAACTGCGTCGGCCACCTTGAGATAATGGGCGAGCAAGGCCTCGTCGGTGCCCTTGGCCAGCTTGGATGGCGCCACCATGAGCGAAGAGGCACCCAACTCTTCCGCCCTCCTGCTGAGCGCGACGCAACCGTCCGTTCCGCTATGGCTGGTTCCCACGCAGATGGGGATGCGGCCGTCCGCCGCCTCGACCACGCCGGCGATGACCTGGTCCCGTTCGGCTTCCACCAGCTTGCTGGTTTCCCCCATGACGCCCAGAATGGTCATGCCGTCGATGTCCAGGTCGATCAGGAAGTCGGTCAGCGTCGACAGGCTGCCCGTGTCCAGGCTGCCGTCCTCTTCGAATGGGGTCGGAGCGATGGTGTAAACGCCCCTTGGATCCTGGTCTGCCATAGGGATTCCTTTCAAATATTGGACTCTGGAAATCGTAGTTTCGAGACCGAAATCTCGCACCGGTCAACGCTAACCTGAGGTTTACCACCGATTCCGCGTATACGATTCTATTTTCTCAATGATGGAACGCTCTATCAAGCGGGTTTCAACCAGCGCCCGTGTCCGGGCCGGCCCGTTATCCTGCCATCCTCGTAAACCGTCTCGCCGCGGACCATGGTGCGTTGGACGCGGCCCTTCATGGGCATGCCGTGGACGATGCGCATGACATCCCGCGCCTTCGTGAAGCAGGTATTCCGGTCGAAGGTCCACCTTGCGTCCATGTCCACGAAGGTGAGATCGGCGTCGTTTCCTATCGCGATGCGTCCCTTGCCGGGGAGCCGGAAGATCTCGGCCTGGCGGGTGGACATCAGCCGGACGAGGTCGGTGATCGACAGGCGGCCGTCGTTGACCGCGGTCAGCATCAATGGCGCCATGGATTCGAGTCCGGGCAGGCCGGGCGGAATAGCGAAGATGTCGTCTCCTTCCTTCTCCTCCGGCCGGAAGGGGGAATGGTCGCTGCCGACGAACTCCAGAGTTCCGTCGTGCACGTAGGACCAGAGCGCTTCGACCTCTTCGGCCGGCCGCAGGGCGGGATTGCACTTGGCGAAGCCGCGGTGCACGGACAGGACCTGGTCGGTCAGGAAGAGGTACTGGGGACAGGTCTCGGCAATGACGTCGAGTCCTCTCGCCCTGGCCTCCTTTACCATCTGCGCGGCCCGCGGGCTCGAAAGATGCACGACTTCCACGGGCCCGCCGGCCTCGGCAGCCAGGCTCATCATGATGGCGACGGACGTGTCCTCCACGATGGATGGCCGGCTTTCGGCGTGGGCCAATCCGTCGTTGCGGCCCTCCGCTGCGAGCCGGGCGATGAGCGTCTCGATCATGGGCCAGTTCTCGCAGTGGAAGCTGTGTCGCAGGCCCGTGGCGGCCGTCGCGGCCATGACGTCCCGGAGCAGCGAGTAGTCAAGGCACCAGAGACCGAAGAACTCGCCCTCGCGGTGGGTCGGCGGTGCGGTCAGGAAGGTCTTGAAGGCCACGGCGCCCGCGTCGGCCAACTCGGCGATGAGGTGCACGTTCTGATGTCCGGCGGCCCCGTACAGGCCGAAATCGATGAGCGCCTCCGCGCCGATGGCCTCGCCCCGCTTGCGCAGACCTTCAGCCGAGCTCGCGGAGACCGGAGAAATGGGCATCTCAAGCAAGGTCGTGATGCCGCCAGCGGCCGCGGCGCTGGTCCCGGATACGGGGTCCTCCCGCTCTTCGTGGCCGGGTGACCGGAGATGGACGTGGGGATCGATCAGGCCCGGCAGGACGTGCAGGCCCTTCGCCGATATCTGCCGGGCGCTTTCGGGCCGCGCTTCGGGCTCGAGCACGCCGGCGATGCGTCCCTCCCGCACGGCGATCGTCGCAGCCATGACGCCTTCCTGGTTGACGACATGGCCATCGGTTACGATTAGATCAAAAGTGGACGCCATGGTTTGCTCCCGTTGAGCCGGTGTGTTTTTGGTGTTCGCTTTCCCTCGCGCCGCTTTCCCGCGCGCCGCTTTTCTGCGCGATGGGGCCCTTGTAGCGCCCGGAACGGCCGGGCTGCCCGAATCACCCCGACTGGCCGGACCAGGTGGACCGCCTCTTTGCGACTATGCCCTCGTAGCGCCCGGAACGGCCGGGCTGCCCGAATCGCCCCGACTG
>CAZZNP010000114.1:5972-8145 GCA_964655785.1 uncultured Gemmatimonadota bacterium
ACCCGCCGGCAAGAGCCTTACCCGTCCATATCCAGGATCATCACCCAGGCCGGCGAAGGTCCCACGTCGTACACCTCGAGCGGCGAAAGCGCCCCGGTGTCCTGATCGATCCGGTAGGACGCCAGCATGCCTTTTTCCTGTCCCGCAGCGTAGAGAAACCGGCCCTGCGGGTCCAGGTTGAAGGCCCGCGGCACGGCCTCGGTCGGCGCCTGGCCGATGGCGCTCAGCAACCCCGATTCCGGGTCGATCGCGAATCCGGCAATGCTGTCATGACCCCGGTTGCTCGCGTACACGAACCGGCCCGTCGGATGGATATGAATCTGCGCGCAGGTGTTCTCGGCGGTAAAATCCGCCGGCAGCGTTGAAAGGGTCTGAAGGGCCTCCAGCGTTCCCCGGTCCGGATCAATCCGGTAGGCCGTCACGCTGCTTGCCTTCTCATTGTCGACGTACAGCACGTTCAGCGTGGGATGGTGGCAGTAGTGCCGCGGTTCGTTATCCGGGGGCTGCTCCACCCGGGGCGGATCGTTCGGTATAAGCCCGCCGGTGTGCTCGTCGAACTTGAACTGGCAGATCATGTTCGATTCGGACACGTGAGGCACGAAGGCGAAACGGTTCGACGGGTCGGTTTGTATGTAGTGGGCGCCCCGTGCCGTCTCCTGCCGGTCCACCGGCGTCTCCTGGACGATGCCGTCGTCACCGATGGCATGGACGCCCGCCACGGCGTGGCCATTGGACGCCGACAGCAGGAAACGGCCGGTGTTGTCCAGGGACATGTACGTCGTATCCCAATCGAAGGGCGTGGTGGCCAGCAGCGTAATGCCGCCCGTCTTGCGATCCAGGCTGTAGGTCTGCACCGACGGTTCGCCGCGCAGTCCGGCGTACAGGCGCTCAAGGCCCGCATCCACGACCTGGGGCATCACGCCCGCACCCGCTGCGACGTCCTCTCTGAAGGTCAAACCGCCGCTTTCCGGATCCATCTCATAAATGGCGATTTTGCCCGCTCCGGAAATGGACAGATACATGTAAAAGGCCATCCTGCGCCCCTTCCCACACGGCTCAAATACGCCGCGCTACCGTAATTGAATCAGGTTTTTGAGTCTGAGCGGATTAACGAAAAACAGGAAAGCAATGTGCAGACCGGCCCCTGTACCGTCAAGCGTCATTTACACGTATCAGCGCCTGGCGACAACGATATCCTGACGCGTGGTACTGGCGGTCGTCACCTCGACGTTCACCGCGGACCAGGCTTCGGTATCATCGGTCGATGGAACCTGCATTGAATACGAACCGGCGGGCATGAAATGAGCCGTGTATCTTCCGCTGCCGTCGGAATGGACCGTCACCGAATCCGTCCTGCCGGGTTGAAAGAGGGTAACCGGGTATCCGGGCAGGGGCACGTCGTCCCGGAGGACCGCGGGCGTGCCGTTGTCGTGCTTGACGGTGCCGGACACCTGGCCCGAACTCGCCAGATCGACGAACCTTCCCACGGGCCGAAAACTGAACCCGGTGATGTCGTGGACCTGCCGCGTGTCCCCTTCGAGGGTGATCGACCGCATCTGGTCGAAATCGATTATCGCATCGGCCTTCCGGTCCCGCTCGACGACCACAGGAGGCGAACCCTGGACAGCCATCTCCATGCTGAGCGGGGGTGAGAAAACCTCGCTGAACTGGGCTCCGTTCGTCAGCGTCACGGTGACGCCGTCGAGTTTGATGCGTGCCGCGTCGTATCTGCCTTCGGCCACGGAAAACACCTCCAGAACGCGCGTATTGCTCCCGCCGAGATCGACCAGGTCGATGGTATGGGGCATGGTACCCGGACTCCCGTACTCACTGTTCGCGGCGGAACGGACGGCCGTCTCCGAGAAACTCACCACTACAGAATGGACGTGCTGCCGGATGGGCGACTGCGCCGCCAACCGGATCTGCAGTTCGCTGAAGACGCTGGACGTCGGATCGCTGCAACCCGGAAGGGCCGTTGCAAGGATCAGCAAAGAAAGAAGGGCGGGTAACCTGTTTCTCATGAACAACAGGGTCCTTAAGGCACAGTCAATTCGGCTGATCAGCCGGTGCATCACACTGGTTTTCCCCTGGATAGCTAACGAAAATAGGACGTATACGCTTCCATGTAAACGTATTCCATAATAGGGGTTACCTCTCATCTTTCAACAAGTGA
>CAZZNP010000114.1:8245-10765 GCA_964655785.1 uncultured Gemmatimonadota bacterium
TTGCTTGCGGTGGAGGGACATTTGAGCGGACCGGGCCTGGGGTCGCTTTGGGTGCTGCTGCTTGCGCTGACCTACTTCCTGGTCGGCATACACGTGGACCGACGGATGATTCCAGTCGGCATCCTGGTCGGAATCGGCTTTCTGATCAGTATCTACCTGCCGGATTACGGATGGACCGTCGTTGGGGTCATGCTGGCGGTAAGTCTTACCGCACAAGCGTATTTGGGAGTGAGGTACCAGGATGCAACCAACTGATCCCGACATTCCGGCCCTGGACGAACTGGAAGGATTGGCGGGGCTCTTCGAACACCGGGTGCGCCTGGCCATCTGCGTGCTGCTTTCGAAGCACGAGATGATGTCCTTCAGCCGCCTTAAGCAGGTGCTCGAAGAAAAGGACGGCAGTATCGGCACACACCTTCGCAAGCTCGAGGACGCCGGGTACCTTTCGGTCGAGAAGACGTTCCGAGATCGGCGCCCCGTTACCTGGTACCAGCTCACGGAGGAGGGAAGACGTCGGTTGAAAACCCATGTGTCGAACCTGATGCGACTGATCGACCGGGTTGATGAATAGTCCGACAGCCAGATGCGCACTCCTTTCCGGCAGGCAACTGAAGCCTTTATGCGTCTGTAGTATCCGTTAACTGCGGGCAGGTCATTTTCAATTAAAAAACCTGCGGGGCATTCGTTTTCTATTGCCATATCGATCGCGGATACCTATATCTATCGGACCAGAAGACTTCACAAACGGAGTTTTCCAATGGCCGATGCTACCTCCCGCAGAATCCTCACCAAATCCGCCGCCATCTTGTTGGCGGTTACCCTTTGTGTAGCAGGCGTCCTCCAAGGGTCCGTCTCGGAGGCCGTTCCGGAGGCCGTTTCGAGGGCAGTCCCGGACGACGTATCTGAGGCCGTTCCGGAGGCCGTCCCGGCGTCCCAGGCGGTCGCACCGGCCGACAAGCCTATCGAGGTGAACTGGCGTCTCCTGGCCAGCCTCAACTACCGCACCGGCAAGCCAGGCAAGGAGTTGGCGGCGCTCGACGGCAAATTCGTAAAGGTCCCCGGATTTACGGTAACGCTTGAAGACTGGGCGTCCTCGGCGAAGGAATTCCTCCTCGTTCCCTATGTCGGCGCATGCATACATACGCCGCCTCCCCCGCCGAATCAACTCGTCTATATCAAAATGGTTGAAGGCAAGTGGGCATTCTTGAACGGGTGGAACCCGGTGTGGGTCGAGGGCGTTCTCAAGATAGAAATGACCGACAGCGTGTACGGCGACGTCGGCTTCACCATCACAGCCCAGCGGGTTTACCCGTATGAGTATTGACCCGCAATGCAGGCATTTGATCTAGCCGCGATGCGGGCGTTTGATCTAGCCGCGATGCGGGCGTTTGATCTAGCCGCGATGCGGGCGTTTGATCTAGCCGCGATGCGGGCGTTTGCTTGAATCGAGCGCGTGCAATCGTTGGACCGCGCACCCTTGATTTTAGTGAAGCTACGCATTGTAATACTGGCCACAGATGAGTGTCACAATCCACATCCGGAACCTGCGCTTCAGATACGGTGACGGTCCTTTTGTACTGGATATTCCCGAGCTGACCCTCGAGCGAGGGACGCGCACGTTCCTATACGGACCCAGCGGCAGCGGCAAGACGACGCTGCTCGGTGTGCTGGCGGGGATACTGGAAGCGAACGAGGGTGAGGTCCGGGTGCTGGGTGAGGATCTCGCCTCACGATCGGGGGCACAGCGGGACGCCTTCCGGGCGGAGCACATCGGCTATATCTTCCAGATGTTCAACCTCATCCCGTACCTGTCGGTGCTCGACAATATCACCCTTCCAGTGCGCATGCACGCGGGTCGCCGGGCCAGGCTGAACGGCAAGGGCGTGAAGAAGACCGCCGAGCAGCTTGCCGACCATCTCCAGATCGGAAACCTGCTGACGAAGCAGGTGACCGAACTCTCGGTAGGCCAGCAGCAGCGGGTAGCGGCCTGCCGCGCGCTCATCGGATCCCCCGAGCTCATCGTCGCCGATGAACCGACCTCCTCCCTGGACGTCGACCGCCGCGAAGCCTTCCTCGAGCTGCTCTTCCAGGAATGCGAGCGCGCCGACGCAACACTGGTATTCGTCAGCCACGACCGCACCCTGGAAAGCATGTTCTCCCGCACCATCTCGCTCCCAGACATCAACAAGGCGGCGCGCTGATGCTGGTTCTGGACCTCGCGCTCAAGTCGCTCCGCAACCGTGCCTTCAGCACCTCGCTCACCGTCGGTTCCATCGCTCTCAGCGTCGCCCTCCTGGTCGGCGTCGAGAACGTGCGCACGGGCATGCGCGAGAGTTTCTCCAACACCATTAGCCAGACCGATCTGATCGTGGGTACCAAGGGCGGCACGATTCAGCTGCTGCTATATTCGGTCTTCGGCATGGGCGCGCCGACAGAGAATGTTTCGTGGGAGGCCTACAGGCAGTGGGCGGAGCACCCCGCGGTCGCGTGGACCATCCCCTACAGCCTGGGGGACAGCCA
>CAZZNP010000115.1:0-2170 GCA_964655785.1 uncultured Gemmatimonadota bacterium
ATCAGCTATCTTGCCACGACACTCCACTACATGAAAACGTGTTGGAGCCCGTTCTCTTATCAGTCGCGAGACCGGGTCGATTCATCGAATAAAAATCGCTTGATCCAAGTCAGGAACAACCATGTCCCGAGTCCGTTCGCTGTCCTCGCTCATCGTCGCGCCCGTCCTCCTCGCCGCCGGCCTGCTCTGCGTCCTCCTTTCCGGGAACGCCCGGGCACAGGACCTGCCCTTCGTCCTGGACGTCCGCGTGCCCGGCGTCGCATCCTACGACCCGGCCGTTCCCCTTCCAGAATCGGTCATCGGCCACGTGGTGGGCGAAACGCACACGCGGTCCCACCTGGTGGCCGACTATTACCGTGCCGTGGCGGAGGCCTCGGACCGCGTCGTCGTGAACCGGCACGGCGCTTCCTACGAGGGGCGCCACCTGTACCACGCCGTGGTCACGTCGCCGGCCAATCATAGGCGCCTGGAGGAAATCCGGCTGGCCAACCACCGGCTGTCCGACGCGCCCGGCGAGGTCTCTGACGCCGCGATCGAGACCATGCCCGTCATCGTCCACATGGGCTACGGCGTGCACGGCAACGAGGCCAGCGGTCCCGAGGCGGCCATGCTGGTGCTCTATCACCTGGCCGCGGGCAGCGGACCGGCCGTGGACGGCCTGCTGGAGAACGCGGTGATCATCATGGACCCCAACTACAACCCGGACGGGCGGGACCGTTTCGTCAACTGGGTCAACGCCAACCGGGGCCGGGTCGCCACGCGGGACGGACAGGACCGGGAGCACGCGGAGCCGTGGCCGGGCGGGCGGACCAACCACTACTGGTTCGATCTCAACCGCGACTGGCTCGTGGCGCAGCATCCCGAATCGCAGGGCCGGGTGGCGCTGTTCCACCACTGGCGCGCCCAAGTGCTGACAGACGTCCACGAGATGGGCAGCAACGCGACCTATTTCTTCCAGCCCGGGATCCCGAGCCGGAACAACCCGAACACGCCGGAACGGACCTTCGAGTTGACGGCGGCGCTCGCCGAACACCACGCCGAGTGGCTCGACCGCCACGGCGCGCTGTACTATTCGAGGGAGACCTTCGACGACTTCTTCTACGGAAAGGGGTCCACGTTCCCGGACGTAAACGGCGCCATCGGCATCCTCTTCGAACAGGCCTCGTCCCGGTCGATGGAGAGGATGACCAACGACGGGGTGCTGACCTACCCCTTCACCATCCGCAACCAGATCGCCACTTCCATGTCGACCCTGGCCGGCAGTCTGGCCCTCCGGACCGAACTGCTGTCCAATCAGCGCGATTTCTACGCCTCGGCGCCGCAGGCGGCCCGGCAGAACCCCGTCAAGGCCTACGTCCTCGACCTGGCCGAATCGCGCACGCGCACCCAGGCCCTCGTGGAGATGCTGCTCCGCCACCGCGTCCGCGTGTACGAACTCGCGCGGACTGTCCAGGCCGAACCGACCGGGCGGACCGGCTCGACCGGGCGGACAGGCTCGACAGGGCGGACAGGCTCGATCGCACAGACCGAACCGACCGTGCGGACCGGCTCGACAGGGCCTTCCGAGAGATCTGGCGAACGTACCTTCCGGGCCGGCGAGGCGGTCGTCATTCCCCTGGACCAGCCCCAGACGCGGCTGATCAAGGCCGCCATGGAACGGGTCACGACCTTCGAAGACTCCCTCTTCTACGACGTGTCGGCCTGGACCCTGCCCCTGGCCATGGGCGTTAAGAGCGGCGAACTGCGCAGATACTCAGACGACCTGGCCGGCGCGGAAATCACGGCGGCGGATTTCGACGGCGGCCGGCTGATCGGCGGCCACGGGTCCTACGCCTACCTGATGGAATGGGACCGGTACTACGCCCCCCGCGCGCTCTACCGCATCCTGGACGCGGGCATCCGGCCCCGGTTGGCCCGCAAGCCCTTCACACTGGCCACGGGCGGACCGGGCGCCACACTGGCCACGGGCGGACCGGGCGCCACACTGGCCACGGGCGGACCGGGCGCCACAGTCGGCACGGGCGGACCGGGCGGCGCAGTCGGACCGGGCGGACTGGGCACCACAGTCGGCACGGGCGGACCGGGCGGCACAGACCGCACCGAACGGACCTTCGACCGCGGCACGATCATCATCCCCGTCGCCCAGCGCGACGCGGCCTCCACGGTGACG
>CAZZNP010000115.1:2270-5090 GCA_964655785.1 uncultured Gemmatimonadota bacterium
CCGCGGCACGATCATCATCCCCGTCGCCCAGCGCGACGCGGCCTCCACGGTGACGCCGGAACAGGTCCGTTCGCTGATCGACCTGATCGTCGCGGAGGACCATGTGGTCGTCCACCGCGCAGACACGGGGCTCACGCCGTCGGGCGGCGACCTGGGCGGTCCGAACTCGCATGTGCTGGTCAAACCGGAGATCGCGCTGCTCTCGGGTCCCGGCACCCGGGCCTACGAGGTCGGCGAGACCTGGCACCTGCTCAACGAGCGCTTTGGCATCCCGGTCTCCCTGGTGGACGCCGACGGATTTTCGGACCTGGACCTGGACCGCTACACGACCCTGGTCATGGCCATGGGCAATTACGACCTGGACACGGAAGACATAAACCGCCTCAGGTGGTGGGTCCGCGAGGGCGGCACGCTCATCGCATGGAAGAACGCAGCCCGCTGGCTGATCGCCAGGGAACTGATCGACGAAAAAACCAAGGCCAGTCCGCCCGACACGACCGACCTGCCCTATGAACTGGTGCCGACAACGCGTGGCGCGCAGCGCATCGGCGGCGCCATATTCGCGGGCGAGCTGGACACCACCCACCCGCTGGCTTTCGGCTACGGCGGCGAGACGCCCCTATTCCGCAACCACGAGATCTTCTTCGAGCCCTCCGCGGTACCGGGCGCCACGGTGGCCCGATACACGTCATCACCGCTGATGAGCGGCTACATCTCGCCCGAGCGTCACGGCGAACTGGCAGGCACAGCCGCGCTGATCGCCCGCCGGCTGGGTGACGGCGCCGTCATACTCTTCGCGGACAATCCGAATTTCCGGGCCTTCTGGTACGGCACGAACGGCCTGTTCCTGAACGCCGTCTTCTTCGGCGGCGCGTTCTAGTACATAAATGAAATAGCGGCCTTTAGCGCGCAACGGGCCACAGTGCGCGCCCGACATGTAACGGGCCACAGTGCGCGCCCGACGCGAATCTCGCCACCATGTGAGCCCGACGCGACACACGCGTCCTTTTCCGAAGGTAAACCCCATGCCCGTGACCATCACCGACGTCAAAACCATCCTGACCCAGCCGGCCGGATCGCGGCTGATCGTCGTCAAGATCCTGACCTCCGAACCTGGCCTCTACGGCCTGGGCTGCGCCACCTTCACCCAGCGGTTCCGGGCCGTGCACACCGCCATCGAACACCACCTGAAACCCTTCCTCATCGGAAAGGACGCGGACGACATCGAGGACCTGTGGCAGACGGCCATGGTGAACGGCTACTGGCGCAACGGCCCCGTCCTGAACAACGCGATCTCCGGCATGGACATGGCGCTGTGGGACATCAAGGGGAAACGGGCGGGCATGCCCGTGTACCAGCTCCTCGGCGGCAAGTGCCGGGAGGCGGCGGACACCTACGTCCACGCCGACGGCGCATCGCCCGAGGAAGTGGCGGAAAACGTCCAGCGGTACATGGACCAGGACTACCGGCACGTCCGCTGCCAGATCGGGGGATACGGGGGCCGGAAGCCGCGGGTCACGCCGCCCGAAGGCGCGAAACCCGGCGACTATTTCGACCCGCGGAGCTACATGCGCCGCACGGTCCAGATGTTCGAGCACCTGCGCGCGTCTGTGGGCGACGAAGTGGAACTGCTCCACGACACCCACGAGCGGCTCAACCCCGCCGACGCCGTCGTCTTTGCGAAGCAGCTCGAACCCTACAACCTGTTCTTCCTCGAAGACGTCCTGGCGCCCGAAGACAACGCCTGGTTCCGCCGCATCCGGGATACCTCCACCACGCCCATCGCCATGGGGGAACTCTTCAACAACCCCGGGGAATGGCTGCCCCTGATCGAGGGGCGGCTCATCGACTTCCTGCGCATGCACATCAGCCAGATGGGCGGCATCACGCCGGCCCGGAACGTCGCAGCCATGGCGGCCATGTACGGCATCCGAACGGCGTGGCACGGGCCGGGCGACGTCTCCCCGGTGGGCCATGCCGCCAACTTGCATCTCGACCTGTGGGCGCCGAATTTCGGCATCCAGGAATGGTGCCGGTTCAATGACCTGGTGTACGAGATCTTCCCCGGTACGCCCGAAGTGCGCGGCGGCTACATGTACCCCAACGACCTTCCAGGCCTGGGCATCGACGTGAACGAAAAGCTGGCGGCCCGCTATCCCTGCGAGGACGAAATCATCAACTGGACCCAGGCCCGCACGCCCGACGGAGGACCCGCCAGGCCGTGACCTTCAACTGGACCCAGGCCCGCACGCCCGACGGAGGACCCGCCAGGCCGTGACTTTCATTTCCGGCTACTCCCTGACCGAAGACTATGCCGGCCACCTGCTCAGGATCGGCGCCTTCGCCATCGACCTGGTGATCCTCACCGCGGCCTCCGCGGCGCTTGCGCTGGCCGCCGAGTACCTGGCCGGCGACGGCGACGCCGTAACCTTCCCACTGATGAGCGCGTTCCAGCTGCTCATGCCGTGGTTTTACTACGCGGCCATGGAAAGTTCGCCAAAGGGCGCCACCCTGGGCAAGATGATCCTCGGCATACGGGTGGTAGACGCCGAAGGGTATACGCCTACCTTCGGCCGCGCCGCGCTCCGGGCCATCCCCAAGTGCCTGCCCGTCCTTTGGGCGGGCTATCTCGCCGCGCTCTTCACGAAGCGCAGACAGGCCTTTCACGACCTGATCGCAAAGACGCTGGTGGTGCGGTCAGGGGAGTCCGCGTAGTCCGGCCCGACCGCGTAGTCCGGCCCGACCGCGTAGTCCGGCCCGACCGAGTAGTCCGGGCCGACCGCAAAGGACCCGCCGGCCGCATAGGACCCGCCGGCCGCA
>CAZZNP010000115.1:5190-10646 GCA_964655785.1 uncultured Gemmatimonadota bacterium
GTAGTCCGGGCCGACCGCAAAGGACCCGCCGGCCGCATAGGACCCGCCGGCCGCATATAAAAAGAGAGGTGATTACATCGAAAGGTAAACACGGGTGAAATCATGGGACGGAAAATAGGAGTTGAGCCGTTTAAACGGACATGTTATCTTTTGTGTTTGAAAGGAGAGTCACAGGCCCAGATCCCGTACTTCCTATCCGGCGGCCTTCCGCCAGCAGATGGTGGACCTTGTTCGTGCCGCCCGGGAGACCGATACGTGCCGACCCATGAAGGCTTCCTCAAAGGCCGAAGCCAGACTTGCCCTGTTCGAATACATCGAGGGCTTCTACAACACCCGCAGACGCCACCCTTCCCTCGTGTACCTCTCACCTGTAAACTGCGAAAGGAGACTCAGGAAAACGGCCTGAATCACTAATCGTAACCCGTCCGAGAAAACGAGGTAACATCAATTCGTTCGGATGGACGGCCCTACGATGTCAATAATTGCTTCAGGAGTTTACAGTATATGCGGAGTTGCAGACAACCCGGGCTTTAATATGGGGGACAATCATGAAAAAACATCTGCTTGCCTTGGTCTTTGTTCTTTCCATGCCGTGCATGGCATGGGGACAGGCGATAGAACTGAACGCCGCATGGACTTTGCCTACAAGCGAGTTGAGCGACTTGGCGGACGGCGGCCCCGGTGGCAATGCCAACCTGACGTATCCGTTGGGCGATGTATTCGACATTTCCGCCCGTGTTGGATTCCATGAACATCGTGGCAAGACGTTCAACCTCCCCGAAGGCGTTGAGGGTATTCCAGCGGGCAAAATCACGGCGCGAGATATTCCGGTGCTTGTTGGTGTGCGAATCACGGATACAGACCGCCGTTACTATTTCGGAGTACAGGCTGGCGGGGTGTTGAAATACCTGCGCCTGGGTGCGCTTGATGAATCATCGGGGGCGTTGGACCCGGCCATGGCCATAAACGCCGGTACGGTGCTATGGAAGCGTTTTGGCGTATCCGTTTCCTACACGCAAGCCAGGTACGACTGGCGGCATTTATCGGGCGGCGTGTTCTACCGGATTTCCATGTAAGAGCATTCAAAGGGGTAAAAAGAACGCAAGGAAACACTGGCTCGCAGGACCAGCCTCAGTCCCGCAGCGCCAGGCTCTCCCCGGCGAGCGTTACGCCCAGCGGCTCGATGACCACCTGGCGGGGGCCATCCTCCACCACGCCTGCGACCCATGCGCGGACGCCTTGAGCCTCGGCGCAGGCCACCGCCGCGTCCCCGTCTGCAGGCCGGACGAAGAGGGCGAATCCGGCACCCATGTTGAGGCTGCCGTAAGCCTCTTCCGCCGTCTGGCGGGTCTCTTCCACCATGAACTCCAGCACCTCGGGTACGGGGGGCAGCTCGGTTATGCGGTAGGTGAAGCTGCCAGGGTGGCGCATGATCTTGCGCCATCCGTGGCCGGTGATGTTGGCGATGTAGCGAAGGCCGATCCCGGCTTCGAATGCCGCCTCGGTAACGGGAGGATAGAGCACGGTCGGGTCTAGCAGCGCCTCGCCGTACGCCCGACCGCCGGGCATGACCGTTGCATAGCCCTCGGGCAGCCGGTCGGACAGCTTGCGTGCGAGGGTGAGGCCGTTGGCATGGATGCCGCTGCTCTCCAGGAGGACGATCGCGTCCCCGGCCGCCAGGTCATCGCCCAGGGTGAGGCGCGACTTCGGCCGGATGATGCCCACGCAGGACGCGGCCAGATCGATGGCGCCTTCCTCCACCACGCCGGTCAGGCAGGGCGTCTCGCCGCCGCCCCAGGCCACGCCCAGGACGTCGCAGGCCGCTTTCCATCCCGAGACCAGGTCGTTCATGCGGTCCACGTCGTCGAACCAGTCCGAAGAACCGGCGGCCCAGTATGCGTGGATGCTCAGGGGCCTGGCGCCCACGGTAATGATGTCGTTGACGGCCGTGGCGATGGTGTCCTGCGCGATGTGGTCGTACCAGGTCCTTCCCGATGCTTCAGGTGCATCCGACGCCCCCGACGCCTGCGGTGCATCCGACTCCTCCGACGCCCCCGGCGCTTCCCGCCGGGCCGCTTCCCGCATCGCGTCCGCCACCAGGGCCTTGGTGCCCAGGCATTCGGTGATGGACGCGAGGTACGCGTCAGCGATGTCCAACACGTAGGCCGACTCGCCGCGGCTTGCCACCACCTCGCGTACGCCCGCCCCTGAAAACTTGAGGTTGTCCCCCGTGGACCGCGCCGCACGCTGGGCGAGGACCTTCAGGGGATCGATCCGGTCGTAGTCCACGCCGGAAGTCTCGTAGGTTAGATGTTTACCGATAGAATGATCCATGTTCCTTCGATCTGAGATTTACCGTGTATAAGTTCCTTCGATCTGCGATTTACCGTGTATATGTTCCTTCGATCTGAGATTTACCGCGACCATGTCTCCAGATGACCTGGCAATCGTCCGGCCTTTTTCATAGCGGTCGGATCGTCTTCCAGTTCGCCGGTCCGCCTGACACGCCACTTTCGTCCTGCCGTGTCAACTGCCCGTGGTGAAGAGTTCCCGCAGGCGGTTGGCGACCAGGACCTCCTCGCCGTCTTCGAACTGCTTGGTGCAGATGCCTTCCCCGTAGTAGATGATGCTCGGGGATCCTTCCTTGAGCGCCTTGTCGACGTCCGCGCGGGAAAGGGGGATGGTCTCCTGGTCCCAGATCAGTTCCACGTCGGCGTAATCAGCCGTGTTGATCTCGTAATTGGCCTCGAGTCCGGGAATGTCCTGCAGCTGATCGGCTATCCACCGGGCTTTGCCGTTCCAGGCGGCGACCATCGCGTCCGGGTCAAGGGCGATATACCGCTCGACGGCGGCGATGAGACCGATGATCTCCTCCTTGCCGACCTTGAGACCGCGGCCGATGCCGTTGTTCGGCGCGTTCTGCATGCGCGCGGCTTCGATAAGGTCCTTCCGGCCCGCCAGTATGCCTGACGAATTGGGGCCCCGCAACGCCTTGCCGCCGCTGACGATCACCAGGTCCGCCCCCGCCTCGATGTAGCGCCTGAAATTGCTGATGGGGTGCACGTCCGAGGCCATGTCGATCATCACCGGCACGCCTTTCCGCCTGCCGATTTCGATGATCTCCTCGGGCATGAGCGTCTCGGGCGGCGTCGGCTGCCGGTACTTTGCGGGAAAGGGCGGCCTGCCCGAGTTCTGCCGTTCCACGAAAGACAGTCCCACGAGCATGGCCGTTCGGTCGGTGATCGCCTCCTCGAAGGCCTGGCGCGTATCCGCTTCCACGAGCGTCATGCCCGCGTACTGAAAAACCTTGTCGTAGAAGAACCGGTGCGCGGTCTGGAATAGGCATTCTACCTTTGGCCAGTCAGGACGGGGCAGTGCCTCCATGCGTTCCTCGTCTGTCCCGGTAAGTACGCCGGCCGCACCCACGAGCAGTGCGGCGAAAGCTCCCGACGACACCAGCGCGTCCTCCGCGCCCACGATCTCGGCGATACGCCGTCCGG
Organism: uncultured Gemmatimonadota bacterium; assembly: GCA_964655785.1. Lineage (GTDB taxonomy): Bacteria > JAAXHH01 > JAAXHH01 > JAAXHH01 > JAAXHH01 > JAAXHH01. The sequence continues at coordinate 8,691 of CAZZNP010000115.1, forward strand.
CCGCTTCGTGCAGGTCCTTCATGTCCACGAAGAACCGATTCGCCTCGGCCATCGCTTCCATGACCTCGGGCGGCATGCGGGAGCCTCCCATGCTGGACAGATGGGAATGGGCGCCGATATGGGGCCGTACGCCGAGCAGACGGGTATAGACGTTCTCCTCCAGACCGGCCGCCAGGGCTTCCGGATCGCCGCCCGAACCGCCCGGATCCGCCGAACCGCCAACGCCGCCATATCCCGCAGATCCGCCCGGTTCGCCCGCACCACTGCAACCTGACGCCACGACGCCCGCCGCGCCGGCCAGGGCGCTCAACCGGATGAACGTGCGCCGGTCCAACTGGCGCTCAGCCTGTCCGGACTCATCCAGGCGCTCAGCCTGCCCGGACTCATCCAGGCTTTCCGCTGCCGCAGGCCCGTCCACGCGCTTCTCTTCCCGGATATCCTCGTCCATGTGTCGAACTCCCATCGAGGGTCAAAACCCCCGCCAAGGGTTACATTCCCGCCGCGGCTGCTGCGTCCCGATTACATTCGCGCAGACGCCACAGCGTCCCGATTTCACTCCCGCAGACGCCACAGCGCCCCGATTTCATTCCCGCCGCGGCTGCAGCGTCCGGCCTACGCCCGTTTCTTCGCAGGCATCAGGTTCTCCGTCCGGCTTTCCGCCTGCGCCTCGATCTCCTTGCGCGTCCAGCGCTTCCCCCGATCCATGCCCCTGCACGTCTCCGCTTCCAGGTCCCACCGGCGTTTCGACTTCAGGATATCCCGCCAGAAGGGATAGCTGCTGCACTGGGACGGACGCACCGGATAGATGAAACATCCCTGATCATAGAAGACGCATGGACCATCATCCGGGGATACCAGAGAGACAAAACCGTCGATTTCCTCCGTGTATCTTTCCAGGAAGGTCTCGAAAGGCAGGTCGAGGTACTCGGCGATGCGCCGGAACTCCTTCTCACTGCCGTAGACGAATCCACCGGGGAACGTGCAGCAGTGGCCGCATCCGTGGCAGGAGAACTGCATTCCGTCGTGCCAGTACTTTCTTTTAGCCATGGGTTACGTACCGAAGAGCCGGTGGCTTTCAATCTCCATAGATTTTTTATTCATAGGTATTGGTCACTGAAACTGTGGCTACCGATTCAGGGTTCTCAATGATCTTAACTTAACCGAGAGAGCGGCTCACGGATACTCCGAGTGCGTTCTGGCGATGCATCTGAAGAAGCGTGGCGAAATGAGCACTAGTCAGGGCATCGGCCTTGAAGACAAATCGAGAGGGGCCAAGCGATGGCGTAGTTCAGGCAAATATGGAGGATCGCCTGGAAGGTACTCAAGAAACGTTATTGATTCGTAAAAATCATCCAATGCCACAAATACACCAACATCCTGCACCCATTCCTTCATGCGTTGGTAACATGAATGATTCCAAGACATAAGTTCAATTTGCCAGCCTAGATTGTGGATATCTTTGATCGTTCTGAAAAACCCTCTCCCTTCGTCATAGCCACGACCATCACCAGTAAGTAAGACGATTATACCTGGGTCCCGCATGAATTCCAGCGCATCGCGCAACATGGCGAGTTGCAGTCTTTCGTCTGGCACATCCTGCTCTGTTGGGATATCTTCCCCTCGTTCGAACAAATCAACCTTGATGCCCTGCCCTTCCAGGACGTTCCACAACGCAGTCATCGATGGCGGTATTGATCCTGCCGCAATCGCTTTCTGGACGTTTCTTCCAGCATTTGCAAGGTCGTACAACTTTCTGAAATCAATCCGCAACCTGTAATAAGCATCGCCTTCTCCGTTGCGGTCTTTAGCAAGCTCCTGCGCACTGTGGAATATGTTCGAGTTATCCCAGTATATAAACACTTTCTCCATCGAAGTTCTTCCTTATTCTTCCCGCACTTTGTTAGCGTGCGCAATTTGGTCTGTGCCGGTTTTCAAGTGTGGAGGGTATGTATATTT
>CAZZNP010000116.1:0-10304 GCA_964655785.1 uncultured Gemmatimonadota bacterium
GAAAGCGCACTGGAAGCCGACGTCCCCATGCACCATTACGCCGGGTACAGACCGGTGCGTTGCATCACGCGGATTCACGTTTACGCCGGTCACGCCTTTGTCCGGGTGCTGCAGACCCACGTTTTCACGTGCAATTCCCGGGAGGTCGAAATCGAAGACCTCGCCCTGGACATTCCCACCCCGTTCGCGCGATCCGGCCTGCGCTACGCCGTTGGATCATGTGGCGGCCAGACCGGCGACTCGATTGGAGTTGCATCCGGGAAGCTCGACCTGGATGATCGGCTTCTAATCGCACAGAAGAAGGATGATCACGTGCAGGCAATCCACGGCCGGCCTGGGATTGAAAGGACCATCGCCGAAAACGCGGTGGGCGAGGGATGGGCGACACTCGGCGACGGGATTTCCGGCGTGGGCGTCGCCTGCCGGAACATGGCCGAAGAATACCCGGGCGCCATCGAACTGACCGGTGACGGCCGGGTAACCCTTTACGCCCGTCATGACCCGGACGGCAGCCGCCTGTCCCTGGCGCGGTATGCCGAAGAGGTCGCCTGGCACGAGGGAGAAGGCGTGTACGCCGACGGCACCGGCATCGCAAAAACCACCGAGTCCTACGTCCTTTATTTCGAGGAAGCGCGGCGGGACGAAGCCATCGAAACGCTTCGATGTGCCCTTTCGCAACCCCATGTGTCCGTCCACCCCGAGTGGATGGCCCGTTGCGAAGCCGCGGGAGGATTCGCTGCTTCACCCCTTGCGGTCGCCGACGGCCGGGAAGTCCGGTCGAACCCGAAGCTGGACGAGACGCCACAACCCGAAATCATCCAGTCTGCGGAACGGATGCTGACCGGCTTCGTGGACTGGCTGGCGCGTAACGTACAACTCGGCCGCTGGTACGGCTACCTGGACTACGGCGACATCCGGGTTGCCTGGGACGACGAGGAGGATGACTGGAAGTCCCAGGGCCGATGGGGTTGGTGCAACAGCGAGTGGGACCCGCGCCACGCGGTCTGGATACAGTACCTGCGTACCGGTGATCCCCGATACTTCGAACTGGGCGAAGCCATGACCCGCCACTCCATGGACGTGGATACCTGCCACTGGCATCCCTTTCGTCCTTACATGGTCGGCGGCTGCTACCGCCACGGGGTCGACCATTTCAGCGACGAGCCCTGCGCGTCCCATACCTTCATCGACAACTGGATCGACTACTTTTACCTGACCGGCGATGGCCGGACCCTGGAAACCATAGAGGAAGCAGGCGCCTTCTTCCTGCGGTACCGATGGACGGAAGATCCATCCTTCAGCTTCAGCCTGCGGTCCATCGCCAACGTTCTGCGCGGCTTGCTTTACGTATATGAGGCCACCGGGGAGGACCGCTACCTGCGCCGAGCGGAGGAAGTATACACCGTCGTCGCCCGCGGCCAGAACGAAGACGGAAGCTGGCACAAACGATTTCACATCTCGACACCCGACAGGCAGCCGAATCAGCTTCCCTACGGCATGGCCACGGAAGGCACGACGCTGGCCGTTGAAATGGGGACGGCCGCCCCCTTTACCGACGACGAGTTCACGGCACTCGGCGGTTCCTTCACCCGGTTGATCCGCGAACTGCCTTACGAGGAACAGAAGGGCTACCAGACCCACTACCTGCTGATCGGCCTGGAATTGATGCACAGATTGACGGACCGGGAGGACGTCGGCGAGACGTATCGGAGGGGTGTGGACTGGTTCTGCGGCTTTCCGGACACCTTCGCGTCTGACCGGCCGTTGAAGGAGCACTACGGCGGCATCCTCTGCCGGCACCTGGGCTACGCCTTTCGCCTGACGGGCGACAAGAGATACCTGGAGGCCGGCCTGGAGATCCTGTCGCTGCTCATCGACGCCCAGGACTGGAGCGACGACCCGCGGAAGCGCGGATCCATCGACATGAGTCCAACCTGCCTGAGCCTGCTGTTCTTCGGCGTGCCGGGCTTTCTCGCCGAGGCACGGCGAAACTTGACTTGGTGATACACAGGTTCCTGTTTATTCTACTGGTATAGACGCTCAGTACAGTAAAGCCACCCTTGTCTGTATAGCCGGGATGTATAGACACTCCGGGATGTATAGACAACCGGGGTTGTATAGACGCTCCGAGCTGTATAGACGGGATGTATAGACAACCAGGGACTGTATAGACGCTCCGAGCTGTACTGACTCCCTGGATCGTCGTCCTGCTATCGATGCCGGCTTTACGGTCGTTGCCGAATTTACAATGTCCCTGGACGAGTCCCACGGACGGGTATTGGTATGAACTTTCGTCTACTCATGACGATTCTGATGTGCTCGATTTCACTCGACGCGCTATCCCAGGCACAATCGGCGCCGACGGCTTCGCTTGACGGGCCCACATCCCTGGACGCCTCTTCCCTCGACGCAGGCAAATTACTATACCAGCAGGGCCGTTACGATGAAGCCCTTCCGCTCCTGGAGCAGGCGGTGCGGGAGGAAAGCAGATCGGCGCCGGCGCACTACTGGCTGGGAATGACCCGGTTAGCCCTGGGATATAACGATGAAGCGCTGAAGAAGTTCAGAAGGGCCATACAGCTGGACAGGAATTGGGCGCCTGGTCACGTGGGCATGGGCATGGTGTATTTGAGTCTGCCCAACCGGCGGCTCGATGCCCGGAAAGCGCTGCGGAACGCGATCGAGGCGGATCCTGACGTCCCCGAAGCCCTCTACTTGATGGGCATGACCTACATGGACCAGTTGGCAACGAGCAGGCTGATCGGAAGCGAAAAGGACGGGAGACAGTATTTTCTGAAAACCGTGGAATTGAATCCCTCCCATCCCGACGCCTACTATCAACTGGGCCGCTGCTATGACAGCCCGCCCGAACCGGAACATGAAAAAGCGATCTCCGCCTTTCTCCACCAATACCGCGTCAATCCTGATCACAGCGAATCTCTCCTGCGTTTCGCCAACGTGAATCACCGTTCGGAACGTTACGACCTGGGGGCCAGGGAACTCAGGCGTTTTGTCGAGGACTTCGGCGAAAACACGCCGGACAGGATACGTGCCATGCAGGCGCAATTCGAAGTGCTTTCGCTTGTATCGGAGCAACAGTACGGACAGTTGCAAAAGGCCCTTGAAGACTACGTCGCCATGCTGGACGCGGATGAGCAGGAGATTTACAGGGACCTGCGCCATGTCATCCCGCCCGGGGATCTGCCCGCCTGGGATGAAACGACCGGTGCGGAACGCGATTTCGTATGGCGGGCCTTCTGGAACGAGCGGGACTCGAATCCGGCTACGATCGAGAACGAGCGCCTGGTGGAGCACTACCGGCGCGTGATGTACGCCCGTATTCACTTTTCCGAAGGTCAGCAACCCTTTGACCGCAGGGGCGAGATATACATCCGTTACGGGGAGCCGGACGACCGTCGCCGGTTCGTGTTTCGCCAATATGAAGATCCGGATATACCCCATATGCTCACGGGAAATCCGGCCGTGGACGCGGTTCGTGAAAAAAACCTCCAGACCGGCTACAGATTGCAGCTTCATGACAGCGAAGTTCCGTTCCCCATGATACAAGCCTCCCGGGAGGTAACCCGGGTCGAAGGCGTCAGGTTGAATACGGAGAGCGGGATGGAAACCCAGCCGGGATACGTCGTTGAAAGCTGGGTATACGTGCCGTACGACCTGGAACTGTTCTTCGTGGATATGATGAAAGACGGCAGATTCGACTATCCGCTCCAGACTGCCAGCAGTTTCACTTCGGACATGGTCCGTCAGAATCGGTACCACCCCCGTCAACGCGTCGCCGACCTGATCGCCCGCAGTCCCGAAGACTATCGCCACGACTTCGGCGGCGATCGCCTGGAGTACGCTTTCGACGCCGTATCCTTCCGCGGCGATGAAGGTGCGACCGAGGTGGACCTGACCTACAGCATTCCGATGTGGCAGTTCGGAGACGTTACCGACGACAGGGGCGACCGGTCCTGGCTCGACAACCAGTTCACCCTGCGCGATCCGGTGCAGACACTCGCCTTTACGCGCAAATACAGGTTCGGTCCGATCATCCGGCCGGATCGGCAACAGGGCCGGCAGGAGTTTCGAGGCGCGGCCATTACGCTGGCCGCGAAATTTGAAGCGCCATCGGGTGAGTTCACCGCCGCCGTGGAGATGCGGGACGAAGCCACGAACCGCATCGGGGTATTCAAAAAACCGGTGACCTTCTCCAACTACCGCGGCACCGGCCTGCTCATCAGCGACCTCAAGCTATCCACGGGCATCACGCCTGCAACCGGACCGGGTCCCTTCGTACGCGAGGGGCTGAACGTCGTTCCCAATCCCGGACGCCTTTACGCGCGGGGACACCTGGTTTACGTGTACTACGAGGTGTACAATCTGAGCATGGACGAAAATGGGGACGAAACCGGGCGGACCTCGTACGAGACCCTCTACGAGATCACGCCCATGGGCATGCCCGCTCTCCGGAACCGCCGGGCAAGAAGGCCGGACGACGTGCAGACGGTCATGACCTTCTTCGAGGGGGAAGGCAACTCGGCGGATGAGGCGGAATATACCGCCATGGACACGACGGACCTCGAGGCCGGGGAGTATGTGCTGACTGTGACGTTGACGGACCGGCACGCGGACCGGCGCGTCTCCAAGTCGGTCAACTTCATGGTGGTGGCGCCGTAGGCAGGGAAGAGAAACCGTCCGCAGGTTCTGAGCGGAAGAACCCGAAACAGGGCCGGGTTCCGCTCACGGGGAGATTCGAATCGTCCTGCTTTCTCCCGCTGCCAGTGCAAGCATGGGATCGAAGGCGGCCTCGCCGACATCACCCAGGCGCAGTCGAGACAACGCGAGTTCGCCGTGAAGGACACTCAACTCGGCCTGCGGTAGCTCGCCGTCACGCGATACCTTGCACACACCCCACGCATATCCGGTCGACCAGAAGTACCTGCCCGGTTCGTCGGTCAGGGCCATGGCATTCGTAACGGCCGAATAGTGGAAGCCGGTCAGCGCGAGGTGCGCGGCCCAGGCCGCCATCGCCCGGGCGTAGTGGTGGCCGCACTCGGCTTCGTCGAATGGGTTTCTCCGCCGGCCGTCGTACCGGTTGCGGATGTCCCGGATGCACGAAACGCCCTCGTCGACCATGCCCTCGTAGATCATGCCGACGGCCGCGGTGTATTCGAAACCGGTCATGACCTCGGTGAAATACGAGAAGGGGTTGTCGGGGCGATCCTTCGGGTAGGACGCCATGAGCAGCGCAGCCTCGTCGCCGAGGACATAGGACCGCATGACGTTCGTGTGGGCGTGGAAGTTCCCGAGCCGGTTGTATTTCAGGATGCTTTGCAGCGAACTGCGGACCCGGCCGGAATCCGCGAGGTATCCCAGGCCGCAGACGTGGGCCATGTACTGGCCGACGAGCTGGTCCACAAGGCAACCCGGACCGAGTTGGTAATCCGGGTTCGCCAGGTCCTTCGGCCCCATCCCCACCGTCAGTCCTTCGGCCACGTCCTCTTCGCCTTCCGGCACGCGGATCTCGTGTTCGTAGTACTCGCCGTTGAACAGGTTCGCATCGGTCCAGGCGCTGCCACGGTCGTACAGTTCCCGGCACTGCACCGCGAAGTCGTGGTCACCCAGGTACCGTGCCATCTCCTCCGCGGCGCGCAGGGCGCCCAGGTACCAGAACTCCATCTGGGGATTGGGACCGAAGTACTCCACGTCCATGGTATTGTGCTGGCAGCCTTCCATGACGCCGTCGCGGTCGGCGTCCCATCCGCCGGATATCCAGCAGAAAGCAAGCGCCTTCTTTACATCGGGCCAGAGCGCCCGTAGCTGCCCGTCGTCGCCCGACAGTTGCCAGTCCCGGTACATCTTCATGACGCAACCCATCTGCCCGTCGGCCGCCGCCTTATTGAATTTGCGCGCCCGTGCCAGCGGCAGCCAGACCCGGAAGCTCATCAGGCCGTTTTCGTCGGTGGCGTGGGCGAATTCCACCTCGCGCATGGTCTGCGACAGGTCGCCGAAGAGGAAGGCCGTTGACTGCTCGTAGTTCCACACGTGGGTGCAGGAACCCAGGCAGCATCCGGCCGCGTCGTGACATCCCTCCCAGCCGTAGAACCGCCCGTCCGGCGTTCGGAAGCAGGTCTGGCTGCGCAGCGTGCTCAGGTTGAACAGGGCCGCTTCCTTGACCACCTCCGGAAGATCGGAACCGCAGAACGCCTCGACGAACCGGAGCGTGTCCCCTTCCAGGTCCGCCAGGTCGGGCACTACCTGTTCCACCACGTCCCAGGCGTCCTCGAACCGGGTCGTATAGTAGTTGCCGATACGGTCGCCCGTGTCGCGGCAGATGTCACCACCTTCCTCGCAACAGTCACCACCTTCCTCGCAGCAGTCTCCATTGCCGTCGCCGCTGTCTCCGTTGCCGTCACCACCTTCCTCGCAGCAGCCGCTGCCGTCACAACAGGCATCTTCTTCGGAGGTCTCCGTGTCACCGCCTACCGTCAGGTCCTCCTTCGACGCCGGCGTCCAGGTGTAGCGATTCGGGAAATGCCAGGCCAGCACGAAGGTCACGCAGGACGTCTCACCAGGCGCCAGGTCGATCCGGGCCGAAAGCGAGGCCATGGGCCGGTCGCTATTGCCGGCCTCCCGGTCCGTAAGCGTGCCGCCTTCGCTGAACTCGTCCCAGAAATCCAGCAGCGGCGTGCCCCACCCGTCGTCCCGCCAGGCCGTCCTGTAGCTGACGTCTTCCGCGGTGGTCGCCAGGGCCATCGTGCCCCACTGGGCCGCTTCTCTATCCACGCCCTTCGAGGTCATGAACAGCCCGCGATACCCATCGCCCGCGCGGTAACGGTTCCGGTTTTCATTGCATGCTCCGTCCGTGCCATCCATGCCGATGAAATTGGGTATCGAGCCGCAGATCGCTGCCGATACAGGTACCCCGGCCCGGTTGGTCAGCACGTATCGCAGGACCGCCACGGGCAGGCCGCTGCGGTCGGCGTCGCAAGGTATGAGCGGATTATACGCCTCCAGCCGCACGTCGACCGGCACGGCGTCATCGGACAGATGGACCCGTCCGAAGGGGTAGGCCGCGTCGAAGGCGCACCGGGCGAAGCGAGGCAGACCATGATTGGCCGCGGGGCTCCCGCTCGCGCCCTCGTATTCGAAATACTCCAGGGGGCCTTCCAGCAGGCGGGTTACGGCATTTCCGTCTTCAGTCCGGGCATAGAGCGCGAATGAGGGAGGACTCCGGGTGTCCCGGCCGGGTATGAACCCCTTGGCCGGGCGGTTCATCAGTTCCCAGTCGCGCAGATCGCCTCGTCCTCCGAGGGAAACGGTACCCGTGCCAATGCCGCCGAGCGGCAGCGCGATTCTCGCGAGATGATCCTGGTCGTAATGGTGGAGTACGGGCCAAGTCATGGGCATTCGTCCTTCCTGAGCTGAAATGTAGCGCCTTCGTCCTTCCTGAGCCGAAATGTAACGCTTTCGTTCTTCCTAAGCTGAAATGTAGCGCCGCCGGTACTCCCGCATAGCCGCCATCACCCTGGGCGCCAGGAGCAGGGCCGAGATCATGGTGGGAATGGCCATCAGGGCGAACATGCCATCGATCAGACTGACGGCGGCATCCAGCGAAGCGACCGAAGCCGCGATGACGCAACCCACGTAGAAGTAGTTGTATATGAACTGCCAGCGAGCCCCGATCAGGAAACCGAGGCACTTGGTTCCGTAATAGGAATAGGTGAATATCGTGCTGGTGCTGAAGAAGACCACGCAGACGATAAGTATGTAGGATCCGATGCCCGGCATGGCGGACTCGAAGGCGTTGGCCGTCAGCGTCACGCCGTTGTCTGAAGTCGTCTGCCACACTCCCGTCATCAGGATCACGAGGGCCGTGCAGGTACACACGATCATCGTGTCTATGGCGGGTTCCATCATGGCGACCAGGCCCTCGCGCGCCGGTTCATGGGTCTTCGTCGCGCCATGGACGAGGGATTCGGTGCCGATACCCGCCTCGTTCGAGAAGGCGGCGCGGCGCACGCCCGTTATGATGACAGCCCCCACGGCGCCACCCGCCGCTGCTTCCCCGGTGAACGCGTCGGTAATGATCAGCATCAGGTATCGCGGGACATCCTCGATATAGATCGCGATGATCCACGCGGCGCAAACCATGTAGATGATCACCATGGCGGGCACGACGCGCGAAGCGACGTCTGCGATCCGCGTGATGCCGCCGAATATGACGATGCCGACGAGCAGCACCAGCACGATGCCGGCCGTGAGATCGAACCAGAAGTGGTCTTCGCCGATCACGCCCTTGGGTACGAACACCACGTCGCGGATGATCTGCACGAGCTGGTTGACCTGGAACAGCGGCAGGCAGCCGATCACGCCGACGATGGCGAAGAAGAAGGCAAGAGGCTTCCAATGCCGTCCCATGCCTTCCCGGACGACGTACATGGGTCCGCCCTGCGTCTTGCCCGCGCTGTCCTGGCCCCGGTACATGATCGCCAGGGAACAGGTGAAGAACTTGGTCGCGATGCCTACGAAAGCGCTGACCCACATCCAGAACACGGCGCCCGGACCGCCCACGGTGATGGCGATGGCCACGCCCGAGATATTGCCCATACCTATCGTGGCCGCGAGGGCGCTCACCAGGGCCTGGAAATGGGTGATGTCGCCCGGTTCGTTCGGGTCGTCGTATTTCCCCCGGACGATTTGGATTGCGTGTTTGAGATACCTGAATGGTATGAAGCGGGAATACAGGAGGAGGAACAGTCCGCCTCCGATGAGCAGATACAGCAGGTACGACCAGGCGGTATCCGCGAAGAAGACGATACCCTGTTCCACGAAATTCATGATTGGACTCCTCTGCGGAGACGCAGCGGTTTTGTGCGGCTATTTCTTGGTGAAGACCAGGGTCCCGCTTTTGAGCCGGGAGGGGTCCGGAACGTTGGCGGCGACGAACACTTCGCTGCGGGGCACCAGGAACACGGTATCGTTTCGCCGGACGGCGTCACGGCCGGCCCTGTCCAGCGCGACCGGCGCGTTGTAACGGATCAGCACGCGCGTCCCGGCCGGTATGCGCGACCATCGGCGGACCTGCCTGCCGTGTTTCACCGTACCCCTCGGAAAGATGTAGTAGGTGTCGGACCGCTTGTACGCGGGCCCGGCGATGTCGAAGGCCGTGGTGCCCCGCTTGATGACGGGCACGGCGGCCGTGACCGCCTGGACGTCTTCCGCGCGGTCCCGGTGCAGATAGACCTTCGTGCCGACCGGGATCCGGTCCCAGTTCCTGATCTCGTCCCCCCGCATGATCGTACCTTTTGGAAAGCGGTACACCGTGGTGGGCCAGTTATACTCCTCCCGGGCGATGCGCCAGGCCGAGTTACGCCGGGTAATGACGTTCTCGGAAAGCAGGGCGACTTCCTCGTCGTACCTCCCGCGGTCGACGAGCCGGACCCTGGCGATATCGATGTCGGGGTCCCGGATAAGCCGTCCCGCCTTCACGTCCGGATCGTAGAGAATGCTGTTGCGCGGGTCCTTCGAGGTCAACCCGGCCCGGGCCCGGCTGAAGTTGAACACACCGGGGTCCTTCTTGCGTCCGCGGTGGCGCTTTTTTACCCACCTGTTCGGCCGGCCGTAGGCGACGCGGTAATGCTCCAGCACGTTATGATCGGGGATGTTGTACACCCGCTGCAACACCTCGATCAGCCACTTGAGGGAACGGTATTGGGCATCGGTAAAGGGGTCGTTGTGGTACCCCACCAGTTCGATGCCGATGGAATGGCTGCTGATGTTCGTCTCTCCGTTCCACATGCTGAGACCCGCGTGGTGCGAGCGGTACTTCTTGTCCAGGATCCGGTAAATGGTCCCGTTCCGGGCGACGAGGTAGTTGGAGTGTCCCCTGCGGGAAAGGGTCCTCAAAGCGCTTCTGAGCCCGGATTCCGTGCTGTGCAGCACGATGTACCGGTTGGTGTCGCGGAGGCGCTTCTTGAAAGAACGGGGCAGGTGCTTCTGGTAATCGACGACCCTGGGGGCCGCGCGGGAACCCTGGTCCGCCTCGATTACGTCGGGCTCGAGGGAGATGGGCCAGAGCAGGACCAGGCAGATGAGCCAGACCGGCCAATGGACCGGCGCGAGGTGACTGAGCTTCGTGGGTTTCGGGGCCATCGTGTACGTATGTTAACGAACACGCGTGATTAGTACTACTTTTTTTTAATAAAATCTGCAAACCGCATCAGGCGGGCGGACCGGTTGCCAGCGCGGAAAACCGCCGGGGAAACGCGCTACCAGTTTGTGAACGAGCAGTCCTCGCG
>CAZZNP010000117.1:0-9031 GCA_964655785.1 uncultured Gemmatimonadota bacterium
GAATGGGATCAGCCAGACGTAACTGAAGGATTCGGTCATGTTGTGTTTCCAGGGCTCCTGTCGGGTCGTCTACCAGCGCAGGGACCGGACCTCGTCAATGTTGACCGTCCCGCGGTTGCGAAACAGCAGGATGACCAGGGCCAGGCCGATCGCCACCTCGGCGGCCGCCACGGTGATCACCAGGAAAACGTAGATGTGGCCGTCGGCCATGCCGAACTGCCGGGCGAAGGCCACGAACGCCAGGTTCGCTCCGTTGAGCATCAGTTCGATGCCCATCAGCACGATGATGGCGTTCCGCCGGATCAGCACGCCGGTCGTGCCGATCAGGAAGAGCACCGCGCTCAGGACCAGGAAATAGGAGACAGGGATCATAAGTAGATCGATTCTATATGAGCCGGCGCGTCATTCGCCCACGGAAACGGTGCCCTTGCGGGTCAGCACCACGGCGCCCACAATGGCGATCAGCAGGAGCACGGCCGCGATCTCCACGGGCAGCAGGTATTTTGTGAAAAGCAAGGTCCCGATCTGTTCCACTTCTCCGAACCCGGCCTGGCCGGCATCCGCCGTCGGGGCCACTTCGCCGCCCACGTAGGACATCAACATGGCCGCCACGGGCAGGAACAGGAGAATGGCCAGCAGTACGGCCAGCGGTTTCTGAATCCTGAACGTCCCGCCCTCTTCCCGGCTCATGTTCAGCAGCATGATGACGAAGAGAAACAGGACCATGATGGCCCCGGCGTAAACGACGATCTGGATGATCGCGACGAACTGGGCGTCCAGCATCAGGTACAGGCCGGCGATCGATATCATGACCATGATGAGCAGCAGCACGCAGTAGATCGGGTTGCGCTGCAGGATCATCGCCACACCGCTCGCGACGGCTACGAAGGCGAAGAAAAAGAAGAAGTAGAATTCCATAGAAATCGTCGGCATTTTCCGCGGCCGTCAATGACCGCTCTGACCGTCCGTACCGCCCGGGCTGTCCGGGCCGTCCGGGCCGTCTGTACTGCTCTGACCGTCCGTCAATGACCGCTCTGACCGTCCGTACCGCCCGGGCTGGGAAGCTGGTCTCCCCTGGGGCGCGTGAAGGCCTTCTGGCTCTTTCGAAGGACCTGGCCCAGTGTGCCTTCCTGGTCCCTGGTCTCATCGTAATTCTTCAGCAGCCGCTCCCGGTCCCAGATCATCTCTTCCCGGGTCGTGGCCACGAGTTCGATGTTATCCGTCATGTCGATGGCGTCCTCGGGGCACGCCTCCACGCACATGCCGCAGAAGATGCACCGTAGCATGTCGATCTGGAAGGTGCGGGGGATCTTCTCCCGGTCGTTCCATTCCGTCTCCATGCCCTCGATGGTGATGCAGTCGGCGGGACAGGCCACGGCGCACATCTCGCACGCCACGCACTTGACCCGGTCCTGCTCGTCCTTGTTGAGCCGGTGGGCGCCGCGGTATCCGGGCGGCAGGACCTTCTGCACCTCCGGGTACTGCATGGTGACCTTCTTTTTGAACAGGTGTGACAGGGTCAGGAGCATGCCCTTGATCACAGCGGGCAGGTACAGGCGTTCCGCCAGGGTCATCTTGCGCGCTTCAACGACGATTGCCATGGATCACACTCTCCCGTATCAAACCAGCATCCATACACCGGTGATTACCACGTTCAACAGGGCCAGCGGCAGCAGCACCTTCCATCCGATCGCCATCAACTGGTCGTACCGGAAACGGGGCAGCGACCACCTTACCCAGATATACAGGAACAGGAAAAACCCCGTCTTGACCAGGAATCCAGCCACCTGGTAGAAAGTAACCAGTCCAGGACCGACCAGGTCTTCGAAGGGCATGTGCCATCCGCCGAAGAAGAGGGTCGCCATCAGGGCGGAGGCCGCGATCATACTGGCGTATTCCGCGATCATGAACATGGAGAAACGCATGCTGCTGTATTCCGTATGGAAACCGCCGACGAGTTCCTGCTCGCACTCTACCAGGTCGAAGGGCAGCCGGTTGTTCTCGGCGAATGCCGCGATGACGAAGATCAGGAAGGCCAACGGCTGGCGGAAGATGAACCAGTCGAAGAAAGTACCCTGCGCGTCGACGATCTTGCTCATCTGGAGCGTTCCCGTGAGCATCAGGATGCCGACGATGGACAGACCGAGCGAGAGTTCATAGCTGATCATCTGCGCAGACGACCGGATACCGCCCAGCAGGGTGAACTTGTTGTTGGCGCTCCATCCACCCAGGGCGATCCCGTAGACGGCGATGGAGGTCATGCCCAGGATGTACAGGATCCCGACGTTCAGGTCGATGATCTGCAGCGAGGTCGTGGTCTCCTGAACCTGAAGACCGAACAGCGTGAATGCGGGAATGGTCACTTCGCCGCCTATGGGAATCACGGCGAAGATCAGCAAGGCCGGGACGAGGATCAGCGCGGGGGCGATTGCGAAAAGCGTGCGATCGGCGCTCGCCGGGATGAGCTCTTCCTTCCACATGAACTTGATGCCGTCGGCCAGGGGCTGCAGCAGGCCCATGGGGCCGACCCGATTGGGGCCGAGCCGGTCCTGGATCATGGCGCTTACCCGGCGTTCCATGAAGGTGAGGTAGGCAACGGTAGTGAATACCACCCCCAGCAGGATGCCGATTTTCACCAGGGCAATGGCGCCTTCCAGGATGATGGGGTCCAGGACCAATCCACTAACCTCCGGCGGCCTCGGACGGCTCTTCGCCGCCCGACATGGCGCCCTGATCGCCGATCAGGTCATAGGTGAGTCCCGCGTATCCATCCACGTGTCCGGCGATTTCCTCCAGGATCTCCGCGGGGTCCGTCCCGCCCATGTCCACGCCCATGCGCTGTCCCAGGTACCGGAGTATCGCACCGTCCTCGCGCGCTCCGCCAGGCTGCGGAAAGGCGGCGTTCAGACGCTGGACGCGTCCCTGCGCATTGGTCATGGTGCCGTTTTTCTCGAAAGGGATCGACCCGGGAAAGACCACGTCGGCGAGTTCCGCAAGGTCGGATCGTTGCACGTCGTGCACCACCAGGAATTCGAGCTTGCCGAAGGCCTCTTTAACCTCCGACGACAGGTTCTGGCCGATGTCGCCGCCCAGCACGTATAGCCCCCGGATCGAACCATCGTCGATGCCCCGCAGGATGTCGTCCAGCGAGCCGGCGCCCAGCATGTCGCCGGCGCCCTTGCTGTTGGGGGACTTGTCCGCGTCGATATGAAATCCGCTCTTCGACGTCCACGCTTCACCGTCGGGCTTGCGGTCGAGACCGGTCCGCGACGAACCGAAGGCTCCTGCGCATAGCTTGCCGAGCAGATAGTTCTCCTCGTTGGTCGCCATGGAAGACCCGACCACCCCCATGGCGGAATCTCCCTCGCCCGCCAGGATGGCCTGGATGCCGCTGACGGCGGCGTTCATGGCATCGGGCCACGTGGCCGGGCGCAGCTCGCCGTCCACCCGCATCAGCGGCGCCTTCAGCCGGTCCACGTCCTGCCAGCCATGATAGCAGAACCGGCCCTCGTCGCACATCCAGTGCCCGTTTACCGCCTCGTTGTGCCGGGGACGCGTGCGGTAGATCTTCTGGTGCATGACTTCCAGGGTGGTGTTGCACCCCGTGGCGCAACCCGGGCAGACCGTATTCACCTTTTCATAATGCCAGATGCGGGGCTTGTAAAGGAAGTCCTTGGTGACCAGGGCGCCCACGGGACAGATGTCCGCCACGTTCGCCGACATCCTGTTGTCCAGGGGGACGCCCTCGAAGGTCGCGATCTCCGATTTGCTGCCCATCTGCACGACACCGAGTTCGGACGTTCCCGTGATCTCGTCGCAGAACCGGGTGCATCGCTGGCACAGGATGCAGCGGGTCGTGTACAGCGTGATATGCGGCCCGAGGTCCTTCTTCGGGGGGACGCGCTTGGTCTCGACGAACCGGCTGTGTCCCCGTCCGTGGTCGAAGGAATGGTCCTGCAGCTTGCACTCCCCCGCCTGGTCGCACCAGGGACAGTCCAGGGGGTGGTTGATGAGCAGGAACTCCATGATGCCCTTGCGGTTGTCCAGGACCGCCGGCGAATTGAACCGGAAGTTCATCCCGTCCTTGATCCGTATCGTGCACGACGTGACGATGCCGAACTGACCGGGCCGGATCTCCATCTCGGTGAGGCACATGCGGCAGTTGCCGTCCGGCGCCAGCCCCGGATGATAGCAGAAGTGGGGGATGTCGATACCCAGGTCCGCCGCGGCGTCGATCAGGTTGCGGCCTTCCTCTACGGTGTACTGCTGTTCGTCTATGGTTATAGTTGCCATGTTTGACTATCCAGCGGCGTCGGCCTCTTCCATCTTCAGCCGGAAGTTGCCGGGTACGGGGGGAATGTGTTCATACTGATCGGGACGCAGGTACGATTCCTCCACGGGCAGGACGACCCGTTCCTTCCGTTCGATGCAGGCCTTGAACTCGGGCCAGTACTTGACGAGAATCGTGCGCACCGGCCATACGCCCGGCGCCTGGCCGAATACGCAGACGGTATGGCCGTGTATCTGCTTGCAGATATCGAGGAGCAGGTCGAGGTCCTCTTCCCGGCCCTCTCCGTTGCGGATACGGCGCAGGATATCGTTCATCCAGGGCACGCCTTCGCGGCAGGGTGTGCACTGGCCGCAGGACTCGTGGGCGGCGAAGGAGGAGGCGTTCAGCAGGGCGTCCACCATGCTCGTGGTCTCGTCCATCACGATGATCCCGCCGGTCCCGCCCATGGACCCAAGCTTGCCCAGGGCGCCGAAACCCATGGGCGTGTCGATTTCTTCGGGGGTCAGGATCGGCGCCGAGATCCCGCCCGGTATGACGCCCTTGAGCTTGTTGTCGTCGCGAATACCGCCGGCCGCGTCGTAGATGAGCTCCCGCAACGTGACCGTGGAATCGTACTCGTAGATACCGGGTTTCCTGACGTGGCCGCACAGGCCGAAGAGCCGGGGCCCGGTCGTATCTTCTTCCGAACCGATCGCCTTGTAGGCCTCCGCCCCCATGTCGACGATCGTCGTGATCTGGGCCATGGTCTCCACGTTGTTGACGATCGTGGGCTGGCCCCAGAGACCGATGGCGGCGGGGAAGAACGGAGGTTTCAGCCGGGGATAGGGCCGGTTGCCCTCGAGGGACTCGATTAGGCCCGTCTCTTCACCGCAGATGTAGGCCCCGGCGCCGGGATGGACGTACAGTTCCAGGTCGAAGCCGGTATCCAGGATGTTGGTGCCCAGGAAGCCCCGTTCCCTGGCGTCCGCCAGCGCCGCTTCCATCCGGTCGATAATCTGGAAGAACTCGCCCCGGATGTAGATGTAGCCCAGGTTGATCCCGAGGGCGTAACTGGTGATGATCATGCCTTCGATGATCTGGTGGGTTTTCGATTCCAGCAGGTGCCGGTCCTTGAAGCTGCCGGGTTCGCTTTCGTCGGCGTTGGCACACAGGTAGCGGGGATACCGGTCGGCGCACAGGTTCCACTTCATGCCCGTCGAGAACCCCGCGCCTCCGCGGCCCTTTATGCCCGAGGCGTTGATCTCATCGATCAGCTCGGCCTGGCTCATGGCCGTGAGCGCCTTCCGTACCGTGCCGTAACCACCGCCGGCCATATAGGCGTCGATGTCGCCGGGATCTGCTCCCGCCGTGAGGTCCGACGTCAGGATTTCGAGCGGTGCGGCCATTTCGCTATCCTTCTTCGAGTTCACCTAATATCTCGTCGATCTTGTCCGGGGTGAGGTGGGTGTGCAGGCGGCGGTTAACCAGGAGCACCGGCCCCCGGTCGCAAGCCGCGAGACATTCCGATTTCCGCAAGGTGAACCGCCCGTCCTTCGTGGTCTCGCCGAGTCCTACGCCGAGTCTGCCGGACAGATGGTCGAAAATCCGTCCGCATCCGGTCAGCGCGCAGGGCAGCGTATGGCACACCGCCAGAATGTGCTCGCCCACGGGCTCCTTGTTGAACATGGGATAGAACGTGGCGATCTCCGCGACCTTGACGGGCGAGCAGTCGATCAGCCTGGCCACGCAGGCCATGGCCTCCGGCGAGACGTATCCCCATTCCTCCTGAGCGAGATGCAGGAGCGGCACCACGGCCGATTTCTTGTGTTCATCGGGGTAGCGGCTCAGGATCTCCGCCGCGCGTTCCCGCGCACCGTCTGAAAATTCGAGTGTTGTCGCCAAGCTAGCGGTCCAATTCTCCGGCGATGACGTTGAGACTGCCCAGAATCGCCACCACGTCCGACAGCATGTGTCCCCTGATCAGCATGGGAAACAACGAAAAGTTCACGAAAGACGGCGGGCGCACCCGGATCCGGTAGGGTTCCCGGGTGCCGTCGCTGACGATGAAGAACCCGAGTTCACCATTCGGCGCCTCGGTGGCGGCGTATACCTCGCCCACCGGCGGCGTAGGTCCGTGTCCTTCCATGGTCATCTTGAAATGATAGATCAGCGATTCCATGGACTCGTACACTTCCGATTTCTCAGGCAGTACCGCGTGTTCCTCCCCGGCGTTCACGGGACCCGAGGGCAGGTCCTCCACGGCCTGGCGGACGATCTTCGCGCTTTGCCTGACCTCCTCCATCCGCACGAGATAGCGGTCGTACACGTCCCCGTTGCGGCCGATGGGGATATCGAAATCATAGGTTTCGTACCCGAGGTAGGGCTCGCTCTTCCGTATGTCCCAGTCGACCCCGGACGCCCTGAGCACCGGTCCCGTCGTGCCCCAGGCCACAGCGTCTTCCGGCGTGAGGACGCCCACGCCCTCGGTCCGGTCGCGCCAGATGCGGTTGTGGGTCAGGAGCCGGTCGATTTCCGAGGTGGCCGTCAGCGTCTCCTCCACCGCGTTGCGTGCCATGTCCGCAAAATTCTCCGGGACGTCGCGCAGGAGTCCCCCTACGCGCGTATAACTCGTGGTGAGCCGCGTGCCGCATACCGCTTCGAACAGATCGTAGAGCACTTCCCGCGCCCGAAACCCATACAGGAAGGCGGTGAACGCTCCGATATCGAGGGCGGCCGTACCGACGCACAACAGGTGGTCAGCGAGCCGTGAGAGCTCGGCCAGCGCGACCCGGACGTTCCGGCAGCGCGGCGTGATCTCGATGTCCATGAGCTTCTCGACCGCGTGAGTATACCCGATGTTGTTGCAGAGCGGGGACAGGTAATTCATCCGGTCCGTCAGCGTGACGAACTGGTTGTAGCTCCGGAACTCGCCCAGTTTCTCGAAGCCGGTGTGCAGGTAACCGAGATGGGGAGTGGCGCCCACGACCTTTTCCCCGTCCAGTTCCAGCACCATGTGCAGCGTCCCGTGGGTCGCCGGATGCTGGGGACCGAAATTGAGGATCATGTGCTCGGAGGGCAGATCCGGCGTACGCTCGAAGGTCACCCGTTCGCTCCGGATTTCCTCGAGGTCGGCCTCGGCGAGCTTGTCGATCTGCGTGGTATTCATGGTGCGTGTTTCCTGTGTCCCCGGCCGGGTCCGCTACGGGCGGACCGGACTAGAAAACGAAATTGTCGCGCTCGCCCTTGCCGTGGAGGGGATAATCCTTCCGCAGCGGGTATGATCCGAAGTCGTCGGGCATCAGGATGCGGCGCAGGTCGGGATGGCCATCGAAGACGATCCCGTACATGTCGTATACTTCCCGCTCCAGCCAGTTGGCGCCCGGCCAGACGGATACCACTGACTCGATCCGGGGATCCGCTTCCGGAACGGGGATACTGACGCTGAAACGGCGGTTGTGCTTATGGGAATAGAGCTGGTACACCACGGCAAACCTGATGGCCTCGTCGAGTTTCAACCGATCCACGGCGGTCACGTCGACGAGATAATCGAAGGTTAATTCCGGATCGTCTCTCAGGAAGGTCATAAGCGGGAGGAGCGAATCACGCTCCGCGATGATGCTTTCGAAACCCACCGCGTTGCCGCCGCGAACCGAATCGTCACCGAACCGGGCCCGGACGCGCGCCGTCACCGTCTCCTGGTTCTCCGCATTCTTCTCCACTATTCGAACCCCATCTTGCTGCCCCAGCCCCTTGGGTCCGACTGCCAGTCCAGGGCGATATTCCGGTTGTCGTCGGAAAGCTCGCCCCGCTCTTTCATCACGTCCAGAATGGTCACGAAGTCCGCCATGCTCCATTTCGGCAGCCCGGCTTTCTGAAATCCCTCCGTGGCGGCGGGCAGGCCGTACTCGAATATGGTGGCCACGCCGATCACCTCCACGTCGAACTTGACCACGTCTTCGACGGCCTTGAGGACGCCCCCGCCCGTGGTGACCAGGTCTTCGGTGAACAGCACCTTCTGACCGGGCGTCAGGGTCCCCTCGACCCGATGCTCCTTGCCGTACCCCTTCTGGCCCGACCGCGCGTATACCATTGGAATGTCCAGCCTGTTTGAAACCCAGGCCGCGAAAGGAATAGCGGCGGTCGCCGTTCCCGCGATGACGTCCGGAGTAGCGTCGAGGCCATCGATGATCTCGAGAAACGTGTCGATGATCACCCCGCGTTCTTCGACGCAGGATATGATCAGCCGGTTATCGCAGTAAATCGGCGAGATGATGCCGGAACTGTAATGATAGGGGGCTTCGACGTTGATGGTGACGGCTTTGATGTCGAGCAGAAGCTCTGCGATGGTTTTTCTGTTCATCAGTTCGCTTTGGCCTGGGCCACTTTCTCCTGGATCTTCATCAACGCCTGGATCACGTTTTCGGGCCTGGGCGGACAGCCAGGGATATACACGTCTACCGGGATGTACTGGTCCACGCCCTGCACCAGCGTGTAGGTATTGAACACACCGCCGGAGGAGGCGCAGGCCCCCATGGATACGACCCACTTGGGCTCCGGCATCTGGTCGTAGATCTTCTTCAGCACGGGCATCATCTTGATGGACACCCGCCCGGAGACGATCAGCAGGTCCGACTGCCGGGGGGAAAACCGGATGGCCTCGGCCCCAAAGCGGGCCAGGTCGAAACGGGAGGCCAGAGTCGCCATGAGTTCTATGGCGCAGCACGCGGTACCGAAGGGCATGGGCCAGAGCGAGTTCTTACG
>CAZZNP010000117.1:9041-10280 GCA_964655785.1 uncultured Gemmatimonadota bacterium
ACCTTGGTGGTCATGACGTTTTCCTGAAGCTGGTCTTCTAATCCCATTCCAGGGCTCCTCGTTTCCATTCATACAGGAATCCGATGACGAGCAGCAGGAAGAACACGCCCATCGCCAATGCGCCGAATAACTGAAGATCGCCATAAACGACGGCCCATGGGTAGAGGTAAATGATTTCCACGTCGAAAAGAATGAAAAGGATGGCGATCAGGTAGAACTTGACGGAGAAATTCCTCCGGGCGGTATCCTTCAGCGGGACGCCGCATTCGTAGGACGCGAGCTTCGAGGCGGTTGGTTTCTTTCTGCCAATGAAAGAGGAAAGGGTTACGATTACGGCCGCGACGATCAGTACCAGCAGGACGAGCAGGATAAGGGGGAGGTATGACATGTAGTCGATTCGGGATAAACTGACAGATCGGTCGACAGCGGCTGCTTCCAGGTACATCTATCCCTAAACTCGCCGATCAAGATAAACCGCACAGGGGCGTTGTCAAGGACTAATCTTTTTTATTTCTGAGGCGCTGGAGGGTTCCCCGAATTGGTGCTTCTCCGAGATACTTCATAGCAGGCGATACCGGGGAATTGGTCGCGTAAAATACCGTCATGAACGAAAGATTTCGAGATGGAGATCTTTGATTTCCCGGTAGTGTTTTCTATTGGCCGTACAGAGGGTCAAATGGTGTTCGACGGCGGTAGCCGCGATCAGGGCGTCGGCCAGATACAGCGCCGTCTTAAGGGTGTATTCTTCCATGTAGACGGACGCTCTGTGTCCGATGTTTTCGGTCAGAGGCAAGGTTTGGAAGGCAAGATCATTCAGGAGACTCTTGATTTGCTTCAGTTCTTGCCGATTTCTGACATCCTGGATGAATTCCGCGTAGGTAACCAATGATATCCGGCGGTCGACAGTGTCTTCGACAAGTTTCGCAGCCCCTTCGTGACCCCTGAAAACCCAAATCAACACGTCGGTATCAAAAATCATCCAGACGACCTTTTCTGAGATTGCGTACGTACTCATCGACGTCGGTCATATCTTTCCTGTCTCGCCACATCCCGAACGCTTCATGGTCTTTGATGGATTTGCCAGTTTGCTGCCGGCTGGGAGACAGGATGGCCTTTTCTTTGCCGCGATAGTAAATGGTAACCGTTTCGTTTCGATCAAGCGCGAGCGGTACGTCTCTCATGCGGCGCCGCAGGTCGAGAATGGATGCTTTCATAGCTCCTCCTGAAGTGTACACTTAA
>CAZZNP010000118.1:0-10128 GCA_964655785.1 uncultured Gemmatimonadota bacterium
GTTTCGCGCTGTTCAGGCTGTCGACGATGCGGGGGAGATCGGCCTCGTCCGCCAGATCCAAAGGCTCGCGGCCGGCCGCCAGATCCAAAGGCTCGCGGCCGTCCGCCAGATCCAAAGGCTCGCGGCCGGCCTCCTGATCCATGGCATTGTCGTCGCCGGCGGGCTTCCCTGCCATGTCGGATGGCAGGGCAAGGTACACCGGCCCGCGGGGCGGACCGGACGCGACGGACAGGGCGGACTTCACGGTATCTTCGATCGCGCCATCTTCCAGGTCGACGGCCCAGCGGGTGATGGGCGTGAACATATCGACCAGCGGCAGGTTCTGCTTGTTGCTGCGGTGGTGACGAATGGTCGGCGTGCGCGCGGAGATGGCCAGGATCGGGTCTCGGTCGAGATATGCGGTGCCGACGCCGAGGACCAGGTTGCAGGCGCCGGGTCCCAGGGTCGCGACGCAAACGCCGGGAATGCCGGTCAGCCGTCCGGTCGCGGCGGCCATAAACGCCGCCGTAGATTCGTGGCCGGTCAGTACGAACCGGATGCCCGCGTGTTCGAGCGCGTCGATCAGTTCGAGCACTTCGCCGCCGGGATGGCCGTAGGCGAAGCGGACGCCCGCGTCATGGAGGGTGCGCGCCATAACCGCCGCGCAGGTGGGGTCCGCGCTCATTCCGAGGTGACCAGGTCGCCGCGCCGGAGACGTATCCGGTCGAAGCTGTCGGCCGATATCACGTAGTACCACCGGGCGAAACGGGTGTTCAGATCCGCGGAGGTTCGGCGTCCGTTCTCGACGTTTCTCTGCCAGGCATCGTGTTTCTCCTGCAGGTCGGCATTGGCCCGGTCGGCGTCGGTCCATAACGAGTCCGCCCGGGTCTGGAAACCCAGGTCGTCCGGTTTGCGCGGCTCCCGGAATACGCCGGCATCGAAACCGGTCGTGATGAACAGGTACCGGTTCTCGCCCGGTCCGACCGGACTGCCGATCCCGGTGGCGCCTAGGCCGCCCGGACCGCTTGCACCGCCCGGTCCACCCGGTCCACCCGGTCCTCCCGGTCCGCCTGTACCACCCAGGCCGGCCGTAACCGCGTCTCCGGCCCCATACGCGATCTCACCGAAGCGCAGCGTGTAGGTAACGCCGTCCTCCGTGCGGACCTGGGCCTCTCCCTCGTTGGACACCAACTGCCCGTCCCGGGTAAAAAAGTAGCCTTTTTCCTGGAGGGAGGCCTGGTCGCTCCGGGTGATGCTGATGCCTTCGTCGTTATCCTCCAGGCTTCTGGACAGCCCCGCGGGCTTGGGACGGACGCCCACGATGGTCAATTCGTCCAGTGCCTTCAGCAGGTCCTCCATCTTCACTCCGTCGACTTTCTGTCCGCTCCGCATGCGATTGGCGGTCCAGTCGGGGTCTCCCCGGGTCAGGACGATCGTGTCGCGCTGGTTCAGGATGCGGGTCCGTTCGTCGATGGAGTAGTCTTTCAGGACGACCTGTTCGATCCGGTCCTGGTCCACCTCGAGCAGGTCCTTCTCGATCCAGTCGCCGAACCGGGACGAGACGTCCACGTCGAATCGCGCCGCATAGGTCCTCTTCTGGCCCGGCGCCCGGAGGTAGCGGTACTTGTCCTCCCGGCCAGGTACGCTGTTGCCGATGATGAGATCGGCGAGCAGGTTGTCGTTCCCGTCCTTGATCGTAACGCGCTTGCCCCTGCCAGCCAGGGATGCTACGGATTCGTCCAGCGGGTCCACCACGCCCAGTGCCTCGTGGTCCGCGGCGACCTCGGCGACCACGTCGTCCTTGCGGACCTCGATGAGCCCCGCGGCTGTGCGGGCCAGTCGGTCCCGGTCATCGGCGGGATAATTGTGATGGGACGGGATGCGCCAGCGCGTGCCCTTGAACACCACGTTGAACGCGTCGACGCGCCCGGTGACCTCGTCGAAGCCGATAACCTCCAGCGAAGCCGCTTCGTTGGGATCGGTGAATTCGGGAAAGAATGGCTCGCCGCGGTCCGAGAAGGCCTCCGGCGTGGGGTCGGCCGGCGCGGCCAGAAAGGCGACGACGGCAACCAGCACCGCCGCGGCTACGAAAGCCAGGGTCCTGCGGATTTCGTCCATGTTCAGTTCAGCTCCTCAACCGTCGGGCAGCCGCGGCCGCCTCGTTCTCCCGGCGTCTGCGCCGCACGAAGATGAACACGCCCAGGAGGAAGACCGGCACGGGCGGAAGCAGGGCGGCCAGATTTTTGATGGTATTCTGGATCACCCGGATCTGGCTTTCCATCATCTCCTTGCTTTCCTCGATCCGCGCTTCCTTTTCAGCCTCGATGTTGGTCTTCATCGTCTCGAAGCGGCGGTTCTCCACTTCCTCGATGTTGCGAACCATGATGCGCCGGGTCTGTTCGTCCAGGTCGGTCCGCTGCCGTACCTCGTCCACCCGGGCCGTAAGCCGGCGGCGGGCCTGCTCCAGGGCCGCCTGCGCTTCCTGTTCGGCTTCGTCCTCGTCCTCGACCCGCTGCTGTGTGTACGCCAGGGTCTGTCTCTCGACCGTCTCGAGCGTCCGGTACCGCACCCGCTTGCTGCGCAACGCGATGAAGGACTCGTCTCGCGCCAGCACGTCCATGACGTTCAGGAAGAAGGTGACATTGTCGAAGCTGAACCCGCCCGCGCCCAAACGCCGTATATCGAAAAACTGCTGCGATGCAAAATCCACGTCGGCCACGACGACCAGGTCGACGGCCGCGGCATCCTCGCCCGCTGCGCCGCCCGCGTCGTTCTCGTCACCGGTCGCCGGAACACCGCTCGATCCGTCTCCGTCATCCCGCCCGGAATCGATCGCCCCCTGGTCCGCGCGTCCCGTGACCCGCGCCGCCATGGTGTAGGTGTTCTGGCTCGCCCGCCGCGGCACGTTGGAAAGGACCAGTTGCGAACCGCCGAAGAAGTTGCGCTGGACGAGCTGGGTGTAGGCGGTCAATCCCGACACTTCGCCGCTCTGCACGAGGGGGGTGAAGTTGAAGTCGCCGGACCCGGAAGGCTGCAGCCGGCCCGGGAAGATGAAGACCAGCTCCTGGAGCGACGCGGTGCTGACGGCTTCCCCGTTGAACGTGTCCGGATTCTCGTTGCCCGGCGACGCGAAGACCACCTCCGGCGGCAGGTGGGCCATGGTCGGATGGGGGTTGTAGCGGTCCCACACGATCAGCCCGGCATTCCATTCTACGCCGAACTTGCGCAGCAGGCCCTGGATGTCGCCCTTCGGCGTGGGAGGCGGCTGCTGGTTGCCCGCGAAGGGATTGGCGCCGGCGCCCTTCTGCTCGGAGGGGGAAAGGGTCAGGTTAAAGGACGGCAGGGGATCTACCAGGAGCAGCGTGGGGTTTCCGGCCGCGATGTACTCCGATAGTCGGTCCATTTCCGGCTGAGTCAGGGTGTTGGGCAGGGCGGCCAGGAGTACGTCCAGGTCGTCGGGGTAGTCGTCCTGGGACTGGACCTGCACCACGTCGTACTGCTTGCGAAGCTCCTCGGTCATAGCCCAGGGCTGCCGGCTCTGCATGGTGTTGAAATCGAATCCCCCGAACAGCCGCACGTCCGTGGATAAGATGCCGAGTTTCGCGCGGTCCGCCCGTGCCGCCACCCGCAGGCTGCGGACCAGTTCGTATTCGACGGGAAGCCCGCTGTCCAGGAACCCGATCACCTGTTCCTCCGGGCCGCAGGTGACGGCGATCCCGGCGAAGACGTTGGTAAATCCGGAGCGCGCGCTACGAAGATCCGGCAGCTCACGGGGCGTGATGCCGAACCGTTCCCGCGCTTCCCTTGCCTCGGGAGAGTACATTTCCGTGGCCTGGATGCGGACCTGGACCCGGCTGCCGCCCACGGCGTCCAGCTCCTTGAGCACGTCGAGCAGGCTCGAACGGGTCTGCACGTAGGATTCCGGCACCTCGGGGCTCACGAAGGCCTGGATGAAAACCGGCCGATCCGGGTCCAGTTCCGCCAGCATCTGAACGGTCTCGTCGGAGAGGGAGTGAAGCTGCTCGGCCGTTACGTCCAAACGGAAGCCCGTCCAGCCCAGTATGACGTTCAAACCTGCCACCGCGACGACGAGCGCCGCCGCCCGCACGCCGTGGTGGATGCCCATTTTGTAGCCACCGGCCTCGATCGGCCAGTGACGGCGGCTGAGCAACACCACGTTGAGATAGAGCATCAGGCCCGTGACGGAAAGGAAGTGGACCAGCCCGGATAAACTGACCACGCCCCGTGCGAAGTCGTCGAAGGCGTTGAACAGGCCCAGCGGCGCCAGCAGTTCACGAAGGCCTTCGCTGACTCCGCCCGCGATAGGGCCGATGAGTACGAAAGCGCCGCAGAACAGGGCGCCCAGAATGAAGGCGATGGTCACGTGGGAGGTGAGCATGGACGCGAGCATGCCGACGGCGATGAGCGCCGCGCCGGCGAGCCAGTATCCCAGGTAATTCCCCACCATGAGGCCGAGGTCCGGACTGCCGAGGAACATCAGGACCAGCACGTGGGTCAGCGACAGCAGCAGCGAGGCCGTGTAAACGCCCAGTACCGCGAGATACTTGCCGAGGACGATTTCCAGGTCCGTCGCCGGCAGCGTCAGCAACAACTCATCCGTCCCCTGCCGGGCTTCCTCGGCCCATACACCCATGGTCAGCGCCGGTATGAAGAGCAGCAAAAGGTAGGGAAATACGCCGTTCAACTGGTCGAGATTCGCCAGGTTGTTCATGAAGAACTGGACCTGCCAGAAAGCGGCGGCCGCGCTGAGGAATATGAATAGCGTGACGAATACGTATCCCGTGGGATTGCTGAATGCCAGCCGCATGTCCCGGCGGACGATGGCCGCGATCACGTTGCCGTTGAGCCGTCCGAGCGGTCCGAGGTTCATTCGTCCGTCTCCTCCCGGCCGTTCCCCGTCAGCGCGTAGAAAGACGCTTCAAGCGATCCGTCCTTACGCAGACCCCCCGGCGTGCCGTCGAAGACCAGCCGGCCCTCGTGGATCAGCAGCACGCGGTCGGCGATGACGTCCACTTCCTGGAGAATGTGGGTGGAAAGAAGTATGGTCTTGGTCTGCCCGAGCTGCCGGATGTCCTGCCGGAAATCCCGAATCTGGTTGGGATCGAGCCCCGAGGTCGGCTCGTCCATGATGAGCACGTCGGGGTCGTGGAGCAGGGCCTGCGCCAGACCGACCCGCTGCTTGTTGCCCCGGGACAGCTTGTCGATGGGTTTCTCGAGGGCCTGGTCCAGGCTGCAGCGGTCGATGACGTAGTCCAGCCTGCGGGCCAGGACGTCGGGATCCAGTCCCCGGGCCTCGCCGAAGAACCGCAGAAGCTCCAGCGGCGTCATGTTCTGGTACAGGGGACCGTTTTCGGGCAGGTATCCCAGATGGCGCGACATGGCGAGGCGGTCCCGCCGCACGTCCAGTCCGGCGATCGCCGCGCTTCCCGCGCTGGCGCCCAGGTAACCGCTGAGGATCTTCATCGTGGTGGATTTGCCGGCGCCGTTCGGTCCCAGAAACGCCACGATCTGGCCTTCGGGGATTTCGAAGGAAATGTCTTGCACGGCGACAAAGGAACCGTAGTACTTGCATAGTCCCTTTGCTTCAATCATTACGCTTTCGGACACCCTTTTCCCACTCCTGTTTCAGCATTAAATGCAGATGCCCGCGTTTTAACTGTATTTCACTATACAATACATCAAAAGCTACGCCATTACTACATTAATAGGTACACCGATTTTGCTTGCGGCGTCGAATAATAAACACGGCCTCAAATCGTGTCAAGTCCGGATTGCGGCAGGGAAGAAACCACTTGACTTTTCGGTGAAATTAGCACAAATTTTTGAGACTGAAAACTGATTTAAACCGTTTTAAAATCGTTCCGTTTTTGGGTTGGGTCAAGCCAACCGGCAGTGGGTCTCAGATGAAACTGCTCACGCTTTCCTGCGCTGTCGTAATCGCCCTGATTTTCACCGGTCCCACGCACGACTGCACGGGGCTGGAAAATGGCGCCGGACACGTGGACCACTGCCAGGGTTGCCTTCTCTCTGCCACATCCTCCGCAGTGATCGAGAAGTCTTCTCCGCCACTCCCGGACTTCGAATTCGTCGGCATTGTGGCTGGCGCACCGGAATCCGGATACCCTCGAATTCAAGTCGCGCAACACCGCAACCGCGCGCCGCCCCTTCCCTGACCTGAAAGACTGCAGGCTTCGGTCGATCGCCCGATTCCCGTCGGCACCGTACGTGACCGCTTCCTGACTTTGTTAATTCCAGTCCCAGACAGTTACAATCACCGGCTGTATCGATACTGCCCGGTTGATTGAAACGCAAGTGGTCGAGCGCCGATTCCATACGATGCTCCGGAGTTTTCCGGCATCGGCTGGCAACGCGGCACGGGAAGTATTGTTTACGAAACAAAGCAGTTTACGCTACTTCACGCAGCAAGGCAAAAGAGGAGAAGTTCGATATGTTCAGGCATCGCTGGAACGTACTGTCCATCTTTACCGCCGCGGCGTTCGCCGCTGTGTTGACATTCGGCTGCGCCGATGATGACGACTCCAGTCCCGTCGGTCCCGATGAACCGGACCATCATGAAGAAGAAGACGACGACCACCATGGACCGGGCGAGGAAGAGCTCATCACGACGCTTGCGATCACGATCACGCCCAGTAGCGGGGGATCGCCGTACACCGTGCGGTTCAGGGATCTTGACGGCCCAGGCGGCAATGCTCCGGTCGTGGACCGGATCGAATTAGACGCGGGTACGGATTACGACTGCACGGCGGAGGTATTGAATGAGACTGAAACCCCGCCTGAGGATATCACCGAGGAGGTGAAGGAGGAAGCCGAGGCTCACCAGTTCTTCTACCAGACGCTCGGGGGATTCTCGCCGGCCACCGTTACCTACGCGGACAAGGAATCCGATTACGTGACGAACTCGGGAGCGGACCATCCCGTTGGAATCGCATTTACGCTTTCGGTACCCGAAAATGCGCAGAGCGGCCAGTTACGGGTCCTACTGAGCCACTTCGATGAAGCGCCCAAGGACGGCGTGAATCAAAGCGACGAGACGGACATCGACGTGACCTTCGGGGTCTTCGTACGGCCGTAGTACATTCGCGGTTGTGATCTAAACGCGGAAAGGATACGCGCGCCAGGGGATTTCCCATGATCGAAACCAGAATCCTGTGCGTCATACTGGCGATAGCCGTGTCCAGCCTCGTTCTTCCCGCGGAAGCTCAGGCCGCCACGGTCAGCGGCAGGGTGCTGAACGAGTCCGGCAAACCACTACCGGCGGTGACCGCCATGCTGCCCGATCTGGAACTGGGGACGTTTTCGGACGAAGCCGGCCGGTTTCGGATGGAGCATGTACCGCCGGGCAAACATCGGATCGAATTCCGGTTCGTGGGTTACAGGACGATAGCGACCGAGGTCGAAGTCTTCGAAGGCCGGCCAACGGTGCTCGAGGTCAGGATGGAACCGCAGCCGCTCCTCGGCGACGACGTCACCGTGACCGGCGACCGCGACCTGGCGGGAGAGCTCACCGGCTCGAGCCAGTCCATCCTGGTCCTGCCCCCTGCCGAACTGGAAGAACGCCGGGGCCAGACCCTGGGCGAGACCCTCGAGTCCCTGCCCGGCGTGTCCAGTCTGACCACGGGACCGGCCTTGTCGAAGCCCGTGCTTCGCGGGGTCCACAGTGCCCGCGTGCTGGTGCTCAACGCGGGGGTAACCCAGGAAGGCCAGCAATGGGGCGGTGACCACGCCCCGGAGATCGACCCCTTCTCCCCGGCGCGCATTGAGGTGCTCAAAGGCGCGGCCAGCGTGCAGTACGGCGCGGGCGCCATCGGGGGCGTGATCCGCATCGAACCGCCGGAGCTGCCGGTTGACCCGGGGGTGGGCGGCCGGATGAACACGAACCTCTTCTCCAACAACAAGCAGGGCGCGGGCTCGGTCCTCGTGCAGGGCGCATTGCGTCAGCTGCTGGGCCTCAAATGGCGCGTCCAGGGCAGCCTGCGCCGCGCGGGGGACGCCCGGGCGCCGGAACACGTCATCCGGAACTCCGGTTTCGATGAGCGCGATTATTCAATGGCGCTGGGCCTTACGACGGACCGGATGGACACGGAGGCCTATTTCAGCCATTTCGGCACGTGGATCGGTATATTCAAGGGCGCCCACATCGGCAATACGACCGACCTGAAGCGGTTGATTGAGCGGGGCGACCCGAGCATCGCAGGTTCGTTTACCTATCAGATCGATAATCCTCGTCAGCGGGTGGACCACGATCTGCTTTCCCTGCGTTCCCGTATCAGATTGGGTGGTGGCGGTAATCTCGAACTCCGGTACGGGCAGCAGTACAACCGGAGGGAGGAATGGGATTCCCACGCCAGGAGCGGCGGGGTCGCAAGGCCCGGGTTCTCCCAGGGATTGCAGACCCACAGCGGCGACGTGATCTTCCAGCACCGCAACCTTGGGAACTGGTACGGGAAGGTGGGCGTCAGCGGCATGCGCCAGCGAAACAAGCGATTCAGTACGGGGTTCCTCATACCCGATTTCCTGGCCCACAGTTTCGGTGTATTCGCCCTGGAATCCTGGACAAAAGGGAAGACCACGGTGGAGACCGGGCTGCGGTACGACTACCGGTGGCAGGAGATCTACTCGAACACGGGCCGCCGCGCCACCGAGATCGTCGAGGGCGGCATATTCACCTACCGCAATATCACCGGGGTGCTCGGTCTGATCCACGAGTTGTCTCCTGACCTGGCCATCGCCGCCAACCTGGGACGGGCCTGGCGGCCGCCCGGCGTGAACGAACTGTACAGCCACGGCGTCCACCACGGTACCGCGCAGTTCGAGGTCGGCGATAAGACGCTGGAAACCGAATCGAGCGTGAGTACGGATCTTACCCTGCGATACCAGGGCAGCCGCGGCCGGGGAGAAATCGGGGTTTTCCGGTCCCGGTACGACAATTTCATTTCGCTTCTGCCTGCCGACGATCTTGTATTGACGATCCGGGGCGCGTTCCCGAAATTCGCCTACGTTCAATCCGACGCGGTGATCCAGGGTTTCGACGGGTACCTCGAGTACGGCCTGACGAAGTACATGGACACCTATCTTTCCGCCTCGTTCGTGCGAGGGAGAAACACGGTGGAAGACCAGCCCCTTTACCAGATGCCGCCCACCCGGTTCATCGCGGGTCTGGACTTCCATCTGCCCACCGGCGGGCGTCTCCTGGAGGCCGGGATAGGATTCGAAGGCCGCTTCGTCATGCGGCAGACGGACTTTCCAGAGGGCATCGACTACGCGGATCCGCCGGCCGGCTACGGCCTCTTCGACATGCATCTCAACGCGGAGGTGGCCCTGGCCGATCACCCGGTCCGGATGCAGCTCCACGTACACAACCTGTTCAATAAACGGTACCGGGACTACCTGAGCCGATTCAGATACTTCATAGACGACCCCGGTCGCGACGTGACGTTCAGTTTGTCCATTCCCTTCGGACGGCCCATGGAGGAGGCAACGGGTACTCCATGAAGAAGCTCTTTGCGCTATCCTGCGCCGTCGTATTTGCCTTGTTTCTCACCAGTCCTCCGCACGACTGCGATGAGCTGGAGACTGACGCCGGTCATGCGGACCACTGCCCGGTCTGCCTTTCCGCAACCGCGCCTTCCGCGGTGCTTGAGGATTCATCTTCTTTCCTCCCGGACTTCGGTGCTGTCGGCACCGTGGCCGGCTCACCGGAACCCGGATACCCCCGGATTCAAAACACGCAGCACCGCAACCGCGCGCCGCCCCTTCCCTGAACTGAAAGCCTGCAGGCTCCGGCCGATCGCCCGAATTCCGTGGGCGATTTCAATCAACGGCTCAGGGTTCGCCTGCATGTGCATCCCCCAAATCAGAAACAGAACCTGCCAATCCCTGCCAGGATCATCCGGACCGGCACAGATGCCTGGATCGCTGTAACTGATCCCGCGCTTTGCCGTAGTGTAACCGTGTCCTGTCGGGCTGATGCACAGGTACGATGGCCGTGCAGGCCTATTACGTAACCATGTCCTGTCGGGCTGTTGCACAGGCACGATGGCCGTGCGGGCCTGTTACGTAACCGTGTCCTGTCGGGCTGATGCACAGGTAGGATGGCCGTGCGGCCTC
>CAZZNP010000119.1:0-6007 GCA_964655785.1 uncultured Gemmatimonadota bacterium
ATCGTCGCGTCCCGGTGCGAGCCCACGGAAACAAGGTCCACTTTGGCCTTCACCAGTTCCGAGATGCGTTCGATATATGCCTGGGCCTCCTTCGGCAGGCCGTCCCAGGTGCGGACGTGGCCGGTGGGCTGGTCCCAGCCCTCCATCTCTTCATAGACCGGTTCGCATCGGGCGAGGACGTTCGCGTCACTGGGCAGGTGGGGGATCACGTCGCCGTTCAGCCGGTAGCCTACGCATAACCGCAGCGTCCCGATTCTATCCAGGGTGTCGAGCCGGGCGATCGCGAGCCGGTCGATCCCGTTCACCATGACGGCGTAGCGGACGACCATGGCGTCGAACCAGCCGCAGCGTCGCGGACGGCCCGTCGTTGCGCCGAATTCGCCGGCCATGCGCCGGAACTCGTCGCCCCACCTGGAGGGAAATTCCGTGGGGAAGGGTCCGTTCCCCACCCGGGTGGTATACGCCTTGGCCACGCCGATGACTTCGTCGATACGGGTCGGACCGACCCCCGCGCCCATGCAGGCCGCGCCCGTGGTCGTGTTGGACGACGTGACGTAGGGATAAGTCCCGTGGTCCACGTCCAGCAGCGTGCCCTGGCTGCCCTCGAAGAGGATCTCCTTGCCGGCGTCGATCGCTTCGTTCAGGTATTCCGACGTGTTTACCACGAAGGGACCGATCTGTGCGGCGAAGGCCAGGTATTCCTCGATGATGCGGTCCGCATCGAGCGTTTCCGTCTTATACACCGAGTTGAGCAGGTGATTGGCGTCCTCGATGTTGCGCTTCAGTTTCTCCCGGAGCACGCCGTGGTCGTGCAGGTCGACGATCCGGATGCCCTTGCGCGCGGCCTTGTCCGCGTAGGCGGGACCGATGCCTCGCCCCGTGGTGCCGATGCGTTCCTCTTCCTGCCTCTGCTCCTCGACTACCCGGTCGATCAGCTTGTGATAGG
Source organism: uncultured Gemmatimonadota bacterium (assembly GCA_964655785.1). Taxonomy (GTDB): domain Bacteria; phylum JAAXHH01; class JAAXHH01; order JAAXHH01; family JAAXHH01; genus JAAXHH01. The sequence continues at coordinate 947 of CAZZNP010000119.1, forward strand.
GCATGATGAGATGGGCGTTGTGGCTGATGAACAGGCGTCCTTCCACGTCGATGCCGTGCGATCCGAGCATCTCGATCTCTTCCATCAGTGCTTCCGGATCGATCACCGTACCGTTGCCGATGACGCAGGCCTTCTCCGGCCTGATGATCCCGACGGGAATCAGGTGCAGAATATACTCCTGGTCGCCCACCTGGACGGTATGCCCGGCATTGGCGCCGCCCTGGAACCGCACGACGATGTCGGCCCGCTCACTCAGGAAATCGACGATCTTGCCCTTGCCTTCATCTCCCCAGGCTGCGCCTACGAGAATGAGAACGGCCATTGTTTCTTCAAGCTCCTTCTTCGATGCCCGGATTGCCCCGTGACCAGGCTGCGATCGTGTACGGAATCCGGGTTTATAAACGAAAAAAGGGCGAGTCATAAGACCCGCCCTCGAGACCATTAGATCTTACAGTTCATTGTAAGCGGTATCGAAACGGGAGGTCAAGAAAAAAAGGCGCCGTTGACTTTCCTTTCATTGCGCTGCTTATGTGTATAACGACTTTCCATCTGGGACGGCCGAAAACGGCGATGTACCATGGCGAGGTGCCAGGGCTGCGATCCACGGGGTGACGGGCGATATGAGTCCATCCACGGCAACCCGGCGAAGTGCGAAGGAACATCCGGGCGGCGGGACACAGAGGGATTCCTGCCCCCATCCTGTCTCGGAAGGCTTGACCGTCCGGGCGGTCGCCCTCGGCATGGCACTCTCCGTGCTCGTGACGCTGTGGTCGATCCACTCCGCCTACGTGATCCACGCTTCCTTCGTGACGATCGCCCACCTGCCCATCGCCGCCCTGTGCCCCCTGGTCCTGGTCGTACTGGTGCTCAACCCGGCCCTGAAGATCGTCCTGCCCGGCCGATCTCTGACGCGACCGGAGATCCTCGTCATCTTCTTCCTTGTGTTTACCGCTTCCGCAATCCCGGGCTGGGCCTTCAGCACTTACGCCCTCTCCGTCATCAGCGGCCCCCACTATTTCGCGTCGGCCGAGAACCGCTGGGTGGAACTGTTCTTCGACTACCTGCCGTCCTGGCTCGTGGTCTCCGACCGGGGAGGCGCCGTCACGTGGTTCTACGAAAGTCTTCCCCGGGGACAGGCCGTGCCGTGGCGGTACTGGGTGATTCCCCTCTTCTGGTGGGGGGCCTTCTACGCGGCCATATTCTTCGTGGGCGCGTCCCTCATGGTCATCCTCCGGAAACAATGGATCGAACACGAGCGCTTGACCTTTCCCCTGGCCCAGGTGCCCCTGATGCTCATCGAAGGCAGCGAAGAACCGGCGATCTTGCCCCGGATCGCCCGTACGCGATCGTTCTGGGTCGGGTTCGGCGCCACCCTGGCGATCATGGCCTGGAACGCGGGCGGTTACTTCACCGCGTGGCCCGCCGTCCCGCTGGGGAACCCGGCGACCGTAAATCTCACACTGGGGGAAGCGTGGCCGCCGGTCATGATCCGGTTCAACTACCTGTTGATGGGCATCGCCTATTTCACGCGGACGGATATTCTCTTCAGCGTCTGGTTCTTCTACCTGTTGCAGCTGATCGAACAGGGGGTCATGGGCCGGCTGGGCGTGTCGAACGCCCAGGGCGTGGTGGATCTGCAGCATTTCGCGGGTTTTCTGGTCTTCGTGCTGTTCACGGTCTGGATGGCCCGGCGGCACCTTTACAGGGTGTGGCGGAAGTGCCTGGGCGGAGCGAAGGACCTGGACGATTCACGGGAGTTCTTTTCATACCGAACCGCGGTAATCGGCCTGGTCGTCGGCGTCTTCTTCATGGTAGGGTGGCTGTGGGCTTCCGGCATGTCGCTGTGGCTCACCTGCCTGTTCCTCGGCTTCCTCATCGTAGTGTACCTCGGCGTGACGCGGATTGTCGCGGAGACCGGACTCGCCTCACTGGACCTTCCTCACAACGACGTAAACACGGCGACCGTCCGTCTCCTGGGAACGGAGAGTCTATCATCCCGGGACCTGACCGTGCTTTCGCTGGCGAACGCGTACGGACGCAACTGGCGCACCCTGGGCATGTGTTCCATGGCTCACGCGGCCAAGATGGGCGACCGTATGGGCGGAGTGGGCAAGGGCGTGTACCTGGCGATCGGTTCGACCCTGGCGCTTACGTTCCTGACATCGGTGGCGTACACGCTCCATCTCGCTTACCTGGGCGGAGCGTTCGAGTTCACCGAACCCGCCTTCGTGGCCGGCGCACGGGGGGTATGGGACGGGTTGGAGATGTGGATCCGCAACACCCAGGTCCTCTCGCCCATGGAACGGGCTTCCTTCGGTGCCGGTGCCCTGACCGCATTCCTGCTGGCCGTAGCGCATCACAGGTGGGCCTGGTGGCCCCTGCACCCGGTGGGGTTCGCCGTCGCCATGATCGGCGGCGTACGCAAGAGCGTCGTAGCGATTCTGCTGGTCTGGCTCGTGAAGGTAATCATATTGAGGATAGGCGGAGAGTCCCTCTATCGGCGCGGCCAGCCCTTCGTCATCGGTGTGGTTTCGGCCTACGCGGTGGGCGTTTTGCTGTCCTATTTCGTGGATGTGATATGGTTTCCTGGAGACGGTCATGCGATACACGGCTGGTAAAGAAATGGCCGATTGCCGGCTTCCGGCACCGATGGAAAGGCGTGGCTGAATGGCCTATGAAAGCGCAGTTCCAAGGCCCTTCCTGGACTGGTATGGGATCTGGCCCGGACACACGGGCGCGAGAGCGGACGGACTGGGGCTGTCCCAGGATCCACCGACGGGCGAATTGCGCCTGCGGATTCAGCCGGCCGATATTTCAGATCCGTTCATCCAACCTGACAGGCCCTGGGAGTCCGGCCTGTTGATGCCGTTCTGCGTCGTCCGGGAAGGGGAAGTCCTGAGGATGTGGTACCGGACGGCGGGCGACGACGGCAATCCGTACATTGCCTACGCGGAAAGCGCCGGCGGGTTCGACTGGAAACGTCCCGACCTCGGGCTGCAGGAATACGAAGGGACTCGTTCCAACAATCTGCTCCACCCGGCGTCCCATTTCGATTTTCATTCCATCTTCCTCGATCCTTCGGCGCCGCCGTCGGAACGGTACAAGGGAATCAGCACCCGATCAGAAATCACCGTGGACGGCGTCCTCCGCGACGACGTGAACGAAGGGGCGTTCTTCGACGACCTGGTCACGGGCATGGTCGACCGGGGACGCGGGAACGAGGAGATCGCGGAACGGCTCGAACTGTGGCATCCCTACATCACGGGCGCCGTTTCCGCCGACGGCCTCGCGTGGAGGGTGCGTGACAACCCGCTGATGCACCTCGGCAAGGCCCATCTCGACACCCAGAACATCGCGGCGTTCGACGTGGAGCGAGGGGAGTATGCCGTCTACCTGCGCGGCCGCCAGGACGACCGAAGGGCAGTCGTGAAGACGGGCGGGCCGGACTTCGGTGGATGGCCGCCGCCGCGGTTCGTCTTCATGGCCGATACCCTCGATCCGATCGATGACGACGTCTACGACAGCTGTTACTGCCGATATCCGGGTACCGGCCTGCACCTGATGTTCCCGTCCTTCTACCATCGCAAAAGCGCGACGCTGGATATCCATCTGGCCACGAGCCGGGACGGGGACCTTTGGAGCCGTCCGGAACGCAGGCCGATTATCGGGAGGGATCAGGGGGAACAGCCGTACATGGCTGTTTACGCGAAACCAAACCTGGTTCCCCTGGACGACCGGAAATGGGGCCTCATGTACTGCGGGACGCCTGTCAGCCACGACATCCGGCGCTTTCCCGGCTGCGACCGCGGCGCTATCATGCGTTCCTTCGAATACCGGTGGGCCACCTGGGACCGGGATCGCCTCGTGGCGCTCGAAGCGCCGGGCGAGGCCCGGTTCACACTGAACGCCACCGCCCGGATCGGCACGCCGTGCAGCGGGCGGGAACTCAGGCTGAACTTTCGGACGGAGCCCGGGGGATGGATCCGGGCAGGACTCGCCCAGCCCCAGACACCCTATGCCTTGGTACGTCCGCAGTTGCCATATGAGGGACATACCCTGGCCGAGGCCGATCCTCTTTGCGGAGACGACCTGTCCGGGGTCGTTACGTGGAAGGGAAAGCGCGACCTGTCCGCCTTCCGGGGAAGACCTGTTTCGGTCTCCATCCATATGAATCGGGCCAAATTATATTCTGTGTCGCTCTGATAGGGAGCGACGCCTATCGACGCATGTCAAGGAGCGTACTATAATGTATTCCTGCATCAACGGTGCGACGACCATGCCCTATACGCTCGAGCAGGACCTGGAAGCGGCGGCGAAAGCGGGGTTCGATGCCGTGGAGATCTGGTCCAGAAAACTCGATGCTTATCTGGAAAGCCATGACACCGCCGATCTGAGGGCGCTTCTGGATGGCTGTGGATTGCGCGCGGCCTCGCTCTGTCCGTATGCGCTGGTGGGATTCTCCGAGAACCTCGAGCAGCTGCGTGCCATCGAACGTGGGGCGGGGGTCGCCGCGACGATCGATTGCCCCGTCCTGCTCGTTTGCGCCGACGGGCCGCCGGCCGGCATGGACCGGGATGAAGCTTACGACAAGATGGCCGCAACGGCCCGGGCATACGCCGAGCGTGCCGCCGCCCACGGGGTGAAGATCGCCATCGAGCCCCTCGGGGGGCATCCATTCATCCCGGGACCCCGAGAGGCCCTGGAAGTGATCGAACGGGCCGGCCATGACAGCCTGGGATTGATGATGGATTTCTTCCACTACTACAAATCGGGCGTACCCCTGGAGGACATTCGGGCCATCCCCGCCGAATTGCTGCTGATCGTCCACGTCGATGATTGCGAGGACCTGCCGCCGGCGGAATTGACCGACCAGCATCGCGTGTACATGGGCGAAGGCGTGCTGCCCTTGAAGGAAATGCTGGGGGTGCTGCGGGAGAAGGGTTACGACGGCGCCCTGTCCGTCGAGATCTTCCGGGAGGCATACTGGGAAAAGGACCCGGTTGAAATATCCGTCGCGGCGAAAGCGGCCTACGACCGTATGATGGAAGCCTGATGCCGGGC
>CAZZNP010000119.1:6107-9944 GCA_964655785.1 uncultured Gemmatimonadota bacterium
GGCTGGTCGAACGGTATGGCGCGCTCAAAGAAGTGACGCGGCCCCGGATCTCCGTTCTATCAGCCAGCCCCGGACCAATGGCTACCGGTCCGAAATGCACTTCGTCCCGTCGACCGCCGCCGATCCTAAAACAAACTACTCCGCCTTCAGCTTCCGGTACCGCAGGTTCAGCGTCTTCGGGTGTGCGGCGCGGGCTTCGTCGAGGCGGCTCACCGGCGTGGTGTGCGGGGCGCTGCGGACCAGTTCCGGATCCTTTTCCGCCTCTTCGGCTATGGCGATCATGGCGTCGATGAACCGGTCGATTGACTCCTTGCTTTCGGTCTCCGTGGGTTCGACCATGGCCGCCTCGGGGACGATGAGCGGGAAGTAGATGGTCGGCGCATAGAACCCGTAGTCGAGCAGGCGCTTGGCGATGTCGAGCATCCTGACGCCGTGCTCGCGGAACCGGGTGCCGGAGGCCACGAACTCGTGCTGGCAGGGTACTTCGGCGGGTATGGGCGTTTCCTTCTGGGCGCCGTGAACGAGCACGGTGCGGGGGTAGTGATCTTCCAGCCTTCTCATGATGTAGTTTGCGTTCAGGATGGCGTTCTCGCTCACCTGGCGCAGGCCGTCGGGCCCGTTGGCGCGGATATAGGCGTAGGCGCGGACCATCATGCCGAAACTGCCGCCGAAGCTGCGCACGCGACCGATGGATTCGGGCCGGTCGTAGTCGAGTCTGTACCCGTCGCCGTCCTTCACCGGGACGGGTGTCGGCAGGAATCCCGCCAGGTCGCGCCGCACGCCCACGGGACCCGCACCAGGCCCCCCGCCGCCGTGGGGCGTGGAGAAGGTCTTGTGCAGGTTGAAGTGCACGACGTCGAAACCCATGTCGCCGGGCCGGGCGATGCCCAGTACGGCGTTCAGGTTGGCGCCGTCCATGTAGAGCAGGGCGCCCGCGTCGTGGACGATGTCCGCGATGGTGCGGATTTCAGATTCGAACAGGCCCAGCGTATTGGGGTTCGTGAGCATAAACGCAGCCGTTTCCCCGTCGATCAGTTCCGCCAGCTGGCCGGTGTCCACGAGTCCGCGGGCGTTGGTGGGGATCTGCACCGTCTCGTAGCCCACCAGGGTGACGCTCGCCGGGTTGGTGCCGTGGGCCGAATCGGGGATGATGACCTTCCGCCGGGCGTGACCGCGTTTCTCGTGGTATGCCCGCATGATCATCAGGCCGGTCAATTCGCCGTGGGCGCCGGCCGCGGGCTGCAGCGTGACGGCGTCCATCCCCGCGATTTCCGCGAGATCATTCGAAAGTTCGTAGAGTAGCCGCAGGCTGCCCTGGCAGGTCTCGTCCTGTTGCAGGGGATGCAGCCGCGCGAAACCCGGTAGAGCCGCCATGTCCTCGTTGACCTTCGGGTTGTGCTTGATGGTGCACGAGCCGAGGGGGTACATGGCCCGGTCGGGATGATAGTTCAGGGTGGACAGCCGGGTGTAGTGGCGGACGACGTCGACCTCGCTGACCTCGGGCAGTTCCGCGGGCGCGGTCCGGATATCCGCTTCGGGCAGATAGGATGATACCGGTTTTACCGGCACATCCGGTTTGGGCAGTTTTACGCCCCTTCTTCCAGGCGAACTCAATTCAAAAACAAGCGGTTCGGACAATCTGATCCCTCTTCGGATGCGTTCGTTCATGGTCGGCAGTTCCGCGCCAGGCAGCTCCGCGCCAGGCGGCTCCGCGCCAGGCAGTTCCATTTCCTCCACCACAACTCAGCTGAATTGCCCCAGTGCTTCGACGAGCCGGTCGATCTGCTCGCGCGTCCGCCTTTCCGTGACCGCGATCAGCAGGCCGTTATCCATCTCCAATGACGGGAAGCGTGCCAGATCGATGCCGGCCAGCAATCCCTGGTCCGCGAGGCGGGTTACGATTTCACCGGGAGGCGCCGGCGTGCGCACCACGAATTCCTTGAAGAACGGCCGGTCGAAAGCGAGATCGTATCCGCGCAGCCCGGCGATCCGCTCGGACGCGTAATGGCTCTTGTGCAGACACAGTTCCGCGACTTCCTTCAACCCTTGTTTTCCGATGAGCGACAGGTAGATCGTGGCCATCAGGGCGTTGAGTTGCTGGCTGGTACAGATGTTCGAGGTCGCCTTGTCCCGGCGGATGTGCTGTTCACGGGCCTGCAGCGTCAAGACGAATCCCCGCCGGTCCGCCTGGTCTACGGTCTGTCCCGCGATACGGCCGGGCATGCGCCTGACGAAGCGTTCCCGCGCCGCGAAGAATCCAAGAGCCGGTCCGCCGTAACTTACCTGGTTGCCCATGGACTGGCCTTCCCCCACGGCGATGTCCGCGCCGTAGGCGCCCGGCGATTCGATGACACCGAGAGAAATCGGATCCACGGCCATGACCAGGAGGGCGCCCGCGCCATGCACGACCCGTTCCAGGTCCCCCATGGATTCCAGGCAGCCGTAGAAATTGGGATGCTGGACGATGACGCAGGCCGTGTCGTCCGACAGGGCCGACTCCAGCCGTCCGGGATCCAGGACGCCGTCGGGGCAGGGCAGCGTTTCCACCCCTATGCCGGGTCCGTGGGCGTACGTGCGTACCGTCTCGACGTAATGGGGATGCAGGCTGCCTGCCAGGATCACGCCGTCGCGCCTCGTCGCCGTCCGGGCCAGCAGGGCCGCCTCCGCCGCGGCCGATGCGCCGTCGTACATGGAGGCATTGGCTACGTCCAGGCCGGTCAGTTCGCAGATCATCGTCTGGAACTCGTAGATACCCTGGAGCGTGCCCTGGCTCACTTCCGGCTGGTAAGGCGTGTAGGATGTCAGGAATTCCGATCGGCCGGCCAGGTGGCCTATGGCGCTGGGAACGAAATGATCGTACATCCCGCCCCCCACGAAGGACGTCATGCGGTCGGCAGAGCCGTTGCGGGCCGCCATCTCGCCCATGGAATCGTGGAGTTCCAGTTCCGACAGGGCGTCGGGGAGGTTCAGCGGGACGTCGAGCCGGACGTCCTCAGGGATGACGGTCAGCAGTTCTTCGACCGAATCGATACCGATGGCGGACATCATGGCACGCCGGTCGGCCTCGGTGTTGGGTATGTACGTCATGGAATCTCCGCGGGAACCGGCCGCATCAGCCGCCGGCCGCGTCAGCCGCCGGCCGCGTCAGCCGCCGTTGCGCTCAGCTGCCGATACACTCAGCCGCCGGCCGCATCAGCCACCGGTGCGTTCAATCGCCGGTGAAGGTAAGGTAGTCCGCGGCGGTCATCAGGCTGGTGAAGGCGCCCGCGTCGTCCACTTTGAGCCGGATCATCCATCCGTCGCCGTAGGGGTCCTGGTTGACCGCTTCCGGGTTGTCTTCCAGGTCGTCGTTGACCTCCGTAACGGTCCCGCCCATCGGACTGTAAAGGTCCGACACGGTCTTCACGGCTTCCACCGCCCCGAAGACGCCCATCTCGGACACGGTGTCGCCTTCCGAAGGCAGTTCCACGAAGACGATGTCGCCGAGTTCGGACTGCGCGAAGTCCGTGATGCCGACGGTGGCGATTTCACCCTCAAGGCGCACCCACTCGTGTTCGGACGAATAGCGGAGATCTGTGGGCGTGTTCATGCGTTCCTTTCTCCGGCGGCTCGATCCGTTGCGGACCGCCTTTGCCGGTCAAATCGTCAACTCACGCGGCTCGGTCCGTTGCGGACCGCCTCTGCCGGTCAAATCGTCAACTCACGCGGCTCGATCCGTTGCGGACCGCCTTTGCCGGTCAAATCGTCAAACTCCGGCGGCTCGGTCCGTTGCAGACCGCCTCTGCCGGTCAAATCGTCAACTCACGCGGCTCATCGATTCAACGAAGGCCGTATCCG
>CAZZNP010000120.1:0-8000 GCA_964655785.1 uncultured Gemmatimonadota bacterium
CAGTCCAAATCCGTCAGTCAGTCCAAATCCGTCAGTCAGTCCAAATCCGTCAGTCGAACAGTTTATGGACGAAACGGGTTCTCAGCGCCCGGGCCGCCCACTCCATGTTCCGTTCGATATCCTGCCGCAGTTGTTCGCCAGGTCCGTCTGGGCCGCCCGGTCCGCCAGGGTTAATTTCCTCCTCGTAACCCAGGCGACGGGCGAGAAACAGAAATTCCCGGGACGACTCGTCCGGAAGGACCAGGTCCCTGGCGTTGCCGCGCACCATGCGGAGGCCGTTGATCAGCCTGACGAGGAATCGGTACGCCCGGTCCAGCATGCTGCGCGCTTCGTCCGAAAGGTATCCCGCACGGTTGAGGGCCTCCATGGCCTCCAGCGTGTTCGGTCCGCGAACCGAGGCGTCCCCGGCGCCGTGAAGGATCTGCATATCCTGTACGAAATACTCTATGTCGATCAGACCGCCGTAACTGTATTTGACGTTGATGGCGCCGGTTTCGACCAATTCATCGTTCTGCCGCTCGCGAAGATGGGTCCACGACCTGCCGTCGACCGGGGTATTGCTGTATACGAAGGCGTCCCGGGCCGCTTCGACGGCGGCGCCCAGGACCGGATCGCCTCCGATGGCGCGCAGTTTGATCAGGGCATGGCGCTCATAGGGCAACGCGCCGCCCTTTTCGTTGAAATACGCATTGAACTTTTCCAGGGAAGATGCCAGCGCGCCCTTGTCGCCATAGGGCCGCAACCTGAGGTCGATCTCGAAAAGGCCCTCTCGCCGGGATTCGATCGTGCCGCAGATCATGCGCGCGAGACGTTCGTAGTACTCCGAATTCAACACGGACTGGGGACCTCGCGTAGTGCCCTGGCCGGCGTAAACGAACATCAGTTCTATATCGGAAGCCCAGCCCAGTTCCCTGCCACCGCACTTCCCAAGCGCGCAGATACTGAAGACGCAGGGCTCGCCGGAGGGCATCAGGGGATCGCCGTACTGCCGGCGCTGCTCCCGGTCGCAGATATCGTAGGCCGATTCCAGGACCACCTCCGCCAGCGTAGTGAGTTCGCTTGAGAAAGCCTGGATGTCCTCGTTCGTCTCCAGGATCTGGCGCATGCTGATCCGCAGCATCTCCTTGTCCTTGTAACGGTTCAGCAATTCCTTGCGACGGGCGTAGCTTTCGACCCTGGACAGCCGCGCGGCCAGTTCGCTTTCCATCTGCTCCCGCGATCGGACGATACCGACCACCTTGATGTCCTGCAACACGGGGAACAGGTTATTGTACTGCATCCTGAGGAAGTCTTTCCACAGGAAGTCGCTGGTGCCGAAGAGTTTAGCCATCGCGCTGATTACTTCCTGCTTCTCCAGCTGGTCGAACATCTCCTCCATCGCCCGGCCGGGCGGCACGTGGGCCAGGACCTGGTCGATCACGTGATTGATGTGTTCCAGCGCCTGGGCGGGATTGGGCGCCCGGGTCAGCAGGTGGGTGAACTGCTTGATGAGGGTGATCACGAACCGCAGTTCATGGAGTTTCCGCGGGTCGGTGATTTTCGATCCCAGCCGGTCGGTCACCTCCAGCGTGTCCTGCACCCGGTCACCGGCGGCTGCGATGTCGATTCGTCGGATGCTTATGTCACGCAGCGCCAGGGCGGTCGAAAGGGCGTACAGAAACGCCGGCGTGTCCTGGCCGGTTATTGCGAGCCGGGTCGTCCCGGACCCGGAGTCGTTGTCGATCTCCACGTGTACCGGGAACACGGAGGAGTGCTTCGCGTCCCGCTCGTGACGCAGGTAATCCACGACGCGCTCGTTGATCCTTCTCTGCAAGGCCCCGGCGCTGCTGGTCCGCAGACTGCCCATGGCATCCTTGATCTCCCGCGTTACGGCGGGCCAGTCCGTGGGCGTTTCCGATGGCGCCTGCACACGGAATACGTCCACGATCTTCCGCTGCAGTCTCTGCGACGCCGAGGTGATATCCTGCGACGGGGGAGGGGCGCCCGGACGGACGCGGCGGCGGCGATGGGGCCGAAGGGACCGTTTGCGCTGACCGGTTGCCGGTTCCGCGTCATTGTACGTGAACACGTCACCGCGGAGTATGCTCAATCCGCTGGTCGCCAGAAGCCCCGACAGGATTGACATCACCGAAAGATTGTCGAAGGCGACGACGGTAAGCCGCCAAGTCGTGTCCTGCAGGAGTTCCACGTCGACCTCCGCGGCGTTCTCCGGTCCCAGCCGGCTGATCATCGCGATGTGGCGCCGGATCACCCCTGGCTCGTACCGATCGAAATAGGCCGGTTCCATCCTGCCTAGATGATCCCTGACCAGGATCTCGGGCAGATCGTCGCCCTTGAGGTTTTCCGAAAGTTCCGCGTAAGGTATCGTATTCGTCATGCCGAGGTTCCGTGACAGGTTGCCGGGTACAATTCTCCTAGTTACATAATACATCCAACCCGCTTTTAACACAACCATGAACACGCGTACAGGTGCGCGTACGGATGCGCGTGCGAGCCCGCGTCGGGCCCGCTGGAAGTGCCGGCTTCCGCACTTGCCGTAAAAAAACTCGGTTCGTGTGATTTTTTCTTGACGGCCCTATGAAACGTTATATTATTCGATGACATATTTGACTAGCCAAACATTTAATTGCGCCGGCAACACGATAGTTGCCATAACGAATCGAACGGTCTATGGATATCTGGAGAGAGTTCGAGCACAACGAGATCACCCACAGCGGCGCACACTACCTGATGACGGTCCATGAGTTGATCGAGGACCAGGGATACGCCCGCGTATCGGACGTCGCCCGGGAGATGCACATCACGCCCGGCAGCGCGTCGATCATGATCAAGTCGCTACGGGAGAAGGGATACCTCGAGGAGGACCGGAACCGGTTTCTCAGATTGTCGGAAGAAGGAGACCGGCTCGCTCAGTCGGTGTGGTCCCACCGGCAGATCCTCATCGCCTTTCTCAAGGGCGTGCTGCACATCGACGCGGAACAGGCGGAAATCGACGCGTGCAAGATCGAGCACCTGATCAGTTCGAAGACGGGGGAACGGTTGTTGCTGTTCCTGCAGTTCCTTCTGTCGGACGATCCCCACGGCAAGGCGTTCCTCAAGTCCTACTGGGACGCCAACGTGCTGTCGATCTGCGATTTGGAGTCCTGCGCGGTATGCGAGGAAGTGGGCGAATGCCTGGTAGTCCGATCGGAGTCGGCGTGAGGGAAGCCGAAGCATTCATCGGTCCGGCGGCGGAGTATCCGCGGCCGGGTGGCAAGAAAAAGGGACTATCGCACCATGGCCCGGCAAGCCCGGCGATAGTCCCTGGGCAGGACAGGTATAACTGTCCCTGAGGGCGGTACGGAGGTACGCGACCCTCTTATTCTTTAAATATACATTGGCCTCACGCCAGGGTCAATACAATCGTTGAAAGGACCCTGTTAGATGTATCGTCGTATACTGATTGCTGTTTTCAGCCTGATGATCTGTCCGCAGGTGCTGTTCGCCCAGGATGACACAAAGGACGAATCCGAGGAAATCAAGCGGCGGATCGACGCACTCGCCCAGGAGATCGAACAACTGAAACTGGGTGAAGCCCTGGTGGAAGCCGATCAAAGCCGTTTCGGCTTCGGCCCGGCCGCTTCCAAAATCTACCGGACCGAACGCGGCGTCTCCATCGGGGGTTACGGTGAAGCCGTGTACTACAATTACGCCGGCGAAAAAGACGACGGCTCAGACGGCAAGGCGGACGTGACCGACCTGTTGCGCGCCATCGTGTACGTAGGGTACAAGTTCAACAGCAAATGGCTCCTCAACACCGAATTCGAGTTCGAACACGGCACGACATCAGGAGGCGCCGGCAGCGTTTCGGCAGAATTAGTCCACCTGGAGTATACCCACAGCCCCGCCTTCAACATGCGCTTCGGCCTGTTGCTCGTTCCCATGGGGCTGGTCAACGAACTGCACGAACCGACGGTCTACATGGGCGCGAACCGACCCGACGTGGAACAGGCCATCATGCCCAGTACCTGGCGGGAAAACGGGTTGGGCATATACGGCGACACGGGCGTGATTTCCTACCGGGCCTATATCGTCAACGGACTTAGAGGGGCAAGGTTCTCTTCCGGCGGACTGCGCGGCGGCCGGCAGAAAGGCGGCAAGGCGGTCAGCGACCATTTCGGCCTGGTCGGCAGGGCGGACGTAACGCCTCGGCCCGGTTTCCTGTTCGGCGGCGCCATTTACTACGGAAACTCGGGACAGGATCTTGCCCGCGGAAATCCAAACCTCAAGGTCTCCACGGGAATCTACGAAGGGCATGTCGACATACGCCATTCCGGACTGTGGTTTAGCGCCCTGGCCGCCTTTGCGACGCTGGGTGACGTGGCGGAACTGAACGAGGCACTCGGCAAAACGGGCAGTGGATCGGTGGGCGAAACGCTCAGCGGATACTACGTGCAGGCCGGATACGACCTGCTGCACCGGACTGTTTACACCAGCCAGTCATTCATGCCCTACCTGCGATACGAGCGTCTGAATACCCAGGCTTCCGTACCAACGGGTTTCGAAAAGAACCCGGTGAACGACAGGGGTAGCATAACGCTCGGTGTCGCATACCAGCCCGATCCCAGGATCGTTTTCAAGTTGGACTACAAGAACAACACCGACGAGGCCGATACGGGACTCGATCAGCTCAATTTACAGGTGGGATACGTCTTCTAGCATATGATCGTCAGCCTGCTACTCATACCCGGTTTGGTCCTGCTGGCGGTGGACCGCCCGGACAGCCTTGATCGACCGGACCGATCGGACCGCGTGGACCGCCTGGTACCCGTTCGCATCGAGCGTCATCTGAACCTGATGGGCACTACGTTGATGATCTCGGTGGAAGCCGGGAACCGGCCCGCGGCGCTTCATGCGAGCGAGCAGGCTTTAGAGGCCCTTCAGGCTGCCGAAAGCCGACTGTCGACGTGGAGAGCGGATACCGAACTGGCCCGTTTGAATGAAGCCGTAGTGGACGTGCCCGTGAGACTGTCCTCCCAACTCGCCCGGGAGCTGGTGGGGGTCCAACGATGGTGGAAGGCTACCGGCGGCGCCTTCGATCCCGGGATCGGCAAGCTCTCGGAGATTTGGGGGCTGCGCAGCGGAGGGAAGCAGCCTGATCGCGAGCTGCTCGACCGGGCGGTTGGCCTGCCTGGACTGGAAGCGCTTGGAATTGAAGGTCCCACCGCCGTACGGCGCCATCCCGGACTGATCATCGACGAGGGAGGTTTCGGTAAAGGCGCCGGCCTGGACGACGCGGTCCGAAGTCTGAGAGATACCGATGCGACGGCCGCCATGATCAACCTGGGCGGGCAGGTCGCGCTTTTCGGCGCCGGCAGATCCGTTCGTTTAGATATAGCGGACCCATCGGACCGGCAACGGGCCGCGCTGACGCTTACGATAGACCGCGGGGCGCTGGCCACTTCTGGGAACAGCGAAAGAGGCCTGGTGATCGGTCAGAAGGCATACAGCCACATCCTGGACCCGCGCAATGGGACGCCCGTACCGGACTTCGGCTCACTGACCGTGTGGGCCGATGACGCGCTTGCGGCGGACTGCCTTTCGACCGGTCTTTACGTGCTCGGACCGGAAACAGCCCTCGAGTGGGCGGCGAATCGCGAAGGGATCGAAGTACTCGTACTGGAATCCGCCGGCAAAGGTCTAAGGGCCCGTGCGACAAGTGGATTAAGGGGCCGAATAAATACAGGAGGATCGGATGTCGTCCTGTCCTTCCATTGAGACCGTATCATCGCGGCCTGAGATCGCGTCATCGCGGCCGTCCTTGCGGCCAGCCTTGCGTTTCGGCCGATGGTGCCTGGTGACCGCCATGCTGTTTGCTGTACCGGCCACGCCAGCCACCGCATACGCCGGTGTTCACCTGACCGTTGGCGAAGCCCTCGAAATGGCGTTCCCCGAATGCGAAATCGTTCGGCGGACGGTCTACCTGACGGAGAAGCAGAAATCCGATGCCGACGGCCTGGCCCGCGTACCGACAGGAAGCCTGATTGTCTATCCCTATGTGGCCGTGCAGGAAGGACGTATTGCCGGAGTCGCCTACTTCGACAGCCATATCGTGCGGACGCTGGACGAAACGATCATGGTGGCCATTGACCCGAACGACAGGGTAAAGCGCGTGGAATTGCTGGTTTTCAACGAACCGCCCGAGTATATCCCGCCCGATGCATGGTATCGGCTGTTCCCAGGTCAGCGGCTGGACGACCGCCTCGCGGTGAACCGGGGAATACGGAGCGTTCTTGGCGCAACCTTAACGACGCGCAGTACCACCGACGCGGTGCGGCGCGTGCTGGCGATTCATCATGTCATCAAGGATCAGCTGGAACATTGAGCAGAATCGAAACCTGGTTCGTGCATATCTCGACGATCCTCGTCGGGGTCACCGGGGCGGTATATGCAGTCATGAAATACCTGTTGGAACCCGCGGATGCCTTCTCCGTGGTCGGTCACCCGTGGCAACCCGACGTGCAATACCTCCATATCGTGATCGCCCCGTTCGCGGTATTCGCCATCGGACTCATATGGAAAAACCACATCTACGACCACTACAGGCGCGGGCTGACCGCAGGACGGCGCAGCGGGATCAGCCTGATGTTGACCATGGTGCCCATGGTCGTTTCCGGATACCTGATCCAGGTGTCTGTCGGCGAGAACTGGCGCATCGCCTGGATCGTCGTTCACTGCGTCACATCATTCCTCTGGATCACCGGCTACCTTATGCACCAGGTAACCCATTTACGCAGAAGGGGGATACTGCCTATCCGAAAAACACCTTTCAGTTCCGCGGCAAGCACTGGCACCGGACCTTCTGACGCGAGATAAAACATGCACGACGACCTGTTTACCAGCACGCAAACGCAGACGATACGACTGGATGAGCTGAAACCCGGCGATAAGGGAACGATCAGGCAGATCAAGGGCACGGCGGGGGAGGAAGTGCACTTGATGGAACTTGGGCTGCTTCCCGGCACGACCGTCGAAATGATCAAGCGCGCGCCGATGGGCGATCCGATCGAAATACGCGTTCGGAGCTACCACCTGTCCATTCGTTGCGCGGAGGCTCGTTCGGTCCTGGTAGAGAAAAACTGAACTGAAGGTCATTAAAAAGGACGATCGGTTCGGCTGGCCGGCACCGGGCCGTCGGCGGCATCAACAGCCTGTTCGATCCGGTCTGCCAGCACGTCTTTTTTTACCCTTTTTCATCGTTCGGCGTTATATTGGTCCGATCCGGACGTAACGGGTTTGCTGGCCCGGATACGTCACCGTTCCAACCTGATCCATACCATGGACATGGCCGAAACTTCCTATACATTCGCGGCGCGTGAATCCGTGTACGACGTGCTCCTCGTCGGCAATCCGAATACCGGCAAGACTTCCGTTTTCAATTCGCTGACCGGACTCCGCCAGAAAACGGGCAACTATCCCGGCGTGACCGTGGAGAAGAAGACGGGCATCGTAACGGGTCGGGACGGCGCGACGCTGCGTCTGCACGACATGCCGGGAATGTACAGCCTTACTCCGAAATCCCTCGACGATTCCATCGCCCGGGAGGTGCTGATCGGTGAAGCGGACGAGGACCTGGACGTCCGGCTCATCGTGGTCGTGGCGGATGCCTCGAATCTCAACCGGAACCTCTACCTGGTCACTCAACTCATTGACCTCGGCATCCCGGTCGCCGTGGCCATGAACATGATGGACAACGCCGTCAGCAGCGGCGTCCACATCGACCTGGACGCGCTCTCCGATCGCCTCAAGGTCCCGATCGTACCCGTAGTCGCATCCCGTCAGCGGGGAATAGACGAATTGCGGGAAATGATGTTCGGCCAGGTGGGGTCCCATACCCGGTCGTCTGGCTCAGTGGAGCCATCAGGCGCTGGACAGCATTCGAGAACGCCGGAGTCATCAGTTTCGCCGGACGAAGGCGCGCACGGTTCTACCGAATCGGCGTCAGATGCCGGGCCGGTCCC
>CAZZNP010000120.1:8100-9419 GCA_964655785.1 uncultured Gemmatimonadota bacterium
CGGACGAAGGCGCGCACGGTTCTACCGAATCGGCGTCAGATGCCGGGCCGGTCCCAGCAGGTACGCCGGACGAAGGCGCGCACGGTTCTACCGAATCGGCGTCAGATGCCGGGCCGGTCCCGGGTCCGGCCGCTGTTTCTTTTGCCGAGCGGTTTCCGCGGCGTCGGTTGCTGGGCGGATTGCTGGACGAAGCGCTCTCCCCCGCGGCGGCCTGGTTCGACGAACATACGAACCTGAACAAAGTCGCGCAGACTTCGGAAGCGCTGCGCGTTATTTCGAGCGACCAGGCGCTGCGGACGTGGATGGAAGGCCGCCAGGACGCCACCTGCAAGGAAGACCTGAAACGCATCGTGGAGCAGACGCGGGGCAGGCTGGACGAGATGCAGGTACCCTGGCGGATGCTGGAGACCATCCTGCGGTACGACCAGATCGACGATCTCTATTCGAAGGTCGTACGGGAGGAGCGAAGCACGCAGGACAGCCTGAGCGTCCGGCTGGACCGGGTGTTCACCCACCGCGCCGCCGGCCCCGTCATCGTCCTGATCGTGTTCGCACTGGTCTTCCAGTCCGTTTTCTCGTGGGCCGAAACGCCCATGACGCTCATCGAGGACGGGATCGGCGCCCTGGGAGCGTTCGCCTTCCAGTTCCTGCCGGAAGGCCTGCTGCGCGACCTGCTCGTGGACGGTGTCATTGCCGGCGTCGGCGCCGTGCTGGTCTTTCTCCCCCAGATCCTCTTTCTCTTCTTCTTCCTGGCCCTGCTCGAAGACACGGGTTATATGGCCCGTGTCGCCTTCATCATGGACCGTTTCATGAAGAGCATGGGATTGTCCGGCCATTCGGTCATGCCCCTGCTTTCGTCCTTTGCATGCGCCATACCGGGCATCATGGCGACCCGGACGATCTCGAACTGGAAAGACCGCCTCATCACGATCATGATCGCGCCGCTGATGAGCTGCAGCGCCCGCCTTCCGGTGTATATCCTGCTGATCGGCGCGTTCTTTCCGTCCATGACGATTTTAGGCGTATTCACGCTGCAGGGACTCATGCTGTTCTCCATGTACATTTTCGGGATCGTCGTCGCCATCGGCGCCGCGCTGGTGTTCAAGCGGTTTTTCATGAGAGATGCCGTTCCCACGAGTTTCGTCATGGAACTACCGCCCTACCGGCGGCCCTCCCTCAAGTGGGTTCTCCTGCAGATGCTCGAACGGGCGAAGGTCTTCGTGACGGAGGCGGGCCAGATCATCCTCGCCATTTCGGTCGTCCTGTGGTTCCTCGCCTCGTACCCGCAACCCGATGATTTTGAATCCATGTCGTCCAGG
>CAZZNP010000120.1:9429-9908 GCA_964655785.1 uncultured Gemmatimonadota bacterium
AGTGATCAGCCCGATGCCCACCTTCATGTCGTCCAGGTCGCGCATTCAACAGAGTTACGCCGGCCAGCTCGGACAGCTGATCGAACCGGCCATCGAGCCGCTCGGGTTCGACTGGAAGGTGGGCATCGGGCTGATCACTTCCTTCGTCGCCCGGGAAGTGCTGGTCAGTACCATGGCCACGATCTACAACGTGGAGGAGGCCGACGAGACCTCGGTGGACCTCAGGTCTGCCCTGCAGAGCGAGGTGGATCCGGAAACGGGGGAGCGGGTATATACCCCGCTGGTCGCCGTCGCCCTGATGGTCTTCTTCGCCCTGGCCTGCCAGTGCATGGCGACGGTCGCCATCGTGAAGCGGGAGACCAACGGCTGGAAATGGCCCATCGTGATGGTCCTGTACATGACGGCCCTGGCCTACGTGGGGTCCTTCGTCGTCTACCAGGGGGGACTGCTCCTGGGATACGGGTAACCGCTTCCGGACC
>CAZZNP010000121.1:0-1199 GCA_964655785.1 uncultured Gemmatimonadota bacterium
TGCTGTGGGGCACGGACATGCCCTTCCAGAACCGGTTCTGCACCTACCGCCAGTCCCGGGACTGGATCGAGAAGTACGCGGATTTTCTCAGCGAGGCGGACCTGTCCGCGATCATGGGCGGCACCGCCGCGCGAATACTGGGCATCAAGTTTACATAACCCGGAGGATCCCATGCACGTCGGTACACAGCAGTTCAGCACGGCGGACGAAGACCTGGAATACCTGGCCCGCCACGGTGTCTTCAACAAGAACGAAAACAACATCACCTTCCACCGGGAATACGGATGGGACGTGGAGGAACTGGCGGCGAAGAAGGAGAAGTGCGCCAGCTTCGGCATCAACATGGAAATGGTGGCCCTGCCCATCGCCCAGTTCAACGTAGACGGCGGCCAGGTGCCCAACTACATGCTGGGCAAGTACGAGGAAGGCGACAAGGAGATCGAGCTGGTATGCAACATGGTGCGCCAGGCCTCGGAAGCGGGTATCCCCGCGATCAAGTACTACCTGTGCGAGATGGAGAACCAGCGCACCGAGAGCGATCCGCCCGGACGGGGCGGTTCGATCTACAGCACGTGGGACCTGGAGAAAGCGAAGGACCGGCCGCCGCGGTACGACGAGCCCGTAACGGCCGAGATGAACTGGGCCCGCATCACCTACTTCCTGGAGCGCGTCATCCCCGTGGCGACGGAGTGCAAGGTCCGCATGGCCTGCCATCCCTGCGACCCCTGGTTGCCTCCCGGTTATCGCTGCGTGGACCGGGTGCTCGGCGGCTTCGATGGATTCAAGCAGTTCATCGAGATTTGCCCCAGTCCCTACCACGGCGTGAATCTATGTCTCGGCTGCATGGCGGAGAGTTCCCTCGATCCGCGCAACGAGGTGCCGGACATCATCCGCTACCTGGGCTCGCGCAACAAGATCTTCCTCTGCCATTTCCGCAACATCGTGGGCGGGCGGAACAAGTTCCAGGAGGTCTGGCCCGACGAAGGCGTGATGAACATGCACCGCAACATGCAGGCGCTCAAGGAGGTCGGCTATCCGCACATGTGCGTGCCGGACCACGCGCCGGGACACAAGGATCCGGACAGCTACCGGCAGGCTTTCGCCTACGAATTCGGGTATATCCAGGCCATGATCCAGGCCGTGATGGACGAGGGGTAGGGCGGGGTAAGGCCAGGCTCGGGCGATTGACCGGAGGCAGG
>CAZZNP010000121.1:1299-6791 GCA_964655785.1 uncultured Gemmatimonadota bacterium
CCTAAGGCCGCCCGGAAGCATGGCGGCCCCGTCTTCGTCAGGCCGCGGTCAGGCCTAAGGCCGCCCGGAAGCATGGCGGCCCCGTCTTCGTCAGGCCGCGGTCAGGCCGCGGTCAAGTCTGCCACTCGATCAGTTGCTGGTCCTGTTTCAGGCGCGCGCGCTGGTGCTGGGCGGCAGTGAAGATGTCTTCCAACCTGGGCGTGTCGTCTTCCAGCCCCGGCAGGGAGTACCTTGCTTCCATGTAAAACCGGTCTTCCTGCGGCGATTGGACCCATGCGTGTTGCCACCATTCCAGCATGCGATCTCGAGCGTCGGCCATGGCGCCGGAGGAAGGCAGCCGGTCGCTCTTGCTGAGGTTGATGTTGCCGCGGGCCGGCATGAGGTTCCAGAGATCGTTGTTGCGCCAGCGCGCCCACGGAAAACAGTGGTCGATGTGAGGAGCGGTTCGAATACGCGCCGCGGACCAGACGCAGGTGAGCGCGAATCCGTCATCACGCAAATGTTTTGCCCGTTCGAGGGCAATGCCGGTGTCGTAGCGGCTTTCGGTCCAGTCGAAAGGGTCGTTCGGTGCCGTTCCGGCCCCACCTTCCCTGACCAGGGCGGCAGGCTGGCCGGTGTTGGCCGCCCACCGCGAAGCACTGCGCAGGTTAGCCGGGCCATGCCAGTTCAACGTCAGCTGACGCCATTCCCGTACGATGACCGGATCCAGCCAGCAGGCGAACTGACCGAGTGCCTGCCAGAGCAATGCGGGAATCCTGAATCGGCCGAACTGCGTCAGGTATTCGCGCGACAGAACGATGGGCCGGGCAGTCGCCCGCATTCTGGAAAACCCGGATTCGAACAATTGCCGGTTGCCGGAAGCGGGATAGGTGATGTAGTGTACCGGCATCCGCTCGATATTCTCACAGGCGTCGTTTATGGCGCGGGTAAGGATGACGGCCCGATCCGATTCAAACCGGGCGCCGAGCCGAAGGTCGGAAGGCGAGACGTTCCGCAGCCGGTAGAACGCGTCCTTTGCCCAGCCATATCCACCCGAACCGGAAGGGCGTTGCGGCAGTCGATGATGAAGGACCAGAGGCAGGTATTGCTTCAGCCAGTACAGACCGACGGCACCGAAGGGGATTTCCACGTAGTCGTCCGTGCGACTGATGACCAGCCCCGGTGCCGTTTCAGCGAGTCGCACCAGGGTCCGAAGCAGCCCCAGCTTGTAGGTGGAAGATTTGTTGTCGTTCACGATCACGTGGCGCAGCAGCGGCAGGCTGCCGGTGCCATCATCCGGCATGGCAAAGACCAGCGTTTCCCAATGTATACCTGGGCGCGTCAGGTCAGGCTGAGTCGAATGGCTGCGTAGCGCAATGGCCCGGCGGTTGGCGTAACCGAGCAGTTCCTCTGCTGAAGTGTCATGAAATCCACGGGCGGCGTTTTCCGCGGCGTCTCCGCCCCGTCGCAGTGTTATCACCAGCAATCCGGATGGACTGAGCAACTCGGAGAGGATGCGGAACGCCCGTTCCCGGTCACTCGGCGCCACGTGCATCCACACGGCGCTTAGGAGAATCAGGTCGAATCGCCGGCCGAGCGCACGCAGATTCCGCAGATTCGGCAGCGTATCATTCATCCAGACAACGCGCGGATGGGAGCGATCCACAGCGAGGTTCCGCAACGAGCTTGGTTCCACTGCCACGACTTCCCATCCCTTTGCCGCAAGCCAGTTGGCATCCCGTCCCGAACCAGCGCCGATGTCGCAGGCGAATCCCGGGTTTTCACGCAGGTGGATCGGCGCCCAGTCTGCATGGACGTCGGAAGGATCGACTCCGTCATAGCGGGTAATGAGGTTGTCGGCGTTGAGGTCGTAGTAGCTGGTGCTGTTCATGTGCAAGGGAGCATCGGGAAACTGGTTGAATATACCATGTCGAAGCCATAATCTATAGTCTTGCCATAGTAGTCGGAAAGCGCGAGATGTCAAGCTATCCAATGCACCTGCCAGCCGCGACTGCCGCTAGAGTTCGCCGCCGGTGTTCGCCTGACGTATCCTCTGTCTAACGTGTCCTTTGCCTGACGTGTCCCGTTTACATGCAAGTCGACAGGAGATAACCGTGATCTCAAAACGCATACTACCAGGTGAACGCCTCGACGACGCCCACATGCAGGCCATCCTGGCGGATTTTCACCGGGACGGGTTCGCCCTCATCCCAGGGGTGTTGACCCAGGATGAAATAGATGCCCTGCGCGAGGTCACGGATCGCTGTTTCAACGATCCCGTACTGGCCGGCACCGATTACCTGAGCGGGAAGGGAGACGGATTTGTGCTGCGCAACACGCTGGAACTGGACGCGGTGTTCGTGGACATGCTGATCCGGGAACCGATCCTTAGCCTGGCCGAAGCCGTCGTGGGAGAGGACTGCAAGTTCTGCGGGCAGAACGTGATCCGCAATGCGCCGGGGCAGGCGATCGATCTGTGGCACGTGGACGACCGGGTGGAATTTCCGCTGCCGGACGACGTGCCCCGCCACGATCCCCGCATCCGCATGCCGGTGCAGTGGTTCACCATCCAGATGGCCCTGACCGACATCGATTCGGAGGAGGACGGCCCGACCCAATTCGTCCCGGGCAGCCAGTATTCCGGCAGGAATCCCAACAGCCAGGAAAACCCGGAGTTTGAAGGCAGGGGGCCGGTTTCGGCGTTATGCAAAGCGGGGGACGTCTACCTGCAGAACAACCAGTGCTGGCACCGGGGCGCGCCGGTCACGTCGAGCCGGAAGCGCTACGTCTTTCAATCCCAGTATGCCGCCCACTGGGCCTACAGGCGGTTCTCTCTGTACAACCACGTGCCCGTGCCGCCCACGGTGCTGAACCGGGCCTCCGGCAGGTTGAAGCAGGTGCTGGGCGTGTGACTATGGCATACGCCCGGCCTGTGACCGCGGAAGGCGCTGGGCGTGTGATCGCGGCAGGTGCTGGGCCTGTGACCGCGGAAGGCGCTGGGCGTGGCCGGATCTGTAATTTAATCAGTGTACGATGGTGTCGAACCGCGCAGGCAGCGATACTTCGAGTAGTTCGAGGTCCTCGGAACGTTCCGTGAGGGAAGTCTTCGTGTGCGGCGGAATGACGTAGGCGTCTCCCGCTTCCAGCCGGTGGGCGCCCTGGTTTTCCCCTTCCAGCGTACACGTCCCCTCCATGACGAAGGTGAAGAGAATGTCGCCCGTGTGGCTCGTAACCTGTTCGCCGCCGGCAGCAGCGGAGCCACCATCAGGACTGCCATTTCCGCCACCGCTCGGACCGCCCGTTGAACCGCCGTTCAAGCCGCCAGTTGCGTCCTCCTTCGAGCTGCCGTTCGACCCACCTGCCATCCGGGCGACCTGCACCGAGGCCACGCCCCCGGTCGCCTCGCCGATGCCCGTTTCCCTCGCCTCGAACCCAGCGATTCGCCACGGCTCCCAGACCGCGTCCTTGAGCTGGTGTCGGCAGAACGTCTGCCCGCCGAAGACGCGGTCGGGGTTCAGCACCCCGGTCGGCAACTCCACCTCGTGATCGATGGTGGTCACGTGGTCCGCCGGCACGCCGATTTCAATCACCTGCAGGTTTTCGGATGATTCGAGCACGCGATGCCGGATCTCCGGGGGCTGGATCACGCAGTCACCGGCCTTGAGCAAAAAGGGCGGGCCCTGGTCCTCGTAAACGAGCTTAACTTCTCCCCGGTAGCAGAAGATCAGTTGGAATCCCACGGTGTGGTAATGCACGACGTCCGGCACGGGACCGGCGTCGGGTATCCGTATATGGGAGGCGATGATGCTCCCGCCGAGGCGGCCGGGCACCAGGTCGCGGTAGTGCATGCCGGCGCGGCCGATCACCCAGGGCGTGTTGTCCTTGAGCCGTCGCACAAGAAAGGCGTGCTCGGTCGGGGGTATCTCGAGGGGCGGATCCGCCAGTGCGATCTCGACCCGGGTGCCGTTCGGCGCGGTGAGCTCGGTCTGCCCATCCGCAAGGGCTGCCGGATCGCGACAGAGAATACGGAGCGTGCCAGGCGGTTCCGCCGCGCCCTGCTCGAGGCGGATGGTGAGTCCATGGCCCGACAACACGGAGATCGTCGGGTAGTCGGCGGGGTATATCTTGTCCATGCGGAATCCGAGGGTCTTCATGAAGAAGGCCAGGTCCGCGGTCAGGTCCGAGGTAGGCAGCCGGATCTCGGCGCCCTGAATGTTGTCCGCGCGGTTGTTCTGTTTATCGTCATGCAATTGCATATTACCTGCTCCCTTACCCCTCTGCCCCAACTTACCCTTCGAATCGATACTTCTCCACGACGTCCATGTTCAGTTCCGTCCCCAGACCCGGTTTCTCGGGGAGCCGGAAATAGCCGCTTTCCACGACCGGCGGGTCGGTAAGCAGGTCGTCGCGCCAGGGCGCGTCCCATTTTTCGTCCACGAATTCGAGGACCAGGGCGTTGGGGATGTTGGCCATGACGTGGAGACTCGCCGTCGTCGACAGGGCGCTGTTCGGATTGTGGGGCGAGACCTGCATGTAGTAACTTTCGGCCATGGCGGCGATCTTCTTGGTCTCCATGATGCCGCCCGTGCGTACCACGTCGGGCATGATCATGTCCACCGCCTGCGCTGCGATCAGGTCCCGGAAGCCGAAGCGCGTGTACCGCCGCTCCCCCACGCACACGGGCACGTTGACGGCCGCGGTCACCTTTGCCAGGGCGTCTATGTTTTCAGGATGGACCGGCTCCTCGTAAAACAGCAGGCCGATCTCCTCCAACCGGTTGCCGATGCGGATCGCCGCGCTCGTGGTGTACCGGCATCCCACATCCGTGCAGATGTCCACTTCGTCGCCCACGGCCTCGCGGCACCTGCGCATGTGTTCCAGGGCCATCTTTTCTTCCCGCAGCGTGACGGAGCGAGGCGAGTCGATGCGTTCCCCCCTGACCATCGGATCGCCTGGGAAGTAGGCCTTGATCGCGGTGACGCCTTTCTCGGCCAGCTTGGCGCACTCCTCCGGATTGGACGCATGGCTGTAGAACCGGATGCGGTCGCGGCACGGTCCGCCGATGAGGTTGTAGATGGGCTGGCCGGTGACCTTGCCCACGATGTCCCAGAGGGCGATCTCGATACCGCTGACCGCCGCGATGACCGCGCCGGTCTGCCCGATCTGCTCCAGGGCGTAGTACATGCGGTGGTACAGGTACTCGATATGGAAGGGGTCCTCTCCGATGATGAGCTTGCCCAGTTCCTCCACGGACTGTGCGATGATCGTGCCGCCCGGCCAGTTCGTGGCGTCCCCCAGGCCCACAACGCCTTCGTCGGTGTAGACCTGGACGAAAATCCAGAGCGAGCCGATGTCCGTCGATTTCCGCCAGGACTCCACCAGGTGTACTTTCACGTCGGTGATTTTCAAGGATTCCCTCCGGTCCGCGCCTCGTTCCGGTCCATGCTCATCAGTTACGTATTGGGAAACAAAACGGCCGGCTGCGTCTGGTTCGTTCTTCAACCGCCTGCCGG
>CAZZNP010000121.1:6891-9871 GCA_964655785.1 uncultured Gemmatimonadota bacterium
TCAGTGGTTTACGGCGCCTCTCGCCTGCCGGATTCAGTGGTTAGCAGCGCCTCTCGCCTGCCGGCTTCAGTCCCGTTTCAAGTGGCTGAATTCCGGTTTTGGACCGCCTTTTTCCCGGTCCCACTGCCACAGCTCGGTGTAGGGCGACTGGGCCTCGAAACCAAAGATGACCGGTCCGTCTTCTCCGGCGCGTTCGAGCACGTCCGGCTTGACGACGCGGGCCATCTCGTATTCGCACCTGGTCCAGCGCCTCCGCCAGGGGCTTAATACCGCGTAACGCGCCCCGTCGGTCTGGTTCTTCGTCGTACCGTGCCAGGTATTCACGTCGAAGAGCACGAGCGATCCCTCGGGGGCGACGGCGGTCCTGGCGTTGCCATAGGCCGACTCGGGCACGTCGAGGTACTCGTACCGATGGCTGCCGGGGACGAACTCCGTGGCGCCGTTGGTTGCGGTGAAGGGACTCAGGCAGAAAATCGTGTTCAAGGCGATCGAATGGCTTGTGATCCGCCGCCCCTCGTCGGCCTCCGGCATGGATGCATCCCGGTTGTGACCGGTGATGCCGCTGTCGGAATGCAGGCCGTGGCCGCCTTCACCGGGCATTACCACCGAACCGTACACCGCGCTCAAAACCGCGTCGGCGCCGAGAAAGTGTCTGATCAGCCGCAAATGGTCGGGTAACTGGTAGAACCGTTCGAAGACCCGCGCCTTGTTGAACAGCCACTCGAAGCTGCCCCGTTCCCGTTCGGGGTAGCGGACTTCGAGTTCCTTCCGCGCCTCGGCGCACTCGATCGGCGTCAACTGGTCCCTGAGGATCGTGTACCCTTCGACCTTGAGGTCCAGTACGTGGGCTTGAAACGTCTCTTCTGTCATGGTTACGAATCCAGTTTCACGTTTCGCTTTGCGGACTACCGCCCCGCAAGGTCGTCGCCCAGTTCCGTCGCGTCCACCTTGCCTTTCTCCAGGCTTACGCCGACGACGAATAGTTCGAGATCCTCGTCCGTGTGATTGTAGATGCCATGGGCGCTCCCGATCAGGTTGGGAACGGCGTCACCACGGACCACTTCCACGGTCTCGTCGTTTACGGTGATCCGGCCACGTCCGTCCATGACCATGTAGGCTTCCTCCACAAGATCGTGCCGGTGGTAGCCGACGGATGTCCCAGGTGGCAGCAAGACGTGGCAAAGATACTCGAAATTGGTCTGGAAATCCCGGCTTCCCCAGATCTGCCGGTACAGAACCTCGCCCCTGCCCCCGTGGTGTCTTCGCGGCCGGAGCAGAGCCCGGTCGAAACGGCCCACGGGCAGGCGGTCCGTAGACTCCAGCACGACGTTCCTTCGCGGGTCGCCAAAATCCTCGTGCTTCGGTTCGCGTACCGTATCCACACAATGGAAATTGAAGAACCAGGTATCCCGGTCCGTATGGTTGAATATGCCGTGGGACTCGCCCGACCGCAGGGGCACCGCGGCGCCGCCGTCGACCTGGGTCGTGCGGCCGTTGTGGGTGAACTGCATGGCGTTGTCGATGGTGACGAAGATCTCTTCCGCGTAGGTGTGGCTGTGTTCGCCGATGCCGCTGCCGGGCGGGAAGATCACCGAATGGATGAATCCCCAGGGAGACTCGAACGCCGTCCCATCGAACCCCGGGTTGAAATAGCTCGCCGCCGCGCCGCCATGGCTGACGCCAAGACGCATTTCATCGCGGCGGGTATGGGTGATCAGCATGCTGGATGCTCCGTCCTGCCGGTGATCGCATCAATCGGTACGTTTTTCAGTGCGTAACGCTCCGGTCGAACGCGCCATTTACCCCGGCAGTGGCATCACCCGGGGCGTGAGTCTGTATGGGCGCTAAAGGGCGACTTCCTCGACGGGCTGCGTGCCGGTCTCGTAGGCGGGCCGCCATCGGTCGTGGGCCATGGACTCATCCTCGCTGAGCCCGCACAGCCAGTTCCAGGTGTGGATGCGGCGCCTCAGATCCCGATATGATTCCACCCCGCTCGTGTAAGGCGCGGCTGGACGATCCCGGTACGCGGGGATTTCTTCTGAATCGATCACCCAATCGCGGCGCGGCGCCTCATTGCGGAAGTAGGAAAACTTGATCATGCTGCGGGGTTTGTGATTGAGCTTGGGACCGGCCCGGTGCCAGATGCCGTACCGGGTTATGGCCACGGTCCCGGCCTTCACGACCAGGGAAAGCTGGCCGGTGAGGTCGCCGTAGTGGGCCAGGGCGTCGCGGTTGACCGCCCGGCAATGGGATCCGGGCAGGATCATGGTCGGACCGTCTTCGATGTTCACGTCCTGCGGATAGTAGTAGCACTGAAGCTCGTTGATCTCGTAACCGAGACCGGAAATGCCGTCCGAATGCCAGTCCTGTCCCGCGACCGGCTCGCTGATGAGGTGGTGGTGGCCACCCGTCGGCATCAGGAAATTCGGACCGAGCAGCGAACGGATCATGCCCGCCAACCGGGGATGGAGCAGGACCTCGCGGATGAAATCGGCGGAACCGACCAGGTCCTTCGCACGTCCTGGCTCCTGGTTGCGGCACTTTTCATTGAAATCGGGATCCACCATGGTGTCGAGCACCGCGTATCCCGTCGCCACGAAATCCATCACGTCGTCATCGGTCATCGTTGGTTTGATCTCAGCCATTGCCGCGCCTCCTCAGTTCCACTTCTCGAGTATGAAATCGAAACCCACGTAGTCGTTTTCAAGGTCCTTATATTCGTAAAGCTTGGGGATAGGATACTGCACCACGCGCCACCCGTCGGCCACGGCCTCCAGCACGGAGTCGTAGGGAGGCTCGTCGGCCGGCAGCCTGAGTTGCGGTTTCTCGCCCGGGACGAACACCACCCAGCCGACGATCCCGGACCGCATGTTGGTCGACCGTGCGGTCAGGTACATGATCTTCGGCCGGGGCCCGTCGTCCAGAGGCCGGGGCCCGTCGTCCAGAGGCCGGGGCCCGTCGTCCAGAGGCCGGGGCCCGT
>CAZZNP010000122.1:0-5437 GCA_964655785.1 uncultured Gemmatimonadota bacterium
TGTTCACGGCGATTTTCATTACGCGGTCCCTGTTCGACGCCCTCATCGACCGGTGGCAACTGGCGCAGGTCAGCATCGGTAGAACCGATCCCTTTGGACGCCTGTTCTTCGGGTTCATGCGGTTCGGCAAGGCGGCCTTCGTCATCACCTGGTGCATTATCGTCGTCGGCCTGGGGACGATCTTCGTACGCGGCGGGGTGAACTGGGGCGTGGACTTTCAAAGCGGGTCGCTGATCGAGATGCGGTTCGATCCCCCGGTGCAGGTACAGGAGATACGCGGCGCACTGGGCAACGTCACCATCGATAACCAGCAAGTGGACCTGAGCCAGAGCGAAATCAAGGTGATCGGCGAGGAGGACAACATCCTGATCAGGGCGGCCGACAGCGACTGGAACGAGCAGCAGATCGCATCCGCCGTCAAGACGACGCTCAGGGAAGAGTTTCCCGATAACCTCAAGGGCGACGAAGAGGACTGGCTGCGCCAGGAATACAATGTCAGTCCCAAGATCGGAAAGGAACTCACGGTCGACGCCATGGGCGCCGTGGGGGCTTCCATCATCGGCATCGTCCTCTATATCACCATCCGGTTCCGGCAGGTCAACGGCTTCCGGTTCGGCATCGGGACGATCGTCGCGCTGATCCACGACGTGCTCATCGTGCTGGCCATGCTCACCCTCGTGGGCGAGGAGCTGACCATGGCGGTCGTGGCGGCCCTGCTGACCGTCGTAGGGTATTCGACGAACGATACCATCGTGGTCTACGACCGAATCAGGGAAAGCCTGGGCCGAACGCGGACGGAAGGGTTTTCCGGCGTGGTGGACCGCAGCATCAACGAATGCCTGAACCGAACCATGATGACGTCGCTCACCGTCCTCCTGGTCCTGGTCTTCCTGCTGGCCGGCAGCGCGTCGACCAACTGGGGTTTCGCCCTGGCGCTGACTTTCGGCGTCGTCACCGGAACCTATTCTTCGATCTTCATCGCCAGTCCCATCGTGGTCTGGTGGCAGAACTGGATAGCGAAGAAGCGCGAGGAAATCCGTCGCGCCAGAAAACCATCGCGGTCGAAAGCCGCCAGCGCCGGTTAGCTACAGCACGCGGAAGCCATGTCGCCTGCCGAACGCATTGAAGTGCTGCGCCGGGAAATCCGGTCGCACGATCACCGGTATTTCGTACTAGACGATCCGGTCATCAGCGATTACGACTACGACATGCTGATGAACGAGTTGCTGGACCTGGAATCGGCGCACCCCGGTCTGATTACCCCCGATTCGCCCACACAGCGCGTCGGGGGTTCGCCCTCCTCTTCCTTTCCTGTCGTCCGGCACCCCGCTCCCATGCTCTCCATCGGCAACACGTACAACGACGGGGAGATCAGGGACTTCGACCGCCGAATCCGGGACCTGCTGGGCCCGGAGCGGGAATACGCCTACACGACGGAGTTGAAGATAGACGGCGTGGCCGTCAGCCTCCGGTACGAAGACGCCTCGCTGATACAGGGAGCGACGCGCGGCGACGGCGAACAGGGTGACGACATCACGGTGAACCTGCGGACCATCCGTTCCATCCCCCTGCGCATTCAGGAGGAGGAGCCCCTGCTCAACAACTTCGAGGTCCGGGGCGAGGTTTACCTGCCCCATGACGGGTTCCGGGAACTGAACGAACTGCGGGGCGAACGGGAAGAGCCGCTCTTCGCGAACCCCCGGAACGCCACATCCGGCTCGCTGAAGCTCCATGATCCCCGCGTCGTCGCCGAAAGGCCCCTCAGGGTATTCCTCTATACGCTGCGTTTCGAGGACGAAACAGGCGCGCTCGCGGTAAGGCCCGATCTGGACAGCCATTTCGCAAGACTGGACTGGCTGGCCGGCCAGGGGTTTCCGACCAACCGGGAAGCCCGGCGATTCGCCACCATAGACGCGGTGATCGATTTCTGCAAGGAATGGGAGGAGCGGCGATCGTCTCTGCCCTACGATATCGACGGAATGGTCATCAAGGTGGATTCCATCGGTATGCACGGCGAACTCGGGGCCACGCTGAAAAGCCCTCGCTGGGCCATCGCCAGCAAGTTCACCGCGCAGCAGGCCGTCACGCGGCTCACGGACATCCGGCTCCAGGTCGGCCGGACCGGCGTGGTAACCCCGGTCGCCGAGCTTGAGCCGGTGTTTCTGGCCGGTTCCACGATCAGCCGGGCTACGCTCCACAACGAGGAGGAGATCGGCCGAAAGGACCTGCGCGTCGGCGACACCGTGATCATCGAAAAGGGCGGGGACGTCATCCCCAAGGTCGTTTCCGTCGATATGAGCAAACGGGAAGACGGGTCGGTCAAATTTGAGATGCCCACGGCCTGTCCGGTGTGCGAGACTGAGCTCGTGCGGGTGAGCGGCGAGGTGGCGGTGCGTTGCGAGAACGCGGCGTGTCCGGCGCAGATGCAGGCGCGGGTCACCCATTTCACCGCCCGGAATGCCATGGACATCGAAGGATTCGGTCCTGCGGTCACCGAGCAGATACTGGGGAAGGACCTGATCGGGGACGTGGGAGACATCTACGATTTGTCTCGCGAGCAACTCGGGACGCTCGAGCGCATGGGCGAGAAGTCCGCCGGCAACCTGTGGCAAGCCATCGAAAACAGCAAGCGCCGTCCCCTGGACCGCCTGCTGTTCGCCCTGGGCATTCCCCACGTGGGAGAACGGGCCGCCCGGCAGATCGCCGAGCGCTTCCGCTCCATCAACGGGATCAAGGACGCCACGGAAGAGGAACTGGTCGCCATACCGGAGATCGGTCCGAAGATTGCCGAGAGCATCGTGGTTTTCTTCCGGAACGAACGCAACCAGGATATAGTAGAGAAACTAAATGCAAAAGGTCTCGGCAAGGAACCGGAAGCGCCGGAGGCCGATGAGCAAGCCCAGGCGTCGGTGGAGGGCGGCGCGCAAGCCCAGGTGCTGGCGGAGGGCGGCGCGCAAGCCCAGGTGCTGGCGGAGGGCGGCGCGCAAGCCCAGGTGCTGGTGGAGGGCGGCGCGCAAGCCCAGGTGCTGGCGGACAAGATTGTCGTGATCACGGGCACCTTGCCGAATCACACCCGCGAAGAGATGGCCGGCCGGATCGAGTCCGCGGGAGGGCGGGTGACATCCAGCGTGAGCAAGAAGACCGATTACCTGGTCGCCGGCGAAAACGCCGGTTCAAAGCTGCGTAAGGCACAGACCCTCGGCGTCAAGATCTTGAACGAGGAAGAAACCGAAGCCCTTCTCTCCGGACAGGAGTCGCCATGAGTGCATACGGTTGCCGGTCCATGGTACGTCCGCTGAAGAAGGTGCTGGTCAAGCGCCCGGAAGAATCCTTTCAAAGCCAGGACCGCATCGATGCCCAGTGGCGTTCCCTGGATTACCTGTCGATGCCGGATTACCAACGCGCGGTGGACGAACACAGACGGTTCACTTCGCTACTCGAAACGGCTGGCGCCGAAGTGGCGTTCCTGCCGTCCGATGGCCGGACGGGACTCGACTCGATCTACACGCACGATCCCGTGGCCTCTGTCACCGAACAGGGCGTTTTCCTGGGCCGCATGGGCAAGGACGCGCGAATGGGGGAGCCGGATGCCCAGGAAGACTGGTTCGCCGATGCGGGCATCCCCATCGCCGGACGCATCGAATCGCCCGGCAGCGTCGAAGGCGGCGACGTGGTTTGGCTGAAAGACGACCTGGTCGTGATCGGCCTGACCTACCGCACCAACGGCGAGGGGATCTGGCAGTTACAGGAACTGCTGAGGCCACAGGGGGTCGACGTGGTGGCCGTCCCCATGGTCCACTGGGACGGACCGGGCGCGGTATTGCACCTCATGTCCATCATCAGCATGCTGGACAAGGACCTTGCGGTCGTCTACGACCGGCTGCTGCCCATCCCTTTCCGTGAAATGCTGACCGCCCTGGGCATCGAAACGGTCCCGGTGCCGGACGAGGAATACGACAGTCTCGGCTGCAACGTGCTTGCCGTAGCGCCCCGTCGTGTAATCATGCGGAGCGGGAATCGCGTTACCGTGGATCGCATGCGGGAAGCCGGCTGCCAGATTGATGAATTCGACGGAGACCAGATCTGCTACCCGGGCAGCGGCGGGCCGACCTGCCTGACGCGTCCCGTGCTCCGGGCCTGATACACCCCGTGCTCCGGGCAGCGGCGGGCCGACCTGCCTGACGCGTCCCGTGCTCCGGGCCTGACCAACGGCGCCTTCATGAGCCTGACCAACGGCGCCTTCATAAGCCTGACCAACGGCGCCTTCATAAGCCTGACCACTGGCGCCTTCACGAACGTGACTACTTGCCACTTCACAGGAAAACCAATCATGAACAGATACCGTGCGGGATTCATCGGATGCGGCGGCATTGCCTCCGCCCACGCCAACGGGTACCGTCACCTGCAAAACGCCGAAATCGAGCTGGCCGCCGGGTCGGATATCAATCCCAATGGGGAAAAGACGCAGTTTCTCGCACGGGAACACGGGCTCCGGATTTACGAAGACCACCGCGAAATGCTGGGGCGGGAGAAGCTCGACCTGGTGAGTATTTGCACCTGGCCCCGCGGGCACTGCGAAGCGACGATCGCGGCGGCGGAAAACGGCGCACGGGGCATCCTGTGCGAGAAGCCCATGGCCGTCTCCCTGGACGAAGCCGACCGGATGATCGAAGCCTGCGAGAGGGCCGGTGCGACGCTCGCGATCGGCCACGCCCACCGGTTTTCACCCCAGGCCGTCCTGGCGCGGGAATGGATCCAGGCGGGGGAAATCGGGGAGATTGCCATGATCTGGGGCCACTGCACCCTCGACCTGATGAACAACGGCACCCACGTCATCGACCTGATCAACTACCTGAACGCCGACAGTCCGCCCCGGTGGGTCATGGGGCAGATCGACCGCCCGGGCAAAATCGAGGGGCGCCGCAACCATCCGGACATGCCGGCTGAAGACATGGCGGTCGGACGGGTTGGTTACGGCAACGGAGTCGTGGGATTCATCGAGCTGGGTGAACGGGCGAGCCAGTCCTTTTCCTTCCGTATCATCGGTTCCGACGGAATCATCGAAGTGAACAGTCCAGACGGCCCCCCGCTGAAGATGCTGACCAGTTACCGTTCGGACGGATGGCACGTACCCGAGTTGAACGAAATCTATTCCAATGTCTGCGGTGAACTGGAGGAACTTGTCTCCACCGTGGAAGGCCGAGCCACGCACCGGTCCGAAGCGAAGATCGCCCGTGTGGCCCTGGAAACCATCATGGGCATTTTCGAGTCCTCTGCCCGACGGTGCGTCATGGAATTCCCCATCGATGTCCGCGATTTCGCCCTGGAACGCATGGTCGAGAAAGGCATGGTGTGAGTTGAACGAATCACGGCACCCCGAACAGCACGCGGCGCAGGAGGCCGGAGAGCACGCGGCGCAGGAGGCCGGAGAGCACGC
>CAZZNP010000122.1:5537-9615 GCA_964655785.1 uncultured Gemmatimonadota bacterium
GGAGAGCACGCGGCGCAGGAGGCCGGAGAGCACGCGGCGCAGGAGGCCGGAGAGCGGGCCAATCGCCTGATCCACGAGACCAGTCCTTATCTGCGGCAGCACGCCTACAATCCGGTGGACTGGTACCCCTGGGGCGAAGAGGCCCTGGAGAGAGCCCGGACCGAAGACAAACCCGTGATGCTGTCCATTGGGTACTCCGCCTGTCACTGGTGCCACGTCATGGCCCACGAATCCTTCGAGAACGGGGAAACGGCGGAGATCATGAACCGGCACTTCGTCAACGTCAAGGTGGACAGGGAGGAACGGCCCGACCTGGACGAGATCTATATGAACGCCGTAACCGCCATGACGGGCAGCGGCGGCTGGCCCATGACCGTCTTCCTTACGCCCGGCCTGAAACCCTTCTACGGGGGCACCTATTTCCCTCCCGACGACCGGTACGGACGGCCCGGGTTCCCCCGCATCCTGCAGGCGGTGGCGAAGTTCTATCGCGATCGCCGGACAGACGCCGAGGAACAGGGCGACAAGCTCAAAGACCGCCTTGTCCAACTGGCCGGGTTCGCTTCGAGCCAGGAAAACCTGGAAACGGACCTGCTCGACAAGGCCTTCGCCGGGATCGCCGCGTCCTACGACGCCGCCAACGGAGGTTTCGGCACCCAGCCCAAGTTTCCCCCGTCCATGACGTTGTCCTTTCTACTGCGCGATCACCTGAGGACCGGCCGCCAGTCTGCCCTCGACATGGTCGGCCATTCCCTGGCGAAGATGGGCAACGGCGGGATCTACGACCAACTGGGAGGCGGATTCCACCGGTATTCCGTCGACGCCAAATGGCTGATCCCCCACTTCGAGAAGATGCTGTACGACAACGCGCTGCTCATGCGGACCTATACCGAGGCCTATCAGGCCACCGGGGACCCCCTGTACCGCAAGGTCGTTTCGGAAACGGCGTCCTACCTCATGCGCGAGATGGTCCAGCCCGGCGGTGGGTTCTACGCGACCCAGGACGCCGACAGCGAAGGCGAGGAGGGCCGGTTCTTCGTGTGGACGCCTGAGGAAATCAACGAAGTCCTGGGAGAAGAAAAGAGCCGCCTGTTTTCCCGGTACTACGGCGTGGAAGAGGGGGGCAACTTCGAACACGGGACCAGTGTGCTGCACGTGGACGTCGCCATCGAACCGCTGGCCGCCCACCTGGGCGTGGAACCCGAGACGATGCGGGCGGCCGTGACCGAAGGCCGCCGGACTCTCTTCGATCACCGCGAGCATCGCGTGCGCCCGGGCCGTGACGAAAAGATCATGACCGACTGGAACGGGTTGATGATCGGCAGCATGGCCCGAGCGAGCCGTATCTTCGGCGAACCAGCCTGGCTCGACACGGCGTCGGATGGGATGGAGTTCGTCCTGGACGCGCTGCACGAGGACGGCCGGCTCATGCATACTTTCAAGGACGGGCGCGCGCGGTTCAACGGTTACTTGGACGACTACGCCTTCACGGTATCGGCCCTGCTCGACCTGTATGAAGCGACCTTCGACCCGGCCTGGTTCGGCCATGCGGCGAAGCTCATGGACACGACGATCGACCGGTTCTGGGACGGGAAAGACGGCGGTTTCTTCTTCACCAGCGACGACCACGAGACACTCATCGTCCGGTCCAAGAACCCTTACGACAACGCGATCCCATCGGGCAATGCCGTGAGCGTGCAGAACCTGCTCCGGCTGACCGCGTTCACGGGAAGGAACGATTACCGGGAGCGGGCCGGCAAGACGCTCTCCCTCTTCACGGACTACATGGGCGCGGCGCCTGGTGGATTCGGACAGTTGCTGTGCGGGCTTTCCTGGTACCTCGATACGCCTGTCGAGATCGCCATCATCGGCGCCAGGGATGACGCCGTCACGCGGGCCATGCTGGACCTGGTCGACGGCATGTTCCTGCCGAACAAGGTCGTGGCCCTGCGGGACCCAACGGCGGACGACGGCGATGCTGACGGCCATGCCGCGAAGCTCATCCCGCTCCTCGCCGACCGGCCTGCCATAGACGGCGCGGCCACGGCCTACGTCTGCGAGCAGTTCGTGTGCCGGCAGCCCGTTACCACGGTGGACGCGTTGGCAGATCTGCTCAAAAATCGCTGAAGTCGCATCCGCGTTATCTGGGCGGCGCGTGACGCGCGGCGCGAGCGCGGGCGAGACTTCGATCTACGTGTGAGACGCGATACGGGACGCCCTCAGTCTATCCCCAGCAACCTGGCTACAGCACCCTTGCTCGCGGCCTGCTCGCGGGTGTAGTGCGCGGGCATCTGGCTGTCGGTCCAACGGCCGGCGTTCTGCAATTCGACCAGGGAAGCGCCGCGCTGGGCGAGTTCCTGTGCGGTGCCTATGCGCAGGCTGTGTCCGCTCACGCCCTTGATGCCGACCCGTTCCGCAGCGGCTTTGATGGCCAGCCGGGCGCCGTCCACCGTAAGCCGGGCATCGCTCATACGATCGCCCTTCACCATCCGTCGGAAGAGGGGACCAACCCTGTACCCCCCCACCTTCAGCAACTGCTGAATCGCGACGACGGTCCGGGCGGTCAGAAAGAGGCTGGCGCCCTTGCCCTCCTGGTCGGTCTTGCTTCGATGCAAAGTCAGCCGCCCGCTCCCGTCGAATTGGGTGGTGATGTGTTCGCAGTCGATGGCGACGGCTTCCCCGATCCTCAACAGCGCGTCGCTCATCACGCGAAACAGCGCGGCGTCTCTCAATCCGGCCAGGGTGTTGGCGCTGACGGCGTTGTGCACCATGACATTGACCGTCTCCCGGGGCAATCCCGTTACCTGGCCGCGGCCCCGGTTTCGGCCTTCGCGGCGGATGCCGGCCAGCGTACGGGCCGTCAACGGCCCCACGCTTGTCGGGCGGTTTTCCAGCTTTTCCCAGAAGCGGACGGCCTGTACCACGACCGTGACGGAGGCGGGCGCCAGTCCCCTGGCATACAAGTGCGCCAGGTAGCCGGCCAGCGTATCGTCGGTCAATGGCTGGCCATCAAGGTGCTCGAACAACTTGTGCAATGCATCGCCATACGCCTTCGCCGTGTTCGGCGCGATGCTGGCCCGCAGCAACCGCGCGACATCGATGGACAACGGTTCGGCCTTGTTGTCCAGGGTAGGCTGCAAGGAAATGCTTCGACGCAT
Source organism: uncultured Gemmatimonadota bacterium (assembly GCA_964655785.1). Classification (GTDB taxonomy): domain Bacteria; phylum JAAXHH01; class JAAXHH01; order JAAXHH01; family JAAXHH01; genus JAAXHH01. The sequence continues at coordinate 8,696 of CAZZNP010000122.1, forward strand.
GGTACTATCTCTACGCAAGTGGTCCGACACGGCTCTCATGGACGAGATCGATTCAACTTGTTCTTCGGGGCAAGGCAGGCAGGAAACTGAGCCGTTAACTCCCGGCTCGACCTGCATTGCAGGCTCTTGCGATTTGAGTGGGGTGGTTCAACGCGTTTCGGTCGGCTAAAGTCAGTAGGATCGAACCCGTTGCCCAGAGGGTCAGTGCTGCGTTCCCCAGGAACGGAATCGACATGGTGTTGGCGGTTGAATACGGGGCGTGTTAACTCGTCATTAGGTCTCCTTTCCGGCTTGCCGTCGTTATCCTACATGGTAAGGTACGCATGGTTGCGGGGACAGGTCAACCAGATCGTGATCGGTAAATTTTCACAAGGAAATTACTCAAGATATATATGATTAGATGGAGTAATAAGTCAAGAAAAAACTACATTTTTTATACAAAACGCGTTTCCCGTACGCGTTTCCCGTCGCGTTCCTCGCCCTGAATTGAACTCCCTGCCTGAATCGGATTCCTTCAACACCAGACTACATATTACCGTGTTGTTGATCCAACGCCACCACTTTCTCTATCCTGACCTATCCCCTCCTGCCTGACGTCCCATTCTTTACATACCTGATTTCACCCATTTCTGACTGACCTGCCCTGCCAGATGTCCCGTTCTTTCTCCTGCCTGATTTACCCTGCCTGATGTCCCGTTCTTTCTCCTGCATGGCTTGCCGACCTGGCATACGTGATCCTACCTGACTTACCCGATCCTCTACCTGACACCCGGTTTCCCCATACCTGACGTGCCCGATTACACCCGACACACACGATCTTACGCCAGTACGAAACCGTGCCTGGGGCCCTCCTGCATCCGGCTCAGGACGAGGAAGCCGGCCTCAACCTGACGCTCGGCCTAATCATATTTAAAGGGAAA
>CAZZNP010000123.1:0-4721 GCA_964655785.1 uncultured Gemmatimonadota bacterium
GCCGACGCGATACAGCCTAAGTCGTCTCTGCGCATCCCGCCGCGGGACACGTCCTGCACAGGTGCCGGTTCAGAAGGTGGGTTGCCGCGAGCAGGATCCCCCCGGTTACATGAAGGATGACCTCAAAGCTCCCTTCGGCCGCGATGTAACCCGCTGCGATAATCCCCACGGCCAACACCAGCGTGAGAAACGCCCTCCATCGCCTGTGGTGCCTGACGCCCGCAACCACGCTCCCGGCTGCAAGCAGGACGGCGCCGACTATGGCGAATTCGGCAGGTTCGCTGGCAAGAAAACCCAGCCCCACAAGCGGAAGAAACGTTACCAGCAGCGGTACGGCCACGCAATGGACCGCACAAGCCGTGGAGAGGAACACGCCGGCGTTGTCGACGGCTCCTCGACTGATGAATCGTATCATTTCTACTCCAATTCGCCAGGCAGACCCGGCACAGACCAGACACACCGGTCAGACCAGGCCTTCCCGGCAGACTGCCGAAGCCGGATCACCCGGCGCCGCGCACCCTTCCCAGGCCGACCCAGGCGCCCGCACTCACCAGCAGGACCAGTACGGCCAGCGTTGAAAGCGGTACCGCGGCACGCCGGCTCACGTCGCCCAAAGACTCGTCTGCAAACTGGAATCCCGGTATCATGGGAAGCGCCTCCGCCGACATCTTCTCTCCAGCCAGAATCGCCGGCACGAAGAAGGAGCGCCACTGACCGGCGAATTCACGCACCTGTGACTGAAACCGGGCGAACCGCGCATCACCCGTTCCCGCCGCGTCGATGAACAGCTCCTGGACCAGAAGCGCGGGGGAAAGGAACCGGTAACGGCGGACCAGTTCGTTTTGCTCTTCACGCCGTACCTGGTGATGCGCCGACACCTCCTCCAGGCGCCGGTTCACTGCGTCCGTCGCTGCCCAGGCGAGAGCCGCCCTGTTGGACTCATCCGCCTCCGCGCCCCCGGCGAGTTCCGGATGGTCCTCGAGGTAGCGGGCAAGCAGTTCGCTGCGGCGGCTTACCGCGTCGTTCGAGGCTTCGCGCTGCGCAGTGATCATCTCCACCCGGGAGGGCAGCGGGTGGAGCAGGCCCGCCGCGATATTGATGGCGGCCGGCAGCACCACAACCAGTACGAGCCAGGTTCCCACCAGCACCGTGGCGTTCCATGCAGAGGACCGCCCCAGGCTGTTTACCCACGCGGTGAGCGAGAACCAGAACAGGGCGTATACGGTCAGTGCCGCACACCACAGCAGTGTCCTGCCGGAAAGCTCCGATGATTCCGGGCTCCCGGTGAGCAGTATTCCGATTACCGACACCCCTATAGCCACGGCCATGACCAGTATCGCCCGGAATCCGAGTTTCGTGGTCACGATGCGGCGGGCCGACACGGGTTGGGAAAGCGTCAGCGCCAGGGTACCTTGCTCGCGCTCCCCCGACAGCACGTTGAAACCCAGGGCCAGCACGAGAAGGGGCAGCAGGTAGACCGCCACAAAGGCCAGGTCGAATCGCCCGACCATGAGGTTGAGTGGATTCTCCACCTCGCCGTTCTGAAGGAAGGTGGATTCGTTGGTGTTGATGCTGACATCGTAGTAGAAAGGCAGGAGATCGCTTTGCCCCACCGCCAGGGCGGTCAGGGGCCCCGGTTCCAGCACGACGGAACGGGCTCCCCGCGCTCCACCCATCACGTTGGCGTTGCGGGGATCGCGGAACGGGGAGGACGGCTGGCTTCCGTTTTCAATGGCGGTCAGTTCGCGTTTCAACGCGTCGGTCCGTTCGGCATTTCCGTCGCGCACGACCTGCACCGTGCGTTCCTGGAAATTGACCCATGCCATGCCGTTGACCAGCGCATAGGCGAAGAGGACGACAAAGAGCGGAAGAACGACCCGCAGGGTTCGGTCGGCGGCGAGAAGCCGCCACTCGTTCACAAGGATGGTCTTCGTAGTCATGGTCCCCATGATCAGGCCACCTCCGTGCGGCGAACGGCGATTGTAACGGCAACAAACGCACCGGCCAGCCACAGCCCCATCACCAGGAGCGACAGGGCACGGTTCTGAAGGACCCACGCCACCGTCGGGGCGTCATATCGAAAGGGCGGCATCTGCGACCATAGATCGGCCTCGGCGAGGTACACTTCACCGGTGCGGGAATTCTCGGTCATATTAACATTCAGGCGCTGGACAAGATCCCGGCGGTATTCCTCCGCGGCGGCGGCGAAGTGCCGGTGCTGTTCGACATCGGTACCGGCCAGGCCCATGGAGAGCGTCCGAACCGCCAGCAACGGCGCCGTAACCGCAAGGGCCTCGTGTACGTATCCCTGGCGTTCGAAAGTGTTCCAGAGGGCACCGTAATTGCGGTCGAATATCTGGTTGCCGAACTCCTCGCTTTTCTGTAGAAAGACACCAATGGCGTTGATGGGAAGATCCTCGACGTTTTCCACATTGTACTGGTCGAGGAGTGCCTGTGTCGACGCATCCCGGTCGGGCCGCTCGAGCCCGTCCACCCCGTCAGCCATCTCCCTGCCGAGGGCTTGCGCGAACTCCACCGCCGAGGGCGTCGGGTACAGCCACTTCGACAGATCAACCGCGACACGCGGCGCCACGAGTCCGTTGACCACCCAGACGGCCAGCAGGACCACCAGTGCGGTCCGTGCCGAAGGGGACTTTGCCGAGACGGCGAGAGAAAGCCCGATAAACGTCGCGAAATATACCAGGTAGATGCCGACCAGCACAGCGCCGCGGACTACGGGGGATGCCGCCGGTCCGGGGCTTCCTATGACGATGGCGGCCGCCCCCACGAGCGCCGCGGGTATCAGGAGCAGGGCCAGGGCTGCTGCTACGCCGAGGGCCTTGCCCATCGCAAGCTCGAGGCGTCCGATGCCGGTAGCCAGCAACTGCCGCAGCGTGCCTCGCTCCCGCTCACCGGCGAGGGCGCCGAAGGTCAGGAGGATGATGAGCAGCGGCACCAGGTGCTGAAGGACCTGCGCCGCCGTCAAGGCGCCGATGCGCTGCGCGGGTGTCGCGTCCTGCGCCGGTCGCAACAGGAAATCGTTTTGCCTGTGGGCCTCCAGCAGAACCGACGTACCGGTATAGGAATCCACGCCCTCGTCGACAAAGGACAACGCCAGCCGGGGCTTGAAAGCGTAGACGCCGTAGTGGGCCGCGGAATGAGGGTTCTTCTCGCCCTGAGATTCCCAGTGATCGCGGGCGGTAGCCTGTGCGGCGGCCAGTTCCTTCTGTGCATTGCGCGCCTGGACCCATCCGGTTCCCAGCGAGACCAGGAGCAGGGCGCCTACCAGCGCCGCGCACCATCTGAAGCGCCCATCCCGCACCATGTCCTTAAACTCTTTACGGATTATATGCCCTATCATGGTCGGCTCCTATTCGTGCATGTGATCCAGGTAGATGCGTTCGAGATCGGCGTGGCCGATTTCGTCGGTCGTCATCTCCACCACGAGTCTGCCATGCTGCATGATTCCGATCCGCGTCCCGGACTCCTTCGCGCGAAACAGATCATGGGTCGCCATCAGCACCGCGACGCCGCGTTCCTTGAGTCGTTCCAGCAATTCGGAAAATTCGTTCGACGCCTGGGGATCGAGTCCCGACGTCGGTTCGTCGAGGAGCAGGGCGTCGGCTTCCTTGGCGATGGCGATCGCGATGCCGACTTTCTGCCGCATACCCTTGGAGTATTCGGAGACGCGGGAATGGACAGCCTCCTCCTGAAGACCGGCTTCGACGAGGATTGCAGCCAGGTGATCGGGCGACAAGGACTCTTTTCCACCCAGCGCCGAAAAGTAAGCCAGGTTTTCCAGGCCGCTCAGGTTGCGATAGAGCATGACCTGTTCGGGGATATAGGCCAGGTGGTTTTTAGACTTCAAAGGCTCGTCGGCTACGTCCATCCCCATCACGTGCACGCTTCCGGACGTCGGCTCGAGAAACCCCAGGAAGAGATGGATCGTAGTCGTTTTGCCCGCGCCGTTCGGGCCGAGCAGACAGTAGATTTCCGACGATCCGATTCGAAGGTCCAGGCCGGTAACGGCTTCCAGCTCGCCGTAACGCTTTGACAGAGTCTTTGCCTCGAGAACGGGTTTCGAAGTTCCTTCGGCTGCCGCTACCTGCTTTACACGCGCATCGGCCGTTAAAATGTCGCTTTCTTGTTTCATCCGGGAGACCGGATCGGTTTCCATGGACTCACCCTCCGGGGAAATAGGATATACAGTATCGCCACCGCGCCACAGACGCGTTTAGCGAATGCCAAAATAAGAAAAAACGATCGCTAATGTGCCGGAGGGTCATCGATCGACCGGCAACGGCGCAGGCCATCAGCGAATGAATTTGCTATGGGATTGGAGGGTATTCAGGCGGGTGGCGCCCGGGAGTCCTTGCCGTGGGCCTCCTCGTTGCGAGGATGGTCCAGGGTGTCTGCGAAGGGGATTCGGCGTACCGATTCAGCGGGGGTCTCGTGCACGCCGGAGCGGTCGGTGGAATCGATCAGCGGGAGGCTCTGGACGTAGCAGGGCACGCAGGTGCCTTCGACGCATTCGGCGTGGTCGTGGTCATGGGGCGTCGTCGAGAGCACGAACAGGGCGAGCGCGATCAGCGCGCTCCAACGCAGGATAGTCAACCGGTCTGGACGCATGTCGGCGAACTTAGCGCATCCCGGAGGTCGTGTCAAGGGGCTTCCCGAACGATGCAGTATGCTGTGTATCTACTTTGTATCTACGAGGATCG
>CAZZNP010000123.1:4821-9539 GCA_964655785.1 uncultured Gemmatimonadota bacterium
ACTGCATGCCGGCCGTAACGCCGAGTTCCGATAGTACACGGGCAGGTGTCTCCACGCTGATGTCTGCAAGGTTGCGTGGACGGTAAGGCTCCCGCCAGGCCAACCCGCCTGCATCTTTCCCGATCTCTTCGTTCCCCCACAACAACCGGACCCGTTTCCCCCTTGGACCCCAGACGGCCGGGTCCGTGGGACCGAAAAGGCCAATGACCGGCGTTCCCGTCGCGGCGGCCAGGTGGGTCATGCCCGAATCGTTGCCGATCATCGCCTGGCACATCGCATAGAGTGCGGCCATGTCGACAAGCGACCGGTCCTCCACGATAGTCACGTCTCGGCCCGAGATGCGGGGGAGGATGCGGCGGCGCGCCGCACCGTCGGCAGGACCGAATGTGACGACCGGTCGGCAGCCCTTCTCGGCCAGGCATTCGATCAGCGCGGCGTACCGTTCGGCCGGCCAGCATTTCGTCTGTCCACCACTACCTGGATGGACGGCGACCAGGCTACGGTCCGAGGGCAAATTCAAATTGCGTATATCATTATCCGCGCCGCGCAACGCGGATGGAATTGCGGGAGGATCGGCGATGGAGTCCACACCCAGGGGCTTCACGGCATCCATCAACACGAAGGTCATGTGGATTCTGTGCCCGTCAGCGGGTCGGAACCGCCCGGTAAGCACCGGGCAGGACACGTACCTTCGGAGGTTATCCGCGAACACGCCGTCGGGATCGGGAAGGTAAGTGAGGATCGCGTCGTAGGATCGCAGATTCTCTATGACAGCTTCCGTGGGTGTGCCGCCGCGCCCGTCTGCGACTCCTGCGGATGAGAAGCCGCGCCCGTCTACGACCCCCGTGGATGAGCCGCCGGGATCGGTCGCCAGCGCCGTCCCCGCGATCGCGCCGCCGGGTACGAACAACGACGTGAAGTCCCGGCTGTCAATCGACAGCACATTGTCCACGTATCCACACTGTTTCAATAAAGAAAGGCGGCTGGAATGGCCCATCATATCGATGGACAGGCCTTCGTAGCGCTTCTTCAACGCGGAGAGCGTGGGCAGGGTGAGGACCAGGTCGCCGACCGCGCCCGACCGGACGATCAGGACGCGCTTCATGCTTCCAGATCGAAGACGGAACCGGTCCCGGCAGCCGTTGCCCGCTCATAGGCCAGCCTGGCGGTGACCGCGTCTTCCATGGCGTAACCCACGGACTTGAACACCGTGATCTCCTCCCGGCTCGTCCGTCCGGCCTTCCCGCCGGTGACCAGTTCGGTCAGTTCCGCCAGTACGTGATCCCTTGAGATTTCGCCCGCGCGCAGGGGGACGAGAATGTCGCCCGCTTCTGCGAAAGCGCCTTCGTAGGTATCCACGAAGACGCGGGCCCGGCGGATCAACCCGGCGTCCAGTTCCTGCGAGTCGGCGGTGTAGACGCCCACGGCGTTTACATGGGTGCCGGGACGAACCCGTCCGCCGTCGAAGAGGGGCGTCTTGCTCGATGTGCAGACCGCGAGCACGTCCGCTTCGGCGGCGCACTCGTCCGCGGTGTCCGCCAGCTGGCACGAGATCCCCAGGAACTCGATTTCTTCCAGGAATGCCCGTCCCCGCTCGGCCGTCCTGTTGTATGCGACGATCCGCTCAATGGGACGGACCGCCGCGATCGCGTCCGCGTGGAACCGGCCCTGGACGCCCGTCCCGATAATACCCAGTACCTTCACATCCTTGCGCGCCAGGTACTTCGAGGCCACCGCGGATGCCGCCGCGGTCCGGATGCCGGTGAGGAAGGTGGCATCCATGAGGGCGATGAGCCGGCCGGTCTCCGCGTCGCACAGCACGTAGAACCCCGTGATCATCGGAAGGCCCCGGGACGGATTATCGTGGAACGCGGAAACGACCTTGGCGCCCAGGGTTTGTTGACCGTGAAGGTAGGCCGGCATGAAGAGGGCGACCGAAGGCCGGTCCGCTACCCGGACGGGCAGGCGGACGGGTACGTCGTCTTTCTCTCCGGCGGTGCGAAACCCTTCTTCCACGGCTCCGATCACGTCCGGCATGGTGAGAACGGAAGCCATATCCGATCTGGATAGAAGGCGGACCTGGCTCAAGGAAGACTCCAATCGGCAGACGGGTGCACGGATGGGTGCACGGTGCGATACGCGAGTGAGAAACTGATTGCCCGGAAAGGCGGTCCGGTTTAGATTGTATAATCGTCCTGGCAGTTGCAATCAATGACAATCTGAGTATATCTACATCGCGAAGGCTCCTCGTGGAACACCCTGATCCGGGTCGCCGGGAGCCCCTTTAAACCGTCCGGACCATCTAGCCCGGACACGTACGAGGGAGTGGGAATGCGCGAACGTCAGAAAGAACTCCGGAGACAGCGGTTTCGCAAGGAACAGAGGCGCAAGGCCGCGATCCGAGACATGAAGAGAAAGAGAAAGGTGAAGCCGTCCAAGTAGCCAGTCCGGCATCCCTGACAGGTGAGGCATGAGCGACACATCGGATGCGGCGAAGGATTACGTCCTTCACACGGCCCAGGAACACAACGTAAAGATCATCCAGTTGTGGTTCACGGATATACTGGGTTTTCTGAAGAGTTTCTCCATAACGGTGGAGGAACTGGAAGACGCCCTGAAGGACGGCGAGGTCTTCGACGGATCGTCCATCGAAGGGTTCATCCGGCACAGCGAGCAGGACATGATCGCCATGCCGGACCCCAGCACGTTCCAGATTCTGCCCTGGCGTCCGGACGCCCGGAAGAGCGCCGTGGGCAGCATGTTCTGCGACATCCTGGACCCCGACGGCGCCCAACCCTACAAAGGCGACCCGCGCCAGATCCTCAAGCGGAGCCTCCAGCGCGCCGCCGGGCACGGGTACACCTTCTACGTCCAGCCTGAGCTCGAATACTACTACCTCAAGTCCAGCGAAGGTCCGCCCCAGCCCCTCGACCAGGGCGGCTACTTCGACCTGACCCCGCTGGACTGGGCCACGGATCTGAGACGCGACACCGTGATGGCCCTCGAGGAGATCGGCATCGGCGTCGAGTTCAGCCACCACGAGGGCGGACCGAGCCAGAGCGAGATCTCGCTGCGGTACACCGACGCCATGACCATGGCGGACTACACCATGACCTACCGCCTCGTGGTGAAGGAAGTCGCCCTCCGGCACAACGTGTACGCCACCTTCATGCCCAAACCCCACGCCGGCCAGAACGGGAGCGGGATGCATATTCACCTTTCGCTATTCCGCGGAGATGAAAACGCCTTCTTCGACGAGGACATGGAACATCACCTGTCGGAGACTGGCCGGTCCTTCATCGCCGGGTTGATGCGCCACGCCCCCGAGACCATGCTGGTCACCAACCAGTGGGTGAATTCGTACAAGCGGCTCATCGCCGGATACGAGGCGCCGCTCTTCGTTTCATGGGCGCTGCGCAACCGGGCGGACATGATCCGGCTGCCTACTTACAACCCCGCGAAACACGAGGCCATGCGCGTGGAGTACCGGGCGCCCGATCCTTCCTGTAACCCCTACCTGGCCTTCGCCGTCATCCTTTCGGCGGGCCTGGCGGGCATAGAGAACGGGTACGAACTCGGTCCCCCAGCGGATGCCGACCTGTACGGCATGACCCTCGAAGAACGCCGGAAGCTCGGTGTCCAATCCCTGCCTAAAGACCTGAACGAGGCGATCAAACTGGCCGAAGGAAGCGAACTGCTGGTGGACTGTCTCGGTGAAGAGGTTTTCGCCAAGCTGATCGAAAACAAGCGGGAAGAGTGGGAACGCTACCGGTCGCAGGTCACCGACTACGAACTGAAGACCTACATGTCTCTGCTTTAGATTCTTTGGATGGCAGTCCCCTGTCGGGTGAAACAACCTTTCCAATCCAATTATCCGAGCGAAATTTGAAGATCCGAAAGCAATCTGAAGATCCGAAAGTAATCTGAATGAGTACAGGTATCGACAAGGCGGGTGATCCCGGTCTACCGCTGCCCGCAGACCCCGGCCGCCTTGCGGCCATCGACTGGATGCGCGGCCTCGTCATGGTCCTGATGGCCATCGATCACGCGAGTCTCGCATTCAACGGTGGACGATTCAGTGACGATTCGTGGTATATGCGGGAGCCCGGGTCCGAGCTGCCCGCAGCCCAGTTCTTTACCCGCTGGATTACCCACCTGTGCGCCCCGACCTTCGTCTTCCTCGCAGGGACCGCGCTGGCGCTGAGCTTCGAGCGGCGCCGTCTTGTGGGCGCTCGCGACCGCGACCTGGACTGGCACCTGTTCAAGCGGGCGCTGGTCATCCTGGCCTTCGAAATTCTCTGGTGGGCGCCGTTCAGTCTCCAGGTACTGTTCGCCATCGCCATGGGTCTGATCTGCATGATCCCCCTGCGGCGCCTGTCCACGCGTACGCTGCTGATCACCGCGCTGGCGATCCTGTTTCTGTACGAAGCCCTGTTCTGGGGAATCATGCACCTCGGGGGCGTTACGGCCGACATGATCCGCGAGGTGACGAATATGCCGGTTCCGGACGGGGAATTCGATCCGGAGACGATGAACGAGATGGGCGCCCAGGTCCGCAACCTGGGCTGGATGAGCATATTCACCCCGTTTTTTCATCCGGGGCTGCTGGTCAAGATCGGTCCTATTCCCCTGTGGGTACAATATCCTTTCGTCCCGTGGCTGGGGATGATGATCCTGGGCTGGCTGCTGGGTCGTTACCTGGTGCAGCGATCAGTCAT
>CAZZNP010000124.1:0-9502 GCA_964655785.1 uncultured Gemmatimonadota bacterium
TGACCGGCAGGTCGGAGAGCTCCGGGACCTCGGCCATCAGCTCGATGCCGCCGGTGCCGGGCAGCAGGAGGTCGAGCAGCACGAGCTGCGGCCTCTCGGCGCGGACGAGGTCCGCGATCTCGCCCGGCTCGGTGGTGACCCGCACGGCGTAGCCTGCCCTGGTGAGCGCGTCGCGCACGGAGCGAAGCGTGTGCGGGTCTTCGTCCACGACGAGGATGCGCGGCTTCGCAGACTCATCGCCGGGGGCGCGCGTGGCAACGGGCCGGACGGCCTGACCTTCCCGTGCCGCAAGGAATCTCGTCCCGTAACGGCTACCTGTCGGTCCTGATGACGGCCCGTTCTCGGTCCGAGTCGGGCTGAACCGGGCGTCCAGATGAATTTCGATCCTTCCCATCACCGTCATGGACCAGGCGGGTCTTCAGATCATCAGAGTTTCGGAGGCGGAATTGGCATATCAAAATTAACATCTATTTCGGGCAATTTTGGCATTTCACAAACCATAACCGTAACCGTTATAGATACAGTCAATCCTCACCATGATTAAGAGCATAAGCCAGAAGTCTGTGCGGTTCACTAATTTGTGAGTAGGAGTAAGTCCATAACTTCCTTCTTTGTCAATTTCACTGTTCCTGCAAGATGAAGATTCCAGCCCATGCACTAACCTTTAACCTTTCTCCTCCGCCGTCCGACGGGGACTGCATTCCTCACCATTTCTGCTTGTGGCCTAACGGCCCCGGAACCGCGCAGGTCCAGGCCATCGATCCGTTCTGTTCCGATCCTTGACAGAACGGAGGCACAAGGTGGTGCGATGCATCCCTCCGGGGGAAGTGAAGACCTTCCGCGCCGAACCGCATCCCCGTGCGGACGCTGTCCGGCCGGCAGGAAGGACCGGGCAATGTGACGGCGGCCGGCAGCAGGGCGCCGCACGGCTTTCCGGTTTCCTGTGCCGGTATGCCTTGATGGCGACGACGGTCTGCTGGCTGGCCGCGATGTCCGGCGGTGCGCTGGCCCAGACCGCAGTATGCTCCAACGCACCTTCGGCCGGCGAACGGGTCGAGTGCACGGAAGACGGGACCTCCAGCGACGACATAGGGATCCTGCTGGAGGGCGTCGACATCGATCTCGTCGCGACAGAGGTGAACACCCATGCCGTATTTGCCCGGCATGACGGATCCGGCAACATCGATATCGACGTCACCAGCAGCCTCGACGAATCCGATGAGGTCGTCCGCAGCACGATCGATACTTCGGGTCGAACGCAGGCCTATGCCATTTACGGCCAGCATGGCGGCACCGGCACCGTGGACATCACCGTATCCGACACCACGATCAAGACGACGGGAAGGACGGGCCAGGCCATTTACGGCGAACACGGTGGCACCGGCGGCATCGTCCTGGACGTCAGCGACACCGAAATCCACACCATGGGAAAGGACGGTTCCGGGATATATGCGCGCCACAGCAATACCAGCACCGAGGAGGGCGCCAACGCCGATGTCTCGATCGAGGCATCCTCCAGCGAGATCACCACGGAGGGCGACGAGGGCCATGGAATCTGGGGCGTGACCTGGGGACTGGGCGATGTCGCCATCACCTCGACATCCAACGCCATCACGACGAAGGGCAGGTATGCCAGGGCCATCTACGGCTACCACCGGGGCGACGGGGACCTCACCGTCACCTCGACGAAGGACACGATCTCCACGGAGCACGATCTGGGCGCGGACTTCAGCGTCGCCGAAGGCATTCTCGCATGGCACCAGTTCGGCGGCGGCGATACCCGCGTCAAGGTGACCGGAGGCTCATACAGCACGGCCGGCGCCTTTTCCCGCGGCATCAGGGCCATGCATGGAAACGTCGATTATTCTCCCTCGGACACGCAGGGGGCCGTGGATATCGATGTCGAGGATACCGTGGTGGAAACGACGGGAATGTTCAGTGCCGGCATCCATGTCCGCCACACCGGAGCCGGCGGCATCGGGATCGTTACCGGAGGCGGCCAGCGGATCACGACAACAGGCCGGGAAGCGCATGGCATCGAAGCCTTCCATGCCGGGACCGGGGAGGACCGGAGCATCGGGATCACCGTCGGGGGCACCGTCGATGCGCAGGGTGAGGGCGCGAACGGGGTCCGGGCGGGCCGGGTCCAGTCCGGCAATGCGGACCGCGTCGCCGCATTCGACGATGACGGATACCGCAGGCACACCGTTACGGTGAACGGCGCGGTGAAGAGCATCGCGGAAGGAATCTACCTCGCCGGCGGCGGCAAGGTATTCATCGGCCCGTCGGGAACCATCGAATCGGGTTTGGGGATTGCCATTCTCGCCACGGGCGACACGCCGGGGGACACCGCGGAGGCCCCTTCGGTCAAGCCGAAGCTGCTGGTCGACATGACCCTCAAAGGGCGCCGCGTGGCGGAGGTCTTCGGCGACAACTGGATCGTCAACGACGGCGGCGAGACCACCATCGTGCTGAACGGGGTGAAGCTGCACGACGGCGCGGCGGGCGCCGTTCCCGGCGCCAGGGCCGCGAACGGGGCCTGGGACGTCAGCATCGTGTCGCCGGGGGTCAGGGTGACGGACCGCACCACGGACCCGGACAACTGGGTCACGGAAGCGTCCGAGGCCCCCGCCGACCGGGACTTCTCGAGCGGGGACTTCTCCGAAAGGAGGCGCGTGGTCAAACCCAGAATTTCCCCGAGACCACGCCCTGTACCCGAGCCGGAACCTGAGCCGGAGCCGGAGCCCGAGCCCGAGCCGGAACCTGAGCCGGAATCCACCCCCGAGCCCGAACCGCCCGTTATCATGGAGGCGTTCGCTCCCCGCGCGGCGGTCTACGAGGCCCTGCCGGGATTCCTCCACCGCCTCGATGCCCGGCCCGTTCCGGACAGGCGGATTCCGGTGCCCGCATCGCCCTTCTGGGTGAGGCTGTCCGGGACGGAAGGCTCCTATGAACCCGGGCGCGCCACCGTCGGGGCGGAATACGACTACAGCCGCTCCCTGCTGGAAGCCGGTGTCGACTTCTCTCCCGGGGACGGGGTCGCCGCCGTCCTTTCCGTCCGCAGACCCGGGGGAACCGCAAGGGTTTCCGCTCCCACCGGCGGCGGGAAGATCACCGCCGACGGGATCGGTGCCGCCCTGGACATCGCCCTGAAGGGACCGGGTGGCGGTTATGCGGCCGGACGGGCTTCGGCCACGCGCTACGGCGTGGACCTGGAATCCGATGCGCGGGGGAGCCTTGCCGGCGACGTCGACGCCCGCGCGATGGCGCTGGACCTCGAGGCGGGACGGAAACTGGAGACCGGCGGCCGCCTGGAGATCGTTCCCCGGACCTGGCTGGCGTACGACGAGATCGACGTGGAGAATCTGACGGACGCGGTGGATTCACGGTTGTCCGTGGACGGGGCGTCCCGTCTCGCGGGGGGAATCGGCCTCGCTGTCCGGACGGCGGAGGACGTGGCCTGGAGAGGAGGATCCCTCGCCTTGCGGGGCTCGGTGGACCTGGAGCGGGTCCTGGACGGGCGGGAGACGGCCGTGACGGTGTCGGGAGAGCGGCTCCTGTCGGAAGCGCCCGGCACGCGCTTGCTCCTCGGGCTGTCCGGCACATGGCGCCGGAACGGCTACACGGTCGGCGCGGGGATATCGGCGGCCGGCGTCGGCTCGGGGGACACCGGCTATGCCGCGCGTCTCACGTTCGGCATGCAATTCTGGTGACACGGGGATGCACACCTTCGGCCCGGGCTGCCGCGAGCGCGCCGGCCCGGGCTGCGAAACATGCGTCCAGCGCCCCCGAGTCGCGAGAGGAGCGTTTGGAACGCATGGACGCCCGGCAAACACCTCATCGCGAACAATCGCGAACGGAACCTGGTCGCCGGCATGAGACCCGGGTCATGTCGAGGCGATGCCGGTCACGACTAACCGATTGTAAGTCAGCGAGCGATCCTCTGGAACGTTGTTTTCGAGGTAGATGAGCCCGGTCCGGAGGGGGCGATTCGGCCCTCCCCCGAAACTGACCGAGGACCAGGTTGCCGAGCTACTCCGCGGTCGCGCCGCCGGCGCCCGGATCCGGGATCTGGCGGAGTGGAACCGTTTCCGTGGCCCCTGCTGATTACCCTGATAACGGTCGCTGTAGCACTGAAGAAGGAACACCTGGTCGGTCTTCCTGAAATCGGGAAACATACGACAGGCCTCTTCCTGCATCAGCAGGAGAACCTCGTGAAGATCCTCGTGGAGCGGGATGCTCCACTCCACGCCGGTCTTGCTGTACTTTTCCCGAAGGAGAATCGTGTTTGCGTCGAAATCGATATCGTTCCATTCAAGTCCGGCAAGCTGGGACAGCCTGATACCGGTGTAATACAGGGTCGCGACGCCCCTGAGCAGGAAGATGGACACCGGGTCGCCCAGATCCGCCTGGAGGTGCCGGCAGAGTCTCTCGACATCTTCTCGGGGACATGCCTTGCGCCGGACAATGACGCGCCGGCACTGCCGGATCAGGAGGATGGGATTTTCGGCCAGGTATTTCTTCCGGACGCAATGGTTGAGGATGGCGCGAACATGCCGGTGGTAGGTATTGAACGTAGTGGCCGTGCAACGGGACATGACCGAATCGCGCCAGGAGACGATACTTTCCGGGGTGATGCCGGAAACAGTGTCGACGCCGGTATCCCGGATGAATATCCTGAGTATCCTGAAATACCCCGCGACAGTGGCCGGCTGCATTTGGTTCTCGCGGCAGTATTCCGCGCAGATTTCAATGAGGTCAGCTTTGTTGTTTACCGAATTATTCTTGATTGACATTGATTTTTTCATAGAGATAGATGTTTGAGAGACCCACATCGCTTTGACTCCAGGGCAGATCTGAACCAGGCGGACAGCCAGTAGTATCGAAATGTCCCACAGCGCGTGAGAATGTGGCCATGCCAGTGAATGGTCACTCGCCCGCGAAGGCTAAGGCCATGAGGCGAAATAGGGAAGAACCAAGGCTGTTATTCCTGAAGTGCCGGTACTGTCCGACGCCGGACATGAACCCGGTGGATCCCGGGAATCAGCGAATTCCGGGAATGAAGACAAGGCGTTCGCAGACCGCTCTCGGAGACAGAGCCGCCAGGTTAAGCACCGGGATATCGTGTCCCATCGCGATGCGGATCTCCATACCTGTTCCACCAACCACCTCGCCTTTGAGCGCCCAGATGACTTCGGCATCGGCGGACCGACCAAGGTCGGAGCCTACACCGGGACCAGGTGGGGTGGTTCCTGGAGGCGATACGTAGCCGCTGCATGCCGTGTATGATTCAAGGTTTTATAACAACAGCGGATACATGCCCCGGAGGAAACGAGGTGAACTTTGGAAATATGCCTCAATACACCGTGAACCACGGTATTCATACGCGGGCCGATGGCGAGAAGTTCTCCATTGAATCGACGCTGTACGAAATGCAGCCGGAGCGTCTTGCCTGGAAAGTGATCTTTGTGACCAAGCACAATATATGGAGGGATACGGTGCTTGTGGCTATTATTCCGAAGCAGATAGCCACATCGGTGGCATTAGCCGGTGTAATGCGTGATGGTTCGATCCTCGACCAGGTAAAGTCGGAATTGAATAAAGTGAACGCTGGGGACCGCGATTTCATTGCGTGTCCTTCACACAATGGCTGGTACTTGTTTGGTTGAACACGACCAACTGTGCTCGGAACGGCAGTAGCGGTATTTATTATAACTGAC
This sequence comes from uncultured Gemmatimonadota bacterium, assembly GCA_964655785.1. GTDB lineage: Bacteria > JAAXHH01 > JAAXHH01 > JAAXHH01 > JAAXHH01 > JAAXHH01. The sequence goes on from CAZZNP010000124.1 coordinate 5,721, forward strand.
GAACGCAGGTCACCCTTGCCGAGTGGTCTAGAAAGTTAAAGAACGGACCTATTTTGATTCCCGATTCACAACTCAAGACGCTGAAGACTGCAGTTTCCTGGCGATCCTGTAGGCTGTCGATCGTCCGATTCCGAGGTGCTCCGCAGCCTCCCCGGCCGTCATGCCTGCGTCGATCAGGTTCTTCAGGGCGGACTATATAGTTGGGATCACCCTGTGCGAATAGGTATGTGATCTTCTTCAAGGGTTGACAGAATTGAATACCCTACTCATGCCTACAGAAAAAATGTAACCGATCTGAACCGTTCGGCCGAGGGTACCTTGCTGGCATGTGAGGAGCATTTCCCGGCACCATTGCCGAACTCTACAATGCTGGAAAGATGCCTGATAATCTCTGGAGAACTCATGAGGACACTCACACAGTGTTAACACATGTACGTTGGCCGCCCTTACAGAAGTGACACAGAGCGGCGGGAGAAATTATTCGGGATACATCCGAGGATGGCTGGAACGCAATTTACAGACAGCAAGAGTGCAAATGCGGGTAGATAAGTGACCTTTCGATGAACGATCCACAAACACTGGTGCTGATTGACGAATTGCGCAAGATGCCAGCGGAATTACCTTGGTTGGAGTTCAAGGAAAACAATACTGATCCGAAGATGATCGGCAAGCTGATTTCCGCTCTGTCCAATGCTGCAAGACTCGCAGATCAGCAATACGCTTTCGTGGTATGGGGAATACGTGACGATAACCATGAGGCAGTTGGCACTACATTCGTGCCTTCGCGCAAGATACAGAAAGATCAACACCTGGATCTATGGCTTGCACAGCGGTTGCAACCGGGCATAGCGTTTACTTTCGAGACGATCGACTATCGGGGAACGAATGTAGTTCTGCTCAGGATCCCGGCGGCAACAGATCACCCTGTGGAGTTTGACCGGACAGCCTATATCCGTCTTGGCATTACTACCCCCCGCCTTTCCGATCACCCGGAACGCCTCAAGGAACTATGGGGGAAATTTCATTCCTATACTTGGGAAACTGGATTCGCTGCCCAGTATCTGGATAGTGATGATGTTATTGGGCGGCTGGACTATGTCAGCTACTTCGATCTCACAAGACAACCCTTGCCGGACAATCGCCATGGTATTTTATCCAGGCTGGCTGCAGACCAACTGGCCCAGCAGGATTTCGGCGGTCACTGGAGCATCACAAACCTGGGTGCCATTCTGTTTGCCAAGCGACTGGATGAATTTCCCTCCTCGATTGCCCGTAAAGCCATTCGCTTTGTCGCTTATGACGGTCCAAGCCGCGCCGAAATCGTGATTCAACGGCAGGATGTCCAAAGAGGCTATGCAGCCGGTTTCAAGGAATTGGTTGACTATATCGGTAACCTGTTGCCCCGCAAGGAGAAATTGACCGGGATTTATCGCGAAGAACTATCTGTCTATCCTCTGCTCGCCATCCGGGAAGTGATCGCCAATGCGCTGATACATCAGGACATGACGGTTACTGGTACCGGCCCCTTGGTCGAGATGTTCAGTGATCGGCTGGAAATCACCAACCCCGGTCTACCGTTGGTAAGTCCGGAACGTTTTCTCGATTTCCCACCACGCTCCCGAAACGAGGCGCTTGCCTCCCTGATGCGTCGCATGGGACTCTGCGAAGAGCAGGGAACCGGAATCGACAAGGTGATCACTGCCATTGAGTTACACCAGTTGCCTCCACCGGATTTCCGGGCGGAGGGTGGTGCCGTGCGCGCAATACTGTTTGCTCCGCGCCGTTTTACCCAGATGACACCTGACGAGAGAATCCGGGCCTGCTACCAGCATGCTGCTCTAAAATTTATTACCGGAAGCCGCATGAAAAACTCGACTCTCTGCAAACGTTTCGGGATTGATCCCAAGAATGCTTCTCAGGCCTCCACGGTCATTCGGCAGACGATCAAGGCCGAACTGATCAAACCCGCAGACTCTGAGCATCCACGTGCGGGCTACATTCCGTATTGGGCCTGACTTTGGACAGGTTTTTGACGGGATTTTGATTCAGAGGGCATCAACCGATAGAGAATACAGGAATAATTTTGTATCGGCATGATTTGTAACGATAAATCTATTTTCCGCTTTTTTGATGGGGTTTTGATTCCAAACGCTGGCCCGACAAGGCGGCACGATGCGCATCTTCTCTTCAGGCTGTGCCTGTTCATTCCTGTCGCGGGCTTCCGGACTGACCAAGCGACGATCGGCAGCGGGTGGACTCTGGCTTGAAATGACCCGTTTTCCAATCCCAGAAAACCCGTCATGAAACTTTTTCCGTTCCGCCGGAAGACTGACCGCCGTACCATGCCCAGCGGCATTCGCCCCGGTCTTCGTTCATCAGAATTCGTCTCTTAATCACTATCTTGGCACTGGGAGAGATGTAGTATAGTTATTCAATCCATGTGTAATCCTCGTCATACCATAATAATTTTTCCATCAGGAGGTTTGTCAGAATGAAAACCAGAAATTTTTTCTCCTCGATATCGAAGGTGCTTTATGCCGGCCTTTTCGTGCTGGCAGGTGTCATTCTTGGTACAGGCACCGCCCTGGGACAGATGCAGGACTCATGTCCGCTTCCTCCCGGCACAACACCTGCCCCTGACCCGAGCGTGACGGCGCAGCAGGTCGAAGACGGCAGTGCAAGCCTGCAGGACTTTGCCCTGGGCGCGCGAGATCAATTCAAGCGTGTAGCCGGAGCAAGCGTACAACAGGCGTATCACTTCGGATGTCTGATCCGGCAGGACGGGGGACCATGGCGCGCCGGCTCCACCTACCTGGTGCAGCTGACACTGGACGGCAGGGTGTTTGTCCACTCCGAGGACATGACATTGTCAGGCAATCTCATCAACCGTGGGATTCTTGCGACAATTCTCGTTTCGCTGGGCGTCTCCCCCGCGGACCTGGCCAACCCGGCTGCCATTGTGAACACATTGCGGCAAGAACCGCATGCCCCATTTGACGCGACCACCCCCATACCGGGCCAGCGGCCGGGGATCGCGGGGGCCAAAGGCTACGTCAGCGCCTATAACAGGGCCCGTCAACAAACGCCGATCCTTCTGCTCGCGGGGTTCGACCTCGACGCATCACACCTGGCGCAGGAATCAATTGACTACGGCGACCCTGCCATCACTGCCAGGGACGTGGTGGACCGAAGAACCCTGAAGGCCTTCGTTACGGCAGCAGGGAACTATTTTCTCGAACTCCAGAAGAGCGGCCGGGAGGCCATCTCGACAGCCAAGGTCGCCATGCGGGATCCGAACGGACCCTGGCGGCACGGTTCCGTATACCTCTACGTCCTGGATCGCAACTCCAACATCATCCTGTTTCACGGAGCGTTTCCGAACCGGTTCGAGCTGCGGCCGCTGATACCGACCCAGCGCGACGCCGTGACCGGCCAGTTGATTCTGCCCCAGGTCCTCGCGGCGGCGGCGAGCAGTCCGGAAGGCGGCTTCGTGGAGTATTTCTTCGATGATCCCGCTGATGCCACCGACGATGCCGACATCCCCAAGGTGGGCTACGCCCGTGAGTTCAGGGTCCTGAGGGCCGACGGAAGCGTTTCCCCGAATCCCGTCGTGATCGGATCGGGTTTTTACCCGGCTTCACATGCGGCGGCCTCCGCGCAGCCGACCCGGGTAGTCGAGACCCTGCTGCCCCAGGTCATGCGGGCCATGACCGCGAACACGGTGGATGCGATCTCGGGCCGCATCCAGGCGGCGAACTCCGGCGCCCCGCCGGCCGCCGGGT
>CAZZNP010000125.1:0-9156 GCA_964655785.1 uncultured Gemmatimonadota bacterium
ACGTTCAGGCGCGGCCGGGCCGAGTCGCCCCGGACGGATTTCCTTACCCGGCGATGGCGGACCTTCCGCATCCTGGCTTTCTGTAATGTTCTCGTGGACATGATTCTGTACCCGTCTCCCGTCAGGCGCCGGTCTTGCCGGCTTTCCTGCGTACCTGTTCACCGTCGTAGCGTATGCCCTTGCCCTTGTAAGGTTCCGGTTTCTTGAACGACCGGATCACCGCGGCTACCTGGCCTACGAGCTGCTTGTCGATGCCCCTGACCGTTATCCGGTTTCCGCCGTCGACCTCGAGGTCCACGTCCGGGGGCGCCTGGAAGATCACGGGGTGGGAATAACCCAGGCTGAGCGTCAGGTTCCTTCCCTTCAGCTCGGCCCTGTAACCCACACCGACGATTTCGAGCGTCCGGTCGAACCCGCTGACGACGCCTTCAACCATGTTGGCGATCAGCGAGCGGTTCAGGCCGTGCAGGGCGCGCGACTGCCTGGACTCGTTCCGCCGTCCCACCACCAGGTGGCCGTCTTCGAGCACGGCGCTGATCTGGGTGGGAACCCGGTGGGAAAGTTCGCCGTTCGGACCCTTCACCTTGACGGACCGGTCTTCGATCGACACCTGGACCCCGTCCGGGATCGCAATCGGTAGCTTACCTATTCGTGACACCCCGACTCCTTCCGGTATTTCAACCTACCAGATGTGACACAACACTTCGCCGCCCGTGTTCAACTGACGCGCTTCGCGGTCCGTGACAATACCCTTGGGCGTGCTCAAAATGGCCACGCCGAGTCCGTTCAGCACCCTGGGCAGGCGGTCTGCCTTCACGTAGACCCGCCGCCCCGGCTTGCTAATGCGCTTCAGCGTGGAGATGATCGACTCTCCCACCGGTCCGTACCTGAGGTAAATCCGGATGATGCCCTGTTTCCCGTCCTCCACCTGGGTATAGTGGCTGATGAACTTGTGGTTCAGCAGGATACGGGCGATTTCCGCCTTTACCTTCGAGGCCGGTACTTCGACTCGCTGATGCTTCGCCTGGCACGCATTGCGTATCCGGGTCAGCATGTCCGAGATCGGATCCGTCATTGACATCTTGCTTTTTCTCCCTTAGCAACAGCTTCGCGCTGCTACCAACTGGCCTTCGTCACACCCGGAATCTCGCCCTGAAGGGCCAGCGTCCGGAAACAGATGCGACAGATTCCGAAGCGGCGCATGTAGGCGCGGGAACGGCCGCACTGCCTGCAGCGGTTGTACGCGCGCACCTTGTATTTCGGCGTTCTTTTCGCTTTCGCGATCAAAGACTTCTTGGCCACTCGTCCCCCTCTCGATACTCCAGAATTCCAGTCCGCGTGGACCGAAACATGCGGCCCGCGTGGACTGCCTGGTCCGCCTGGTACTTCCGGACCTTACACCGGCTGATCCCGGAAGGGCATGCCGAGTTGCCTGAGCAGCTCCGCACTCTCTTCGTCGGTATTCGCCGAGGTTACGATCGTGATGTCCATTCCCCGGAACAGATCGACCCTGTCGTAGTCGATTTCGGGAAAGATCGTCTGTTCGGTCAACCCCATGGTATAGTTCCCACGGCCGTCGAAAGACCGCGTCGACACGCCGCGGAAGTCGCGGATACGGGGTATCGCCACGTTGATCAGGCGATCGAGGAACTCGTACATGCGGGCGTCCCGGAGCGTTACCCGGCAGCCGATCGGCATGCCTTCCCGTATCTTGAAATTCGAAATGGACTTCTTGGCCCGTGTCACAACGGCCTTCTGTCCGGTAATCGCCGTCAGTTCCGATACCGCGCTGTCCAGCAGGCCGGCATTCTGAGAACCTTCGCCCACGCCCATGTTCAGGACCACTTTCTCGATACGCGGCACCTGCATGGTGTTGCTGTAGCCGAAATGCTGCAGAAGCGCGGGCCTGATCTCGCTGTTGTATTGTTCCTTCAAACGTGCCATGTTCGTATTCCCGTTATCCTTCGGCGATCACTTTCACGTTGGATGCGTGCATGGGGGCCTCTTTCTCGAGCCGGCCGCCCTGCGGATTGGTCTGGGTGGGCCGTGTGTGGCGCGTGACGAAATTCAGCCCTTCCACGATCACCCTGTTCTTCTCCGGCAGCACCTTCAATACTCTCCCGGTCTTGCCCCGCGCGGTACCTGTCAGCACCACCACGGTATCGCCCTTTTTTACGTGCATCTCAAGCTGCTCCTTCCCGATCCTTCGGGTCGCGGCCCTAAAGGACCTCCGGGGCGAGTGATACGATGCGGGTGTATTCCCGCTCGCGCAATTCCCGGGCGACGGGGCCGAAGATGCGCGTGCCCCTCGGTTCGCCCTGGTCATCGATCAGCACGGCGGCGTTCTCGTCGAAACGGATGTAGGTCCCGTCCCTCCGCCGGATTTCCTTGCGGACCCGCACGACCACGGCCTTGACCACTTCGCCCTTCTTCACCGAACCACCGGGAGCGGCTTCCTTCACCGATGCCACGAACCGGTCGCCCACGCAGGCGTACCGCCGGCCGGTCCCGCCCAGGACTTTGATGCAACGGACCTGCCGGGCGCCTGTATTGTCGGCTACGTTCAGCCAGGTGTATTCTTGAATCATCTCGGTTCTTTCCCGTTCGCCGTCTCCGGGTACTGCCGCCGGAAAACTAGACCTGTTCCGCGCGCTGGATGACCTCGGTCAGACGCCAGCGCTTGTTCTTGCTCAGTGGACGCGTTTCCGTCACCCGGACGATGTCGCCGATCCGGCTGGTCTGTTCTTCGTCGTGGACCGTCAGCTTGGTCGTGCGCCGCACGTACCTTCCGTAGAAGGGATGCTTCACCATCCGTTCCACGGCGATGGTAATGGTCTTTTCCATCTTGTTGCTCAGTACGCGTCCCACGCGATTCTTCCTGTGTCCCCGCTCCTTCATGCGTCTTCTCCCGGATCATCCTGTCCGTCTTCCCGGTTCTGATCGCTCGCCGCCGGGATGGCCCGGATATTCAGTTCATCCTCGTGCAGGAGCGTGAGAATCCGGGCGATTTCACGGCGGGATGCCGATATACGTTTCGCATCCGCCATCTGCCTGGTCGCTTTCTGGAAGTTCAGGTTGAAGATCTCTTCCCTCAGTACGGCCACCCGGTCGTGCAGCTCCGTCTCGGTCAGTTGACGAAGTTCGTATAGTTTCATGGCTTCCTTTCCTGAACCGGCCTGCTAGAGGTCTTCGCGGACCACCAGGCGGGTTTTGACCGACAACTTCTGCTGTGCCAGCGCAATGGACTCCAGCGCCATCTCGGAGGCCACGCCCCGCAATTCGAAGAGGATGCGCCCTGGCTTCACCACCGCCACCCAGTGCTCCGGGTTTCCCTTGCCCTTGCCCATGCGCGTTTCCGCGGGCTTTTCCGTGAGGACCTTGTCCGGAAAGACGCGGATCCACACCTTGCCGCCCCGGCGCATGTGATGGACCATCGCGATCCGGGCCGCTTCGATCTGCCGGTTGGTGATCCAGCCGGGTTCGAGGGCCTGAATACCGTAATCGCCGAATTCCAGCTTGGCGCCGCGCGTCGCGGTACCGGTCATGCGGCCGCGCTGTTTCTTCCGGTATTTGAGTCGCTTGGGCATCAACATCGCAATATCTCCTAGAAATGGTACCGCGTCCGAATTCAGGACACGCGGCGGGCAGCCGGTCCTTAGATCGCCGATTCCCGGCCGGTCCCGGCTTCCGTATTTTCGCCCTTGATGATCTCGCCCTTGCAGATCCACACTTTGATCCCGATGCACCCGTAGGTCGTATGGGCGGTGGATTGGGCGTAGTCTATGTCCGCCCTGAGCGTGTGAAGCGGCACGCGTCCGTCGTTGAATGACTCGGACCGGGACATTTCCGCGCCGCCAAGCCGGCCGCCGCAGGTGATCTTGATGCCCTCGGCGCCCATGCGCATGGCCGCGGTGATGGATTTCTTCATGGCTCTTCTGAAACTGATCCGCTGTTCGATCTGGCGCGCTATACTGTCGCCGATAAGCTGGGCATCCAGTTCCGGACGGCGGATTTCCTGTATGTTGATGTATACCTCTTTCCCGGTCAGGTGCTGGAGTTCGTCCCTGAGCTTGTCCACTTCGGCGCCTTTGCGACCGATGACGATACCGGGCCGTGCCGTATGTATGGTAATAGTGGCCTTCTGCGGCGCACGCTCGATCTCGACCTTGGAGATACCGGCCCGCGACAGGCGGCTCTTGACGTAACGGCGGATCATGAGGTCTTCCTGGAGCAGATCCGCCATGTTCTTGTCGGAATACCAGTTGGACTGCCAGGTCTTGATCACGCCAAGACGAAATCCGATCGGATGTGTTTTCTGACCCACGTCGTCAACTCCTGTTGTCGTGACTCCCCGGTGAATGGCGGTCCGCGCCTGCCCGGTCCGTTCCAGGCCTGCCCGGTCCGATCCAGGTTGAATCAGGCAGCGACCACCACGGTAATATGGCTGGTGCGTTTCCGGATCGTGGACGCGCTGCCCCGGGGGCCGTAATGGATGCGTTTCATGACCGGTCCGCCGTCGACGTAAACGGTCTTGATCTTCAGATCCTCGATATCCAGCGTGTGCTCGTCGTCCACGTTAAGGGCGTTCGCCGTGGCTGACCTCACGGTCTTCTCGATCGGCCGGGCGCACGCCTTGGGTACGAACTGCAGTATGTTCAGGGCTTCCTGCACGGACCGGCCGCGGATCATGTCCGCCACCTGGCGCATCTTGCGTGCCGAGCCGCGTACCTGCCGCGCCGTTGCACGAGCTTCCATCGCTATGCTCTCCCCTCTTCCGGCGTCGGTTTACTTCAGCTGAGTCGACCGTTCCGTAACCCGGCCGCTGTGTCCCCGGTAGGTGCGCGTCGGGGCGAATTCGCCCAGCTTGTGGCCCACCATGTTCTCCGAGATGTAGACCGGTATGAACTTGTTGCCGTTGTGTATGGCCAGGGTGTGGCCGACGAAGTCCGGCGTGATTGTGCAGGCGCGGGCCCACGTGCGGACCACCCTCTTCTCGCCGGTACGATTCAGTTCGTCGATCTTCTTCCTGACGTTGCTGTCGATGTACGGTCCTTTTTTGACCGAACGGGCCATCATCGCCTCCCGCGATGTTCCTTCAACTGTATTTTCCGTCTGCTATTTGCGCCGCTTGACGATCAGCGTATTCGATTTCTTGTTCTTCCTGCGTGTCCGCAGGCCCTTGGTCTTCTTTCCCCAGGGTGACACGGGGTGCCGGCCACCCGAACTCTTGCCTTCTCCACCGCCCATGGGGTGATCCACGGGATTCTTCGCCACGCCGCGGGAATAACCGCGCCGTCCCAGCCACCGGGAGCGCCCGGCCTTGCCGAGCGATATGTTCTCGTGATCCGTGTTGCCCACCTGGCCGATCGTAGCGGAACACTCGGCACGCACCCTCCTGATTTCGCCGGAAGGCAGGCGCAACTGGGCAAAGCCGCCGTCCCGCGACATCAACTGCGCGGCCCCCCCGGCAGAGCGTACGAGCTGGCCGCCGCGGCCGGGAGTGAGTTCGATGTTGTGCAACATGGTCCCCAGGGGGATGGCCTCCAAGGGCATGTGGTTGCCGTTACGGATCTCCGCCCGGCTGCCCGACATGAGCGTATGACCCACCGCCAGGCCGATAGGCGCGAGGATATAGCGTTTCTCGCCGTCCTCGTAGTGCAGCAGCGCGATACGCGCCGACCGGTTCGGATCGTACTCGATGGCGTGTACCCTGGCAGGGATGTCTTCCTTGTCACGCCGGAAATCGATGACCCGGTAACGGCGCTTGTGTCCGCCGCCGCGGTGGCGGGCGGTCATGCGTCCCAGGTTGTTCCGCCCGCCCGACTTCTTCAGGGGACGGACCAGGGTGGACTCCGGCGTCTCCTTCGTGATTTCCTTGAAGGAGGCGACGGTCTTGAACCGCTGGCCGGGTGTCTTGGGTCTGAATGTACGTACTGCCATTGTTCCTCTTCCTCTTCGTGGCCAGTCCGGACGCGAACTGTCGCGGCCAATCCCGGCCATGCGGACCACGCGGTCCATGCGGGCCGGGTGATCAGGCTCCCGTGTACAGGTCGATCATGTCCCCGTCGGCGAGTTTTACGATGGCCTTCTTCCAGTCGGGCCGGCGTCCCTCGAAACGGCCGAGGCGCTTCACCTTGCCCTTCATGCGGAGCGTGCGGACCGACTCGACCCGCACGTCGAAAATCTCCTCGATGGCCCGCTTGATTTCCAGTTTGTTCACGTCCCTGGGCACTTCGAACACGTACTTGTTCTGCTCTTCCTGGAGCACGTGGTTCTTCTCCGTCACCAGGGGCCGCGCCACGATGGCGCGCGGATCTTTCGTCATGATTTCAACGCCTCCTCCACCTGCTTCAGGCCCTCGCGGGTAAAGATGAGGCAGTCGCTGTGCAGAATCTCGTGCACGTGGGTGTCCGTGGCCATGTTGATGTGCACGCCGGGTATGTTCCGACAGGACTTGTACACGGCGTCGTCGCTACGGTCCATGAGGACGAGGCACTTCCTGTCGTTTACGTTCATGTTCGAGAGTACGGAAACCATCCGGCGGGTCTTCGGCGCGTCGAACTCCAGTGAATCGATTACGAGTACCGAGCCGCTCTGCGCCCGCGTCGAAAGGACGGACTTCAGCGCGAGACGGCGCACTTTCTTCGGAATCTCGTAACGATAGCTGCGGGGTTTCGGTCCGTGGGCCCTGCCGCCTCCTATGCGGAGCGGAGACCGGCGCGATCCCATGCGCGCCCGGCCCAGGCCCTTCTGCCGAAACATCTTCTTGCTGGTATAGGACACTTCCGACCGGGTCTGTGCGCTGGCCGTGCCCTGCCGCTGGTTGGCGCGGTACATTTTCTCCGCTTCATACATGGCGTGGGCATTGGCGGCTATGCCGAAGACCGATTCTTCGAGATCGATCTGGCCCTGTTCCGTCCCGTCGCTGTCGAACAATTTCGCTACCGGCATGATTGCTCCCACCTAAGCCTTCCGATTCCGCGCCGTCCGTTTATCCGGCCCGGCTGATCACTACGTATCCGTTCCTGTGGCCCGGGACCGCACCCTTCACGAGGAGGATGTTCTTCTCGGCGTCCACGCCGACGACCTGGAGATTCCGGACCGTCATGCGCTTGTTGCCCATCCGGCCGCCCATGCGGGTTCCCTTGAACACCTTGGATGGCGTCGCGCTCTGACCGATCGATCCCGGATGACGCCAGCGGTCGCTCTGTCCCCGGGTCTTGTCGCCGCCCCGGAAACCGTGCCGCTTCACGACACCCTGGAAACCTTTACCCTTTTGATACCCCGTCACGTCGACCAGTTCGCCGGTCTCAAAAATGTCGGCGCCGAATACCTGACCGGCTTCGCAGGCCTCGATATCGTCCACCTCGACTTCGCGAACGATCCGTGTCGGATCGACCTTGGCCTTCTCGAAATGACCCCGCAGCGGCCTGGTCGTCTGCTTCTGCTTTTTCGGGTCGAAACCGATCTGGGCCGCCTCGTAGCCGTCCCGCTCCAGCGTCTTTACCTGGGTGACGTAGCACGGCCCCGCTTCGATCACCGTGACCGGCACCGCGTCCCCGTTCTCGGCAAAGACCTGGCTCATCCCGATTTTCCTGCCAATAAGACCGTGCATCTTCGAGACTCCTACACCCTGATTTCCACGTCCACGCCGGCGGGCAGATCCAGCTTGAGGAGCGCGTCCACCGTTTGCTGTGACGTGTCGTAAATGTCGATAAGCCGCTTGTGCACGCGCGTTTCGAACTGTTCCCGCGATTTCTTGTCGATAAAGGGAGAGCGCAGGACGGTATAGACGGTTCGTTTCGTCGGCAGCGGTATGGGACCCATGACCCGGGCCCCGGCGCGCTGGGCTGCCTGGGTGATTTCCCTGGCAGATTTGTCCAGCATGGCGTGGTCGCAGGCCTTCAACCTGATCCTGATTTTCTGATCCGCTTGGTTGGCCATGGCGGCCTCCTTCTCCCTTGTTACTCGATGACTTCGGTTACGACGCCCGCGCCGACGGTTCTGCCGCCCTCCCTGATAGCGAAGCGGAGTTCCTTGTCCATGGCGATGGGCTGCATGAGATTGACTTCCATGTCGACGTTGTCCCCTGGCATGACCATCTCGACGCCTGAGGGCAGCGCGACCGACCCGGTCACGTCCGTGGTGCGGAAGTAGAACTGGGGCCGGTAGTTGTTGAAGAAGGGCGTGTGCCTTCCGCCTTCCTCCTGCTTGAGTACGTAGACCTGTGCCATGAACCTGGTATGGGGCGTTATGGACCCCGGCTTGGCGACGACCTGTCCTCGTTCGAGGGATTCCTTGTCCACGCCTCTCAGGAGCAGGCCGACGTTGTCGCCGGCACGGGCGTCGTCCAGGAACTTCCTGAACATCTCGATATCGGTGACGACGGTCTTCATGGTGTCCTTGATGCCGATGATCTCCACCTCGTCGTTCTTGTTGATGACGCCGCTCTCCACGCGTCCTGTACCGACGGTCCCCCTGCCGGTAATGGAGAAGACGTCCTCCACGGGCATGAGGAAGGGCCGGTCCTCGTCTCTGACCGGGGTGGGGATGTACTCGTCGACGGTATCCATGAGTTCGGCGATGGGTGCGGTCTGCTCGGATCCGGCCTCGCCTTCCATGGCCTGCAGGGCGCTGCCCCTGATCACCGGGATGTCGTCGCCGGGAAAATCGTAGGAGGAGAGCAGTTCCCTGACCTCGAGTTCCACGAGTTCGAGCAGTTCCTCGTCATCGACCTGGTCGCACTTGTTGAGGAAGACGACGATGGCGGGCACGTTGACCTGCCTGGCCAGCAGGATGTGCTCCCGCGTCTGGGGCATGGGCCCGTCGGCCGCGGAGACCACCAGTATGGCGCCGTCCATCTGTGCCGCGCCCGTTATCATGTTCTTGATGTAGTCGGCGTGCCCGGGACAGTCCACGTGGGCGTAGTGACGGTTCGCGGTCTCGTACTCGGCATGGTGCACGTTAATGGTGACGCCGCGCTCTTTTTCCTCGGGGGCGTTGTCAATCTCGTCGTAATCCTGGAATTCAGCCAGACCCTGATCGGCCAGAACCTTGGTGATGGCCGCCGTCAACGTCGTCTTGCCGTGGTCCACGTGACCGATCGTGCCGATGTTCACGTGGGTCTTGGTACGCTCGAATCTTTCCTTCGACATG
>CAZZNP010000126.1:0-9150 GCA_964655785.1 uncultured Gemmatimonadota bacterium
ATCGGTTTCAGGGCATTGGACCGGCGGATCGGCGGTCAGGCGCGCCGTGGCTCGAATCGGTTTCAGGGCATTGGACCGGCGGATCGGCGGTCAGGCGCGCCGTGGCCCGGGGTATCTTTCGTCGCATCAGGATATCTGCCGTTCCCGCCATTCGACCTCCATGGGATCGGGTATGGCGTAGGGTTTGACGCGTTGTTCATGCAGCCACTCCGTCAGGTAATGGTCCATGCGTTGCAGGATCTCCGGCTGATCTTCGGCCAGGTTACGCGTCTGACAGGGGTCGTTTCCCATATCGTACAGGGCTACCGGATCAAACCGGTAGCCGAAATCGTCATAGGTCCTGACCATGAGGTGGGAAGGCGTCCGCACCGCCCGCTGCAGCGTATACAACCCGTGTCCCCAGACCAGGTAGTCGTGCAGGCGGCAGTCCCCCGTCGCAAGTCCATCAGCGAAGGACCGGCCATCATAATACTCCGGTACCTCGCCGCCCACCAGGTCGATGAGCGTGGCGCTGAAATCCACGTTGTAAAGGAGGTCTTCGCATGAGGATCCAGGCGGGGTAACACCCGGCCACCGGATGATCAGCGGAACCCGGTGAATGCACTCATCGGCGCAGACGTGATCGCCGTAGATGCCGTGCTCCCCCATGGCTTCACCGTGATCGGCCGAAATGATAACCGCGGTGTCGTCCAGGTCGCCCAGCGCGTCCAGCACCTGCTGCACGTGGTGGTCCGTGTACCGGATCTCCGCGTCATAACCGGTCACCATGTGATTCAGATCGTGCGTATCCCGGATGGCGTCGGGCATGTTCGGTGTGGGGCTGGGCCGGTCCTGGGGAAAGAGATGGGACGCCGTAAACCAGCCGTTGATCTCCTGGTGGCCGTCTATCGCATCGTTGTCCGGCCAGTCCGACGCCGGCGGACTCTCCGCCATGCGATCGAACCATGGTCTCGGCGCTTCGTAAACCCGGTGCGGGTCCCAGTAATTGATGTACAGGAAGTAATCGTCCCGGCCGCCGTTCGCGGCGATCCAGCGCAGCACGGACTCGTTGACTTCGTCCGCCGTCTCGGACCCTGTCTTCAGATTGGGCGAATGAAACTCGGACCAACCCAACCCGAACCAGGTCGCGCAGTGCCGGATGGGAAAATTGGAGAAGCAGACGGTATCGTAGCCGTGCTGGCGCAGCCTTCGCTGCACCAACTGGTTCCGTTCGTCGGGACCGCCGTATCGCTGTTCGACGATCTGCAGCTTCGAAGCGGGGCCGCCGTGGGTCACCACGCCATTATTGATCCCGAAACGGCCGGTGATCCAGCCGTGCCTGGAAGGCATGCAGGGGGAATCCGCGCAGTAGTACCGGTCGAACCGCATCCCCTGCGCGGCGATTTCATCGATGGCGGGCGAAGTGGGCCGGCTGTATCCGTAGCAACCCAGGTGGTCGGGCCTCAGACTGTCGATGTCGAAATAGACGATGCGCAAGGAGGATTACCGGTATCCTGGGTAATTGAAAGTTCGCTACGCTGCCACGGCCTTGTCGATGATGACCTTCATCTTGTCGCCGTGCTTGTGACGGCTCGCGGCTTCCACAAGGGCTTCTATGGGCAGGAACCCGTTGTCCTGGAGCCAGTATGCCGTGGCGGCCAGGGCGGCGCCTTTCGACCCGCCCGTCTTTCTGAAGTCCCGGGTAACCACTTTGGACGGTCCGGACCGGCCGGCCGGGCTGGATAAACCGGGCGCACCTGGCTTACCGGTCCGACCGGGTGTACCAGGCGCACCGGGCAGTCCCTCGAGCTCGGGACCGAGCTTCGTGTCCGCGATCACCAGAGTGTGTTCGCCGATGCGGGACCGTACCTTGTCCAGTCCGTCTTGAGAAATCACGATCATGATGTCGGGACAGTCGATCCCGGTGTAATGGACAGGCTGCCTGGACAGGATGATCTCCGCGACGGAGAAGCCCGTGCCGATCGTTATGGGATAGTCGCCCTTCTTGGTGGCGGACAGTCCGGCGGTGATGCCTGCCGTGGAAAGGAGGTCCCCGGCGGACTGGATCGCCTCGCCCGCCGAACCCGCGATGATGATCTCCAGGCGGCCGTCCAGCGGCGCTTCGCAGGTGCGCTCGATCGGTTTGAGGGCATCCAGCAGAGACCGGCCCTCCAGGCGATGGGGATGGCCCGGACCGCCCGTCGGGCGCTGGTTCCTTGTTACCACGCTCTCGTAATCCGACACGTCGTGAAGCTCCTGAACCTTCCTCATGCCGTATGCGGGGCACATTTCCACGATTTCGATGAGGGAGAACCCCGGTGTGGAAAGGGCCTCCTTCCATAGTTCCGCCGTGTCCTTGCCGATGAACGTCCGCGCGGTGTACGTGGCGCCGGCACTGTGGGCGAGCGCGCAGATGTCGTACCCGGGCACGGCCGATTCCGGACGGTCCGGTTCCTTGAACTCGGTGGAGGACAGCCCGCTGGTCTGCCCGCCCGTCATCCCGTATACCATGTTGTTCTGCACGACGAGGGTGAGGTCCAGGTTGTGCCGCGCCGCCTCGAGCAGGTGTTGCAGGCCGATCGTGGCACCGCCGTCTCCCTGCAGGGCGATGATCTTCTTTTCCGGATGCTCCAGTCCCATGCGGATGCCCATGGCCAGGGCGACCGCCCGGCCGTGCAGGCCGTGAATGGTATGGCAGGTCAGGAGGGGGTCCACCAGTCCGGTGCAGCCGATGTCGCTCACCACGATGACGTCGAGGGGATGCACGCCCAGGTCCTGGAGCGCCTTGCTCATGGACTTGTTGGCAACGGTGTGACCACAGCCCGGGCAGTAGGGCATTTTCAGGTCGTTCAGGATGGTGTCCTGCATTGCCTCACTCCTTCCGCGATCTCCTGCGGGGTGATCATGTTGCCTATTTTGTTGACGCCGTGTATCCGGTCTTGTTGATGGTTCCCAAAGAGCAGTTCCCGCAACAGGCCGGAGATGTTCTCCTCCACGACGACGATATGTTTATATGCATCGAGCAGCCCGTAGATACGAGGCGGGACCGGCAGCAATGTCTTCATCACCAGAAGCGAAACCGATTCACCGTTCGCCCGCAGCTGGCCGGCCGCCTCCCGGGCGGCTTCCGCCGAGATACCGTAGGTCAGGATGACCGTATCGGCCCCTTGATCCATGTCGTGGTCGTAATAGGTGTATTCATCGATGCTTTGTTCGATCTTGTTTTTAAGCCGTTCTGTATTGCCGAGGGCCTCCGGGCTGTTCTTCTGGGTGATGCCCTCCATGTCATGGGTCGATGAATTCAGCCGGACCTGGTGCAGGTCGTTGCCCAGGGGCAGGAAGGGCGGTGCAAGGCTGCCATTGACGCCGTAAGTCCTGTATTCCCCGTTCCCTTCGTGCATGTGGCGTTCCGCCCGGCGCACTTCATTCAGGCCGGAAATGTCCATGTTCTGGTTGGTCATGACCATTTCCTTCGAGGTAAGGAGTACCACGGGGGTGCGAAGGTTCACCGCCGTGTGCACACTGGCGGCGGCCATGTCCCAGCAGTCGTTCAGGTTCGAGGGGCAGAAAACCGGTAGCGGGTATCCGCCGGATATGCATCCCCTGAGTAGCAGCAGATCACCCTGGCCGCCCGTCGTGGCCGAACCGGTACTCGGACCGAGACGCTGAGCCAGGATGATGACCATGGGCAGTTCCATCATGAAGGACATGTTGATCGATTCGATCATCAGTGCGAAACCGGGAAAGGCGGAGGCGGTGACGGGAAACACGCCCGTCGAGGAGAAACCGGCGGACCACTGCAGCGCGGTGATTTCGTCCGGAGCCTCCAGGGCGATGGGGATGCGCTGTTTGGCGCCTGCGAAGAGCCAGTTTACGGGCGTAATGGGGTATCCGATGTAAGCACCGGCCCCTGCCCGGGCCATCGCCTCGATGATCAGCCTGGATCCGTCCAGGAAGACCATGCGTTCACCTGCCGTCGTCATCGTCATATGCTCCAATCATGCCTTCATCTCATGCCTTCATCTCATGTCTTCATCGAATCCGCCACGATCTCCGCGATGTCCCGGACCCGCATGGGTTCGCCGGCCCGTTTGTTGGCGTCGTTCATCATTCTGGCGCAGAAAGGACAGCCCACCGCGAGCGTGTCCGCCCCGGTGTCCCGGGCTTCCCGGAAACGGTTGTCGCTGACCGACTCCCGGCCTTCCTCTTCTTCTTTCCAGACTTGTGCGCCGCCCGCTCCACAGCAGAATGAACGGTTCCTGCTCCGGTCCATCTCCACCAGGGAGGGCCGGGCGGACGCGAGTGCGTCGCGAGGCGCGTCGAACTCGCCCCCGTGGCGTCCAAGATAACACGGGTCGTGAAAGGTAGTCCGTGTCCCCTGTTCGCCCTGCACCTCGATTCTGCCTTCTGTAGCCAGCCCGCCGATGAGCTGCGTGTGGTGCAGGACCTGGTAATGTCCGCCCAGGGCGCCGTACTCGTTCTTCAGGGTATGCAGGCAGTGCGGACAACCCGTGACGATGCGCTTGCGGTCGGCGCCCGCCTCGTTCAGCGTTTCGATGTTGCCTTCGGCGGCGATACTGAAAAGATACTCGTTTCCGGCCCTTCGCGCCAGATCTCCCGTGCAGGACTCGTCGTTGCCGAGTACGGCGAAGTCAATCCCGGACCGGTGCAGGACCGTGGCGATAGCCCGCGCCGTGTCCCGCGCACCGGGATCGAAGGCGCCGGCGCAGCCGACCCAGAACAGCATTTCGCAGTCCGGGTTCTCGGCGACGGTCGGTACCTTGAATTCCAGGGATTCTGCCCATTCCATCCGGTCGCCGGCCATCTGCCAGGGATTGCCGTTCCGCTCGATCCCGGTGAACGCGTCTTTCAGTTCATTGGGGAATGCGCTTTCCATGAGCACCTGGTGCCGGCGCATGGCGAGTATGTCGAACATGGGCTCGTTGCCGACGGGACAGGCTTCCGTACAGGCCCCGCAGGTCGTGCAGGCCCAGAGGGCGCTTTCGCTCATGGCGTAGGTGAGCAGCGGTTCCGAATCGTCGCCACCCTTCGCCAGGGAACTCATGTGATCACTCAGGTGATACCGCTTGTTCACCTCGAGGGCCGCGGGAGAGAGTTCCTTGCCCGTGGCATAGGCCGGACAGGCGTCCTGGCACCGATTGCACATGATGCAGGCAAAGGCGTCCGTGATGTGGGTCCGGTCCAGGTCGGTGATCCGTCCCGCGCCGAACTGTTCGATGGATTCATCCTCGAAATCCAGGGCGTCCATCGCGCCGGGACTGCTCCGGTCAGGAGACGTCATCAGGTTGAAGGGGCCCATGAACAAATGGGCGTGTTTCGAATAGGGAAACCAGGGCAGGAAGGCCAGCACAAGACCGATGGCGCCCCACCAACTGGCGTGCAGGCCGAACGTCAGGATGGAGGGATCCAGACCCGCCCAGAATCCGGCCGCCAGCGCGGCAACCGGTTGCCAGGGATCCGGACCATGTAAGGCGATGTCGAAAGAAGCGCCGACCAGGCGGAAACCGACGTGGCCGAGGATGAAGCATCCTACGATCATGGAATCCCGCATGATGCCATCTGCCGCCCCGGGATGCAGCTGAACCTGGGGTGCGATGTCGAGAGCAGGGGATTTAACGAAGAATCTGCGGATGAGCAGGACAACCATGCCTGTAAGCACGGCCGCGGTCATCAGATCTACGAGGAGTCGATACACCCGTCCAGCGGCGTTCTCGCCCGGGAGGTCGAAGCCGGGAACCATGCCTTCCACTACGTCCACCACGTTGACGGCCAGGTAGAGGATGAATCCCCACGCGACCGCGGTGTGGGCCAGGGAGACGAAGGGCCGGTTGCGGATCATGTTGTTCTGGCTGACCAGGGCCCTGATCCCGGTCATCAACCGGCCGGGCAGTCCGTTCCAGGCCAGCCGGCCCTGTCCTCGCATGATGGCCCCGGACATGCGCCTGAAAGTAACGAACGCAAGATAAAGCGAGACGGCCGTGAGGATCGCGAAGAGGATTTTCTCGTAGGGAGAGAGCATCGGCGTCCTGTGAACTCGATTTGCCGCCGGGGGAAGACGCGATGCACGGTGCGCCGGGTTACCGGCCCAGTCGTTTCTTCACTTCTTCCGCGATGGCGGGCAGGTAGCTGAACAGGTCGCCGGCGATGCCGTAATGGGCGTACTTGTATAGCGGCACGTCGGCGTCCTTGTTGATGGCCACGATTACGCGGGCGTTCTTCATACCCGCCAGATGCTGAATCGCACCGGAAATACCACAGGCAATGTACAGATCGGGCTGTACCGTTTTTCCCGTCTGGCCGACCTGGTGGGCGTAGGGAATCCATCCGGCGTCCACCGCCGCCCGGCTGGCGCCTAGCGCGGCGCCCAGTGCGTCCGCCAGTTCGCGAACGGGCGCGAAACCCTCCGGACCGCCCACGCCGCGTCCACCGGAAACGATGATGTTCGCATCGGTCAGACTAACCGTACCGTCGGCGGTCTCTACGGATTCTATCCGGGTAGGGATCTCATCCTCGTCCATGGCCGCATGCACTGCGGCCGTCTCGCCCGAACGGGATCCATCCGGGTCGGACGGCTGGAAGATATTGCGGCGTACGGTGACGATCCGGTGCCTATTCCCCGTGAATCTGACGGTAGAAACCAGGTTGCCCACCAGGGCCGGACGGACCGCGGACAGCTGGCCTCCTTCGACGAGCAGGTCCGTGCAGTCCGGCGCCAGGCCCGCCCCGGTGAGTGCGGCGACGTAGGCCGTAAGCTCGAGTCCTGCCGTACTCGCCCCCGCCAGGATCACGGAGGGCGGTTCGTCTTCCAGTATCTTCGCCAGGAGATGCGCATAGGGTTCCACGCGGTAGCGGCCCAGGGATGAGTCCTCCGCGGTGTACACCCGGTCCGCGCCGGCCTCGACGGCCTGCCTCGCTATACCGCCGACCTGCTCGCCGAAGACGACGGCCGTCAGGGATCCGCCGAGATCACCGGCGACCTTCCCCGCGGCAGCCATCACCTGCCAGGCGATCGGGTCCGCCCGCCCATCCTCCTGTTCGATCCATACGAATACGTTGCTGGCCATCCGTTCTCTTCCGCCTAAATAACCTTTTCATCCATCAGCCGGTCTACCAGGGCCCTGGCCGCGTCCTCGGGGCCGCCATCGATCATTTCGACACTCGCTTCCCGAATTGGAGGAAGAACGGACTCCCAGACGACGCCCGAAGCGCCGGCGCCCACGGCAGGTGGGTCGAGTTCCAGATCGTCGCATCCCCACACGGGAATACTGGCCCGGGCCGCTTTGCGAATGCCGATGAGACTTGGGTACCGGGGCTCGTTGATCTCCTTGACGACGGTGATCAGCGCCGGCAGCCGGCTGGTGACCGTTTCCCGGGCTTTCTCCAGTAGCCGAACCGCTGTTATGGTCCGGCCCGTGGGATCCAGGTTCTTGAGATCCGCCACGTAGGAGAGGAGCGGCACGCCCAGCAAAGCCGCGATCTGCACGGCCGTAGCGGCGGTATTCCCGTCGATCGCCGCCCTTCCGCCCACGATCAGGTCGAATGCGCCAATCTTGCGGATGGCGGCGGTCAGAATGCGCGCCGATATGAGACAGTCGCTGTCCGCCATGGCCGGGTCCGATACCAGGATGGCTTCGTCCACGCCCATGGCCAATGCGGTCTTCAACGCGTCGGCGGCTTCGGGTGGTCCCAGGCAAAGGGCGGTCACTTTGCCGCCGTGTTCCTCACGGGCCTGTATGGCGGTTTCCAGGGTGTACTCGTCCCAGGGGTTGACGATACGGGGGCTGCCCTCGGCGGACAGCTTCAGGCCGTCCATGGCGGCGGACAACTGGGCCGTATCGGGCGTCTGCTTCACCAGGGCGATGATGTTCAAGTATCCGTTACCTCTTCCGTAAAGGCGCGTCAAATTCCATAGAGGCGCGTTGAACCTGTTCTTGATCCGCTAAATCAGTTCTGCCAGTAATCCGGGTCGTAGGCGGGCATCTCGCACCGAAGCGGACGGTCGGTCCGGTTGCCGAATTCGTAGTCCGCCTGCATGATCTGGTGGATCTGGGACGTACCCTCGTAGATGACCGCGCTCTTGCTGTTGCGCAGGTGACGTTCCACGTCGTATTCGTCGGAGTATCCGTAGGCGCCGTGCACCTGGACCGCGTCACTGGCCGTGGCGAAGGCCGACTCGGTGCAGAACCACTTGGCCATGCTCGTCTCGCGGGTGTTCCGCACGCCCTTGTTCTTGAGCCAGCCGACCTTGCGCACCGCCAGTTCTCCAAGGTCGATGCGTTGCCTCATCTGGGCGATCAGCTGTTTCACGAGTTGATGGTCGCCGATGGGCTGCCCGAAGGTCTTCCGCTGCCGGGCATACGACACGGACGCTTCCAGGCAGTATTTCATCAGGCCGACGGCACCCGCCGCCACGGTATAGCGGGCGTTGTCCAGGCAGGACATGGCGATTTTAAACCCTTCGCCCTCTTCTCCCAGGCGGTGGGTTTCGGGCACGGGCACCTCGTCCATGTTGATCCAGCCCGTGTTGCTCGCCCTGACCCCCATCTTGCCCTTGATCGTTCCGGTCGTCAGTCCTTTCCAACCGCGTTCGAGAAGAAACGCGGTGATCCCGCGCGTACCCTCCTCCTGGCTGGTTTTCGCGAAAACCAGGAAACGGTCGGCCACGTCCGAAAGGGTGATCCACATCTTCTCGCCGCTGACGAGGTAGGTGTCGCCCTCTTTCCTCGCCCGGCTGGTCATGGCGGCCACGTCCGATCCGGCGCCGGGTTCGGTCAGCCCGAAACAGGCGATGTTCTCCCCCGTTGCAAGGGGCGGCAGGAACCGCTCCTTCTGCTCTTCCGTGCCCCACTGGAAGATGGGCAGGGCGTGCAGGCCCAGATGGACGGCGATGGTCTCCCGTACGGAAGAGTCGGCCCATTCCAGCCCCTCCGACAACAATCCCAGGGAGATGAAGTCCATGCCGGCCCCGTTGTAGCGGGCCGGGAGGCAGATGCCCATGAAACCCTGGGCCGCCATCTTGGGCAGCAGGTCGTTAGGGAAGGTACCGTTTCGATCGTGTTCCCGGATAGTCGGCAGGATTTCGTTTCGAGCGAAATCCAAGACCATCTGCTCGACCATCCGGTGTTCTTCGCTTAAAGCAAATTCCATATT
>CAZZNP010000127.1:0-9112 GCA_964655785.1 uncultured Gemmatimonadota bacterium
GGCCAGGTACAGGTCCGGCCAGCCGTCTCCGTTCAGGTCCGCCGCGCCGACGGACATGGTCCAACGGGTACAGTCCACGCCAAAGGCATCGGTGACGTCTTCGAAGCGTCCGCTTCCCCTGTTCAGGAAGAGGTAATTGCGGCCGCCGTTGTTCGCGTATTCGAAACTCTCCTGCATGATCTTTGTCGTCGTAACCTGCCACAGGTCATGTACTTCCGAGAAATATCCGCCAACGTACAGATCGATCAGGCCGGCCCGGTCGTGCTCCGTCCACACCGCGCTGTTGGCGTTCATCCACCGGTCGAGACCCGACTCGCGAGTCATATCCACGAAAGCGTCGCCGCCCAGGTTCCTGAACAGGCGCTGGCGGCCCCACCGGTAGATGAACACGTCCTCGAAGCCGTCGTTGTCGAAATCCCCCCACACCGACCCCATGGATACGCCGCTGGAGTCGTTCACATCGGCAAGCCCCACGGCGCCGGCGACCTCATCAAATCCCCCGTCGCCCAGGTTCCTGTACAGCGCGTTCGGCCTGCCCTTGCGGCTGCGCGTCACGTACAGATCCTGCCAACCGTCGTTGTCGTAGTCCATCACGGAAACGGATGCGCCCAGGGCCGTCAGGTGGGGCATGATTGGGTCGAGGGCCGGATCGAGTTCCGGCTTCGCGTGCATGAAGTCTATTCCGGCCTCCGCCGTCGCGTCGGTCAGGCGGAACCCGTACCGTCCCGCGGCAGTTTCCTCCGAATCGCGCGCCATCCAGCGATCGAGGACAAAGGGCGTAGCAAGCAATATGATGAAGGGTATGGTTAGCGCGGCCCGTATCGAAGATGGCGAGACTGATGACATGGCCTGAAGGGTTCTGGTCAGAACGGATGGACCGGATCATCCAGCGGGAGGATGAAGGAATGTCACAGGTGTTTTACGCGCTCTAAACGCGATTTCAAGGTAGAAGTCGGACGAAACGCTGTCAAGATGGATTGACAAGGCGTCTCCAGGGGGTATAAACTCACCATGGCCGTCCCGACTGGCTACTTCTACCATTTACAAGGCGTTCAATTCCTACCGACCTGGAGTATATATGGCCACCAACCTTATACGTACATCGCTTTCTATCCTGTTGTTCCTGTCATTGAGTAACGCTACGACAAATGTGGACGCCCAGACCTCCCTGCTGGACCGCATCCTGGAACGAGGCGAGATCCGGATCGGGACGACTGGCGACTACAAGCCATTCACCTATCTGAACCCGGAGACGGGCGACTACGAGGGCCTGGACATCGACGCGGCTCATATGCTGGGCGAAGCGCTCGGCGTCCGCGTCCGGTTCGTGCCCACGACCTGGAGCGGCCTGTCCGATGACACGCTGACCGACCGGTTCGACCTGGCCATGGGCGGCATTACCCGGACACTCGAACGGCAGAAGACCCTGGCCCTTACCAGTCCCTACGTCACCATCGGCAAGTCGCCGCTCATCAGGAAGTCCGACCGCGACCGGTTCACAAGCCTGCAGGAGATCGACCAACCCGGCGTGCGGATCGGCGCTAACTACGGCGGCACCAACGAAGCCTTCGTCCGCGCCAACATCAAGCATGCCGCGATCGTCATGTTCGAGAACAACCTGGACGTTCAACCAGCCGTGGCGGAGGGCGACGTGGACGTCATGTTCACGGACAACGTGGAGGCGGTAATCTACGCGAGACAGAACCCCGCACTCTACGCCGTGAATCCGGAAAACCCGCTGACCCGG
This sequence comes from uncultured Gemmatimonadota bacterium, assembly GCA_964655785.1. Classification (GTDB taxonomy): domain Bacteria; phylum JAAXHH01; class JAAXHH01; order JAAXHH01; family JAAXHH01; genus JAAXHH01. The sequence continues at coordinate 1,748 of CAZZNP010000127.1, forward strand.
GAAGATATCGGCTACATGACCGTCCGCGACGATCAGCCCTTCGTCAACTGGCTGAACCTGTGGCTTTACCAGATGGGGCAGAAGGGAACGCTCGATGAGCTGAAGGGCAAGTGGATCGGCGCGTTCTGACATTATTGTATTGCGACGTCACTTTGCCCACACTATTTTATGTGCGATCGTATTCAATCTAAATCCATAAAAGGAGCGGGTCTTTGGCCGACGCCGCGGACTATAACGACGATTTGTTTTTTGACGACGTCGATCTGGACGAACATAGCGCCAGGACCGTCGATTCCGAGGCCATCGAGTTTTTCCCCACCGACTATCGAATCGGCCGGACCAAGTACATCTTCGTCACCGGCGGTGTCATGTCCGGCGTGGGCAAGGGCGTCTTCAGCGCTTCGCTCGGACATCTGCTCAAGCATTACGGATTCACCGTCTCCCAGATCAAGATCGACGGCTACCTGAACCAGGACGCCGGCACCATCAACCCCTACCGGCACGGTGAGGTGTTCGTACTCGAAGACGGGACCGAGTGCGACATGGACCTGGGCACCTACGAACGATTTCTCGACGATAATCTGAACCGGAACAACTACATTACTTCCGGAAAGGTCTACCGGATCATCCTCGACAAGGAGCGCCGGGGCGAGTACCTGGGACGGGACGTGCAAGTCGTCCCCCACGTGACCGGCGAGATCAAGAACCTGATCCGGACCAAGGCGCACGAGGGACCCTACGACATCCTGGTCGTCGAGATCGGCGGCACCGTCGGGGATATCGAGAATATCCATTTCATCGAGGCTGCCCGGGAAATGCTCTATGACGAGGGACGGGACAACGTCCTGTCGGCCCACGTCACGCAGGTGCCCTATAACGAATCCGCGGGAGAACTGAAGACCAAACCCACGCAGCACAGCGTCAAGGCGCTGCTGCAACTGGGCATCCAGCCCGATATCGTGGTGTGCCGCTCGGCCATACCGCTGAACAATAGCGTCCGCCAGAAGATCAGCCTCTTCTGCAATATCGCAGAGGATCGCGTGGTCAGCAGTCCGGATACGGATTCCATTTACCGGGTGCCCACCCTGCTCGACCGCCAGCAAACGGTTCAGATCGTTGCCGAGAAACTCAACGTCAACCTCCCGCAACGTACCGACCACCGGCCCCAGATGTTCGATATCTACCTCAAGTACCTGTCCAGGAGCCACGCTGAAATACGTATCGCGATTACGGGAAAGTATACGGCCCTGCACGATTCATACGTGAGTATCCTGAACGCCCTGGACCACAGCAAAGTCAGCGTGGGCGTGGATATCACCACGGAGTGGATCGACACAACGGATTTCTCGGCGGACCAGCCGATCGACGCGGGCATGTTCGACGGCATATCCGGCATCATCGTACCCGGCGGTTTCGGCGAGCGGGGCGCGGAAGGGAAGATCCGGTTCATCCAGTTTGCCAGGGAGAACGGCCTGCCTTTCCTGGGCCTGTGTTACGGCTTCCAGCTGGCTGTCGTGGAGTTCGCGCGCAACCAGTGCGGGCTGCTGGAGGCCGCCCACGCGGAATTTGACGCGGAGGCGGAGACGCCGGTCGTCTACCTGTTGCCCGACCAGCGGAAACTGGCCGGCATGGGCGCCACGATGCGGCTGGGAGGGCACAAGGTGAAGGTGAAAGCGGGCACGGAGGCCCACCGTTGCTACGGATCGGAATCAGCCATGGAGAGATTCCGCCACCGGTACGAGTTCAACAACCAGTACAGGGAACTCATCGAGCACAAGGGCATGGTGTTCTCCGGCATGACGCCCGACGAAGAGATCATGCAGATCCTGGAAATCCCCTCGCACCCCTTCTTCGTAGGCACGCAGTTTCACCCCGAACTGACCAGCCGTCCATACCGGCCCCATCCCTTGTTCAAGGGCCTGGTACAGGCTGCTTTAGATTACGCGGAATCAGAAGAAAACCGGCAGGTGGCCATGCGGGCCGAACAGGCGGAATAGCAGCCCGCGTGCAGGATGTGCTGTGTGTCCGGCAGGTAGCCGTGCGGGACGAACAGGCGGAATAACGGCCCGCGTGCAGGATGAGGGTCCGGCAGGTGGTGCGGAAATTCTAGCTGGCCTGCTTCGTCAGCCTGGATTTGATGCGGGCGGCGGTCCGCCGGTGCACCACGTTGCGCTTGACGGCTTTGTCCAGCTTGGAACAGGCCTCGCCCAGGAGTCCGGGCGCGGCCTCGGAGTCCGTATTCTCGCGCAGACGTTTGATAGCGGTTCGGAGGGCGGACTTGACCGTGGCGTTGCGCTGCTGTCGTACGCTTTCCTGGCGCAGTCGTTTTTTGGATGAAACGAGGGTCGGCAACTTTTACTCCCCTTATGCACTGATCGGAAAAAACCGCATGGCGTTCCGGCCGATGCGGCCTGATGATCGGTTCGAACGGATCGGATAAAACCAGCACCAAATTACCTGGCGAACCACCGGATGTCAAGGTTAATTTGTCCTCGCGCCGTGATGGCCGGCGGCGAGAAACAACCGGTGCCCGGCATCCTGATATCAGCGACGGGAAACGTCCAAGCGACGGGAATCAGCGACGGGAAACGTCCAAGTAACGGGAAACCAGCGACGGGAAACGTCCAAGCGACGGGAAACCAGCGACGGGAAACGTCCAAGCGTACAGGAATCAGCGTTCGTGAACCTTCTGAGCGTACGGGAACCTTGTCCATGACCGCGCAATCGACGGAAATCGAAGAAAAACTCAAGTCACTGCCCGCCAAGCCGGGCGTGTACCTGATGAAAGACGCCCGGTCGCGCATCATCTACGTGGGAAAGACCCGCGCACTGCGGCAGCGTATACGCTCGTATTTCCAGAAAAAAAACCGTCTAACGGGGCCAAAGGCGGTCGCCCTGGCCAGCCGGATTCATGATTTCGACTACGTGGCTACCGAATCGGAAGTCGACGCGCTGCTCCTGGAAGACCATCTCATCAAGGAACACAAGCCCCGGTACAACGTGATGTTGCGCGATGACAAATCCTTCCCCTTCATCATGCTGACCAACGAGGCCTTCCCCCGGGTCGTCGTCACGCGCAACGTCCGGCGGGACGGGGCCCGGTACTTCGGTCCCTACACCAACGTGAAGGCCATGCGCCGGACGATCGACCTGGTACGCAAGGTCTTCCCCCTGCGCACCTGCCCGAGCGCAAAAACGTGGCCGTCCATGGACCGGCCCTGCCTGGACTATTACATCGACCGGTGCCCCGGGCCGTGCAAGGGCCACATCGGCGAAGAAGGCTACGGAGAGATCATCGGCCAGGTATGCCAGTTTCTCTCCGGCCGGACGAAGGATCTCCTCAATCAGCTGAAGGAACGCATGGCGAAGGCGTCGGAACAACTGCAGTTCGAACTGGCGGGACGCATCCGCGACCAGATCATCGCCATCGAGAAAACGACCATCCGGCAACGGGCTTTCTCGAGCAGGGAGGTGGATCGGGACATCATCGGACTCGCGCGGAACGATACCGACGTCTGCGGGGCGGTCCTGCAGGTCAGGGAGGGCAAGCTGCTGGGCAAGGAGCACTTTTTCCTGACGGCGCCGGAGGAGTCGACGGAAGCGGAGACGCTGGGCGCCTTTCTGACCCAGTACTACCTCACCGCGCAACTGTGGCCCGACGAGATCCTGCTGGCCGGCGAACCGGACGGTATCGAAGCCTTCCGGGAATGGACAGCCCGGCAGCGAGGGTCGAAAATCGATATCGCCGTGCCCCGGCGGGGCGACAAGGCCGCCATGGTCCGGCTGGCCGTTCAGAACGCCGAACTTCAGTTAAACACCCACGCGCTGAAACGGGCCGAAGCCCGGGTCCGTCGAAGCATTCCGGCCGCGGTCGGCGCGCTGCAGGAGATCCTGGGAACCGCCGTGCCGCCGAGACGCATCGAGACCTTCGACATCTCCAACATACAGGGTTCGGACCCGGTGGCGTCCATGGTCTGTTTCGTGGACGGCCGTCCCCGCAAGTCCGACTACCGGAAGTTCAAAGTCAGGGACGTGATCGGTCCCAATGACTTCGCCATGATGCAGGAAGTGGTCGGCCGACGGTACCGGCGGCTGCTCGACGAGAGCAAGCCTCTGCCCGATCTCGTGCTCATCGACGGCGGCAAGGGACAACTGTCCAGCGTCCGCCAGGTCCTGAACGAACTCGGCCTGGTCGACTTGCCCGTCGTCGGCCTGGCAAAGCGCCTTGAGGAAGTCTTCCGACCGGGCCAGTCCGACCCGATCGTGATTCCACGGTCTTCCCCCGCCCTGAAAATGCTCATGCAAGCCAGGGACGAGGCCCACCGTTTCGCCGTCACCTTTCACCGGCAACGACGGGGAAACCGGATGATCCGGTCCGAATTGGACAATATCCCAGGCGTGGGACCGAAGCGAAAACAGCAGTTGATTCTGGCGCTCGGGTCCGTGGAAAACATCAGGAAATCCACCGAGGAGGAACTCAAGTCGGTGAAAGGCGTCGGCAAAGACGCGGCACGGAAAGTCTACCGGTATTTCAATCCTGAAATCCCCTGACAGATACGATCAGGCCTCCTCGCATGGCATGGGGACCTTGCGGACCAAGCGGACCAGCAGATTCAGATTGCGCGGGAGGACGCGACGACATAGTTTTGCTGTAGCCCTGGCCGGGTTTAAGTTTGAATGATCCCGGCTGGATTTTGAATACTCAATAGAAGGAATAAAGAAGTAATAAGAGAAGTGATCCGGGTCATTCGATATCGAGGCATTTGAGCAGGTTACTGACGAAATCTCGCACAAGAGCGCGGTTCTGCTCGCACAAGAGCGCGGTTCTGCTCGCACACGAGCGCGGTTCTGGAGGTTACATAGTGGGCAAGGTCCTGAGGTCATACGAGTTGCTGGAAGAACGCATGAAGGAAATCTACTTCGATTTCTACCGGGAGACGTACCGGGAGGGCACGGCGCTCGACAACAAGACCAAGGAGCTGATCGCCATCGCCGCTTCGCTGAGTGCGGGATGCCATAACTGCCTGGAAGGTCATCTCAAGAAGGCCATGAAATACGGCGCCGACGGCCCGGAGATCCGGGAGGCCGTAGCCATAGCCGTGGGCGTGGCGGCCGCCACGATCGTGGACCGCAGCGACCTTGCGAATTTCGAGATGAATTTCAACGAGCTGTTAAAAAAAGCGGTCGGGACAGAGAAAGCGGCCGGGACCGGGAAGGCGGACGGCGAGACTTGAAAAGAACCTGCGCCGGGACCGGGAAGACGGACGGCGAGACTTGAAAAGAACCTGCGCCGAGACCGGGAAGACGGCCGGCAGGACTTTTAGAAGACCTGCGCCGTGTGGGCCCAAGCCGGCCTTTCAGGGCAGCTTGACTGATTCCGTGAATCAAGATCATTCCGAATGGAGGCAAGCGTGAGAAGGATATCGACGACGTTGTTAGGTACCTTGATCGTGGCGGCGTCCGTCCTGTCGCCCGTACGGGCACAGACCGCGGAACAGGGTGCGGCATTGCTGACCGAAACCGAGCAGAAGATCGTCGCCTACATCATGGCACAGGTCGCCGAGTCGAAGGCGGGCAAGCCGAACTTCGGACCGGAAACGGCCATGGCTATACACAAGGAATTGGGTATCCAGGTGACGCCGGACATGGTGCCCCGCGTGCGAGCGGCGGTCGTGGCCGAGTTGAAGGCGATCGAAGCCCGGCTCATGCTGAAGGAAGGAACCGCAGCGCCCGACTTCAACCTGCCCGTGCTCGGCGGTGGAACATCGAGCCTTTCTGACCTGAAAGGCAAAGTGGTCGTGGTCAACTTCTGGGCGACCTGGTGTCCGCCCTGCATCAACGAGATGCCGGTGCTCAACGACCTCTACGCGGCCTACAGGGACCAGGGGGTCGAAGTGCTGGGGCTTTCGCTCGACGAAGAGGGCCTTCCCATAACGAAACCTTTCGTGGAGAAACTGGGGGTCACCTATCCCATCCTCGAAGCCGACCGCAAGACCTACCAGGCCTACGGCAACGTGCTGACCATTCCCCATACCTTCGTGATCGATCGCGAAGGCACCGTCGCGAAGCGGTTCGTCAACAACCAGACGAAAGACGCCTTCGAGGCGGCGATCAAGGCCGCGCTGGCGGCCGAATAGGCAGTTCACCGGGGTCGATACAGGCGGCGATCAAGGCCGCGCTGGCGGCCGAATAGGCAGTTCACCGGGGTCGATACAGGCGGCGATCACGGCCGCAGCGGGTGTCGGCCCGGTTCTCCTCCCGCAAAGCCTAACGATCGACCCGGTACGTCTCCATGGCTTCCATGTTGAGATCGGCGCCGAGGCCGGGCCGGTCGGATACGCGGATTCTTCCGTTTTCTATCTTCTCGGCCGGTTCGATCAGCTCGTGCCGCCAGGGCACCTCGCCCCACGCGTATTCCAGGATCTGAAACGACGGATGTGCGGCCATGGCCTGAACGCCAGCCGCGATCGTCAGCGGTCCGAAGGGACCGTGCGGCGCAGTGGGGATCCCCCGTCCTTCGGCCATCGCGGCGACCTTCTTAAATTCCCAAAGACCACCCACGATCGTCACGTCGGGCATGATGACGTCCATGAGCCCTTTATCCAGGACGGGCCAGAACCCCTCCCGGTACATCAGGCTTTCGCCCCCGGCCAGCGGCACGTCGATGTGATCCCGGATGATCCGGTAGCCCTCGTGGTCTTCGTCGGGCACGGGTTCCTCGAACCAGTACAGTTCGAGATCCTTGAGCGCGTCGAAGACCTCGCACCCGCCCCGGGCAGTGAAATGGCTGTGGCAGTCGATCAGCAGGGAGATGCCCGGACCGATGGCGTCGCGCACCGCTTCCATGCAGGCGATGCCTTCGCGTGCGTCTGCGGCCCGGTCGATTCCGGACGGCATCCCATCGAAGGGGGCCAGCTTCACGCCATCGAATCCATCCGCCACGGCGGCCGCCGCGTTCCGGGCGAATCCCGCGGGCGTCCGGTCGGTGGTCGCCCGGTTGATGTTGGCATAGAGGGGTATTTCATCATGGCAGCGGCCACCGATGAGGTCGGCCACGGGCACGCCCAGAACTTTGCCCTTGATGTCCCACAGGGCCTGGTCGAGGGCACTAAGGGCCATCACCTTCGACCGGTCGACGGGCGAAGGGAGGAGCTCGGCCAGGATGCGTTCGATGGCGCCGGGATCGCGGCCGGCCAGCACGGGTTCGACTTGTCGCAGGTATTCGACGCTGCCAGACCGGGCGCCCCCGGGATTCACCTCGCCGTAACCGATGATCCCTTCGTCGGTATGTATCGCCAGGAATGTCCAGTCACCCCGGTGATTCACGTGGATGGCGTGAGTCTTTAGTCCGGTTATTTTCATGAA
>CAZZNP010000128.1:0-8972 GCA_964655785.1 uncultured Gemmatimonadota bacterium
AGGGATGAACGAGGCGCCCGTGGGCATGGGGCCGTATCCCTCCCGGAGCATGCCGCCCCGGCCGGTGATGGACGCGCTGCCGTAAGACTGGCCGTGGTAACCGCGCATGAGGGCGATCACCTCGAATCGGTCGGTGTACTTCCGCACGAGGCGCAGTGCCATTTCGTTCGATTCCGATCCCGTGCAGGCGAAGAAGGACTTCTGCAGCGGGTCCGGTGCGATTTCGGCCATCTTCTTTGCCAGCAGCACCTCGGAAGGCGCGATGAAGGTCGTTCCCACCTGGATGATCTTATGGGCCTGGTCGCAGAGGGCCTTTACGTATTCCGGGTGGGAATGGCCCAGGGTCACGCACAACTGGCCCGATTGAAAGTCGATGAACCGCCGGCCTTCCACGTCCCACATGTAGAGCCCGTCGCCGCGCTCGGGCACCAGGGGCGCGGTGCGCATCGGATGTCTCAACAGGTACTGGTTGCCGAGTTCGAGCCAGCCTGCGTTCGTGGTGGGTAACGACGCCATGATCCGTCTCCTGGGGTATTTGAATTATGGTTATGACGAGTTTTTTTCGGGGAAAGTTGGTTAGGGCATGCTAACCTGCCACCGAAAACCTGTCAATACAATTCGCCCGCGTTTCGATGGCGCCGGAAGGCCCTCGCCGCGTTACGTTACCTGGCGCCGCGTTTCGATGGCGCCGGAAGGCCCTCGTTGGCCCTCGTTGGCTACTTGTTGGCGCAGGAGGGCGCGAGAATGTTTTTGCTATGCCGCGCGCCCGGTCCTATTTTCAATCGCAACGCCGTGATGCGATCGAATCCAACTAAAGATCAGTACGGGAGCACCAAATGAAAACCTTTCGCGTGGGTATCATCGGGCTGGGGCGCATGGGCAGTACGATCGACGACGAGGGCCACACGCCCCTACCCTACTCCATTGCCGCGGCATGCAGGGCGAGCGAACGGCTGGAGATCGCCGCGGGCTGCGACCTGCGACCGGAACGCAAGGAGGACTTTTCAAAGCGGTGGGGCGTCCATGCGCTCTACGAGGACTTCACGGAGATGGTCCGTGAGGAGAACCCGGACATGGTCGCCGTGTGTACCACCGCATCGGGCCTGCAGAAACCGGCGCAACAGGCGCCCGACGCTACCTTCCGCGGGGATTCCCACGCCGAACTGGCCGTCGCGCTGGCGGAGCTGGGCGTGCCCATGCTCTACGTGGAGAAGGCCATGGCCAGTTCCATGTCGGCGGCGGACGACATCCGCGATGCCGTGACGAGGAACGGAACGGTATTTAACACGGGCGTGCTGAGAAGGTTCGACAACCGGTACGAAGTGGTTCGAGACGCCGTCCTGCGAGGCGACGTGGGCGAGCCCAGGGCGGCCTTGCACTACGCGCAGTCATCCCTGATGCACGGACACATACATTCCATCGATACGTTGTCCTGGCTGATCGGCGATCCCGCCATCACATCCGTTCGCGGCGAGATCGATCCCCGGGATTACGTCATCGAGAACGACCACATCCCCTACGATCCCATCGCGACCTATGAACTGGTCTTCGAAAACGGGGTCCGGGCCTGGTCGATCCCCGCGGCAGGGTGGGAGTACGAGATCATCGGCACCGAAGGGACCATACGGTCACTGAACAACGGGGCGGGCGCGTCCCTGAGGCGGGCGCCGCTCGACACCGGACACAGTCGCAAGGGTCGCCGCGCGTGGGAAGAGGCGGCGTTCGAATTCGTTACGCCCCGGAGCACCGTCGTGTCCTGTCTCGAAGATCTCGTCCATGCCTACGAGACCGGTCGGAAGAGCTTGGGACACATCGAGATAGCCCATCACGTCACGGAAGCCTGCATAGCCGTCGCAGAAAGCCATCGCCGCGGCGGCGCGTGGGTCGATCTGCCGCTGGCGGACCGGGACCTGTACATCTGGCACGTTTAGTCATTCCTCGGAAACTTCGCCGGGTCCTGCATGCTTTCAACCTGCTCGATCCGGTCTTCCTCCAGAATGTAACCACTCAACCGGCCGCCGTAGATACACCCCGAATCCAGGCCGATCACATAGGGCGAACCGTCGACTCGCCGTTTTATGACGAGACCACCGGGCGCGTCGTGGCCGAATACGACCAGTTTGCCTGAAGGATCGTACGCGTCATGCCAGCGCGGTCCCACGATGCCGCCCACGGGCGGCCAGGTACGTATGGTGAGTAACTCGTCCTGAGAGGTGCCTGCCAGGCCTTTTTCGGGATTAACACCCGCGTGGACCAGGAGGAAACCGGGTTCGTCGATCCAGAAAGGCAAAGACTCCAGCCAGGGCACCAGGGAATCCGAGGCCGGCGCAAGCGCTTCCAGTGTCTTCAACTGATTGGACCACTTTACGGTTACCGGTTCACCCGACGCGTGCCGGCGGAGCCGTTCCGCCAACCGGACGTCGTGGTTGCCCAGGACCATCCTTGCCCCGGTATCCCGAATCAGTCTCCACACCTCAACAGGTTCCGGTCCCCTGGAGAAAGCATCTCCCGTCAGGTAGAGGACGTCCGAACCCGAATCAAGACCGAGTTTCGTGAGCAGTTGCTCGAATTCACGGGCACAGCCGTGGATGTCGCCGATGATCAGGGTTCGCAAGGAGCCTCTTCGTGCCGGGGTGGAAAAAGGTCGGGATCTTCAGGGTGGGCGCTGATCGTCTCACTTCGATCGACCGGGGTCTGCACGCGGTGCCAGAACCATCGAAATACAGCCACTTTACAAAATACCTGTGTCGATCCAGGACGGTCAAGGGATTGCACCCCGAGCGGTGAATTGCCTTGAGTCAATCCCCCGGGCGGCTTATATTGACGGGGTTGTCGAGACGCAGGGAACCGGAGAATTCGTCAGATATAGCGAGGCTCGTCTTGCGCAGAATCGGTATTTTCGGCTGGGGCATCGTGGCGCCCCGCTCGCCCAACATGAAAGCCTTTGCCCGCAACCTGGAACAATCGGAAAGCTGGCTGGCGCCTTTCGATGGGTTCGGCCCGAACAACTTCCTGGTCGGCGAGCCCGATTTCGATTTCAAAGATTACCGGGAATGGATCGACTCCCGGTTTCCGTCGAACCGGTACACCCGCCTGGTCGACAAAATGGACCCCACCACGCTGCACGCCGTAGGGGCCTTTATCCAGTCACTGGAACAGAATCCGGGCCTGGAAGAGGAACTCCAGGCGCTGGGTACGGCCGCCCACGTATACATCGGCACCGGCGTCGGCAATATCCCGACCATCAGCCGGATCAGCATGGACCTTTACCGAGCGCAGCGCGCATGGGACCGGTTCTGGGGTTCGGCCGAAAGGAATGCCCGATTACGCGCCTATCTCACCAGGCATGACGACGAAGGCGTGGACGAGGCCATGCCGGCCCACCCGGAGACCGCGCCATCCGCGTCACGCGACCAGGCCGAAGAAGCATGGAACGCCTACTGGACTTCCCAGTCGGAGGAGCTGAGGTCATACCTTAAGACCCTCGCTGAAATCGAGGGGCTGAACGTTGAGGGCACCGTCGAGTCGGGCAAGTTGAAGTTGATACGGGAGAAGCAGCGCCGGAAGCAACAGCTGCAGGATGACTGGGGCGCCCCCGATCCGCCGTGGGAATGTGTCTCGGCCGACCTCATCTGGAACATCCACAACACGCCCGCGTCGCAGGTCACCATGATGGGCCGGATACACGGCCTTTCCCTGGCGCCTGTCGCCGCCTGTTCCACCTTCGGCGTGTGTCTCAAGCTTGGTATGGACGCCATCCAGCGCGGCGAGGCGAAGGCCGTGGTCGTCGGCGCCACGGACCCGCCGCCCACGTCCTTGCTGGTGGGCGCCTTCTATCGCGCCCGGGTATCTGCCGCCGACGGCGCGGTGTCCAAGCCCCTGACGGGTCTGCGCGGCACCCACGTCTCGGGCGGTTCCGTGCTCTGGATCATCGGGGACTGGGACTACATGACCGGGAAGGGGTTCGGACCGGTGGGGATGGAACCCCTGGCGGTTGGCGTCAGCTCCGACGCCGACCATATCATCACGCCGTCGAAGGAAGGACCGCGACTGGCGGTCGGACAGGCTATCGAGGACGCCCGCGTTTCCGCCGGCGACATCGCCTCCTGGGACCTGCACGCCACGGCGACGCCAGGTGATTTCCTTGAGATGGAAAACCTGTTGGAAATGGTGCCGGACTCCGTGACGGTCACCGCCCGGAAAGGTACCTTCGGCCACGGCATGAGCGCCGGCGGAGGGTGGGAGCTGACGGCCCAGTACCTCGGGTACGAACGGGGCGCGCTCTATCCCACGCCGCTTTCACGCAACGAAGTGAATCCGGAAATCGAAAGTCTGCACACCCGGTTCGTATACGACACCTCGTGCCCGATTCCCGATGGCATTGCCGGAAAGCTGTCCATGGGCATCGGAGGCATCAACGCATGCGTCATCTCCAGGCCGCTGAAGGACGATTGACGGCAAAAAGTTGTCCCTGGCTTATTGTCTGTCGGCTTCATGTGATCGCCTTATTTGCGTGCCTGCCTATCCCTTCCGCTTCTCCAGCCTCTCGACGGCATGCATCAGCTCGCGCACGAAGACGCGCAGGGTGGCGATTTCCTTGCGGATCTCTTCGACCCGCACGGTGAGACCTTCCCGGTTTCTTTCGAGGGCCCGGATGTAGCGGTCCCTTTCCTTTGCGTTCATTCGATCATTTCTTGCCCGGCGCGCTTGCCTGTACGTACTGAAAAAGCCCCGGTGTCAGTCTGCCGGGGCTTGTGCTGTGTGTTGTACTGCCGCCCGCCCCTTTCAGTGGCCGAAGCTCCTACTTGGCGCGGGCGGGAAGGTGTAACGAAATGACCGAGACAAATGCAGGGCGGATGCTGATGCGCACTGGCTTCGCTGAACAGCGCAGTTGCGCTTATGCCCTGTCGGGATAAATACCGGGGGCCATTCGAAACGTGGCTGGCGGGGAAGGCGTTGGAACCTACCCCGCCATAACCGCAGGACTCTGTCAGTGCCCTGTCTACGGGACCCGGATTATCCCGATGTTAATCGTCGAGCACTGCCGTATACGCTATTGTGAATTGTACGCGTTTGGTTACTGCGCCATTCGCTTTCAGCACTACGATAAAAGGACCGATAGTACCTGCGTTTTTGGCATGCATGCTCGCCTCTAATGGTCCGGTAGAAGCATCGGCAGGAGAACCTTCAGCAGAGGAACCTATTACAACGGGATCGGAAGGTCCGAAATTCTGAATCGCAATTGCCACAGTTGCTACATTGGCCTCAGCCCTTACCGTGGCATTTATCCCAGTTTTTGACGGCTCATTGCCAACAACACTGATATCTAACGGAGAACCATCAGCCGTGAGCGTGATCTGCTCGTCAGAAATCGCATTATATAACTCGGCCGTAAAACTGGTGGCAAAGTCCGCGTCCTTCCACGCCGGCGTAGCTTTGTCGCGTTCCCACGTGAAGGTGAAGGCGTCCGGATCGGTGTAGATAATGTTGCGGGTGATACTGGAACCGGAAACGTTGACTTCCAATTCGGCCGACTCACCTTCGATAGAAGCGGTAATTATAGCGTTGCCGCCGCGCTTTCCGGTGACCGTCGCCTGTGCTCCGGCGGCCATTATAAACTGGCCTTTCATTTCACCCGAACCGTGTTTATCGGCAGCAGCACTGGCAGATCCCGAATCGCTATCCCAGTCGTAATTACCCATCGCACCCAAATTGGGTACTGCCTTATCGCCTGAATCAAACGCGCTGGCAGTAACCGTTCTGGTTTCTCGGACAGCCAACGCAAGCGGGCCGGCCGGGCTGATCTTGACCTTGGCGACCGCATTGGAGACGTTTACCATCAACTCACCGGCAACGAGATGCGTGGCCGACTTGAAGTTTATCTTCGAGGCGTTGTACTTACCAAAATCATCCCCGCCCTTATGATTTGAAGCAAGCGCAGTGATGACACCGTCCTCGATACTGATACTCTCTTCATCCTCATTGTCGAGGGTCCAAGTCAGGTCGGCACCTTCAACTACGGTGCCATCCTGCGTGCGGACCACAGCCTTCACCGTGGCTTCCTGGCCCTTTCTGAGAAGGAAGGTCGTGCCGTCGCCGATTCTTGCTGGAGTAAGTTTCTCCAACCCTTTGTACGCGTCGGACGAGTGTTCCACAACCATCACGGCAACGTGATCCGCTGACAGGATACCGAGTATCTCTTCTGGGTCTAGACCAGGAGGCAGTGCAGCCGATTCGCCCGGATCACCCTTGTCACCCTTCGGGCCTTGCTCACCAGTGTCGCCCTTGTCACCCTTCGGGCCTTGCTCACCAGTGTCGCCCTTCGGACCCTGTGCACCATCAGCACCGTCAGCACCAGCCGGACCTTGCGGACCTGCGGGACCCACGGGACCCGTGTCGCCCTTCGGACCTGCGACTCCCTGCGGACCTGCGGCGCCAGCCGTTCCCGAAGAACCAGCCGGACCCGTCTTACCTTCGCATCCCATCATGGACAGCGCGAAGGCCAATACAGCGATTATGAGGTAGTGCATATCCTTCTCCCATTTATAGAAATACTTCAAAAAGGAACGACGAAAATTCGATACTTGCCTATATCGCCTCCTTTCCCGCGTCGCGTAAGGATCTGTTGAATAGAATCACGAGATCTCAAGACTGCTGGATTTCGGACCATATCAGGGCACTTTTCCCTTTAAATATGATTAGGCTGAGTGTCAGGAAGCCGCTGACCAGTTTGTGTGAAACCGGATGCAATCGGTCATGACGTACTGCTTATTGCTGGGGAAATGAATCGGATACTTCAGGCAGGATCGGGTACGTCTGGTAAGGGAAAGTCGGGGGAGGGGGATGGGTGGACCAACTAAGAAGAAACCCGGTGCCGTATCGGACACCGCACCGGACACCGGGTTATGAAGCCGTCCAAAAAGCGCAAAACAACTCTACGCTTTTAATCGTTGAATGCAGAAAAGCCCCGTAGCAGCAACGGGGCTTTTCTTGTTTTCGAAACCGATCGCCCTTTTCAGTGGCCGAAGCTCCTACTCGGGGCGAACGGGAAGTTGTAACGAAATGACCGAGACAAATGCAGGGCGGATGCTGATGCGCCTGGCTGGCGCTTATGCCCTGTCGGGATAATAACCGGGGGCCATTTTCGTAACTTGGGCTGGCAGGCGAATGGGAAGCAAACACTTGCCAGCCCGCTGGACTCTGTCAGCGCCCAGTCTACGGGACCCGGATTATCCCGATGTTAACTACCATCCGCAGGATCAGGCTTGACATCTACGGTAATCCTGACCTCTACGTCTCTCGCACCTAACGACTTCAGCGTTATGGTGTGATGGGTCTGTCCAGCGTTACCGAAATCGGAAGTTTCGGTAGGCGCAACAATGGTAAACGTTATTGTACCATCGGCACCTGTATGCGAGGGAGAAGGTGAGGTTATGGTTGGAACCAAGCTACCAGCCGTGCCGCCGATGGTTGCCGTCAGTTCCTTTGCTGATAACGGGTCACCCTCGTCATCTTCAAGGACGGCTTCCAGCGTTATGTCGGCCGGTGAAAATCCACTTGATTCATCACCCTTAGTGCCTGTAAACGTAGTCCCCGACACAAAATACTCAATAGTGCGGGTGTTAACACGGGGGCCGGAGACCACAACATCAAAACTGGCCTCTTTACCCTCGTACATCGCGGTTACGGTGCCGGTTCCGGCAGATTTAGCGGTGATCTTGGCGTACCGCTTGTTGGGATTATTATCCTTCAACACCTCAACCTTGACGGAGCCGCTTCCGGTCCACTTGACATCACTGCCCGCCCGATGCTTCACGTCCGGGATGGCTTCCAACTTGGCAGCTATGGGGTCGTTCGGAAAATACGAATCTTTAGGCTCGAACGCATCGTCTTCACCCATTGCCATCAAGGTGACCTTACCTGCTTTCGCCGTCACTTCAATGTTGAGATCAGCCGATACGTGCTGATCTACCGCGGTAACCGTGATCGTGGCCTTTCCAGCCTCTTCAGCCGAGACCGTGTTTGACATCGTGTCATCGCTGGGATCGTGCTGGACTGCATCGCGACTTCCGTCGAATTCCCAGTCAAACATGATGCCTTCAATCACGTTGCCGTTCTGAGCGCGGGCGACCGCATGAACCATCAATTCTTCCTCAACCCGAAGAATCCTCATTGCCGCCATGTTGTCGATCCCAGCCGACATATAGTCATCATCATCGGGATCATCGCCGAAGGCTAACGCAATGTGATGAACACCGGCTGTACTGGAACCGGGATCACCTGCCGGACCTTGAGGCCCTCGCTCACCTTGAGGGCCTCGCTCACCTTGAGGGCCTCGCTCACCCGGAGACCCCGGAGGACCAGCCGGACCGGTGTCACCGGTGTCGCCCTTCGCACCGTCAGCGCCATCGGCACCGTCAGCGCCATCGGCACCGTCAGCGCCAGCCGGACCGGTGGGACCTGCCGGGCCTTGCGGACCAGCAGCACCCTGCGGACCTGCCGGACCGGTGTCACCGGTGTCGCCCTTCGCACCGTCAGCGCCATCGGCACCGTCAGCGCCATCGGCACCGTCAGCGCCAGCCGGACCGGTGGGACCTGCCGGGCCTTGCGGACCAGCAGCACCCTGCGGACCTGCCGGACCTGCAACACCAGCCGCGCCCGTCGGACCTGCGGGGCCTGTTTTACCCTCGCATCCCATCAGGGACAGCGCGAAGGCTAATACTGCGATTATGAGGTAATGCATTGTATTCTCCCGTTTATGGAAACACTACTAACAAGGAATGACGAAGATATGAAACTGACCTATATCGCCTCCTTTCCCGCGAATGGATCGGTTGACTGATCGACTGTGACAGACTTCAGAACTTGCCGGTGTTCAGTTCAGAGCCGCCGGGTTTCAAAGCCGCATCGACGGAC
Organism: uncultured Gemmatimonadota bacterium; assembly: GCA_964655785.1. GTDB lineage: Bacteria > JAAXHH01 > JAAXHH01 > JAAXHH01 > JAAXHH01 > JAAXHH01. Next base: position 8,917 of record CAZZNP010000128.1, read on the forward strand.
TTTTCCCTTTAAATATGATTAGGCCGAGCGTCAGGTTGAGGCCGGCTTCCTCGTCC
>CAZZNP010000129.1:0-7680 GCA_964655785.1 uncultured Gemmatimonadota bacterium
GTCAGGTGTTATAATATCGCGCGGATATCGCACCGATATCTAATGGGTAGGCAGCGAAACCGATCAGGAATCTCCAAATTTCAGCGCGTTCTGTCAAGCGTAACATCGCGGCCCATGTCAAGCATAAAATTCCGATCACGAAAAGCCCATCCTTCCCTTCAACCTGGCTCGAAATGATGCACCAAAATCGCTTGTAAATTGGACTTCAGTAGTGTACTTTCCGCCACGAATTTCACTTCTCATGAAAAGGAGACCGGTCATGAAAATGAAGTCAGCCATCACGGCATCGTTCCTGTGCATGCTGGCATTCCTTCCCTTCCCGTCGGATGCCGCGGCGCAGGCCGGGGAAAACGGCAGCAGCCAGGGTTTCTACTTCGCGCTGCAGGCCGGTGTATCCGTTCCCGGGGACTTCGAGTCGACGCGGACCAACAACGGTATCCCGACGAACTGCGACCAGTGGCTTCCCGGGGTGATCCTGAATGACGGAACCCCGGTACCCCTTCCCCTATCTCAATGCGCACCCCGCTTGCTGCCGGCGAGTCCCAATCTGGTCGACCTGGGTAACGGCGTCGTGGCGGGCATCCAGGCAGGCTATACGCTCAAAGCGATGCGCATCGAAGTCGAGTACTTCCGCAGGGGACAGAGCGGCGTGCTCCTGCCGCTGATCGTCCCGGGCGACGCGAAGCAGGCGGAGTTTGTCGAGCGCAGCGAAAAGATCAGCGATTTCCGGACGGACAACCTCTTCGCCAACATATACTACGAATTCACAGGCAGGCTTTCACCGAACGCCTCGCCGTACCTCGGCGCGGGCGCCGGCCTGACGAGTCAGAGGATGTTCTATTCCGCGGCATCGATCCGGACGAACGACCGGGAAAGGATGAGGCAACTCGGACGCAATACGCACGCGGCCGGCCTGGCTTCACTCGCGGACGAAACGCTCTCGGACAGGATGTTCGGTTACCAGTTCATCGCTGGCGTGGACTACGCTATGGACGATCGGTTTTCGGTGGATCTGAAGCTGCGTTATGGCAGGACTGGCGAGTTCCTGGACGACGAAAACCAGTGGAGGCTGCTGCGGGGACACGAATCCACCGTCGGGCCGACGCCTGCAACCGGCTCCGATATGCCCGTTCAATACGAGATAAAGGGAAGCCCCTCCCGGTTCTGGGGTATCACCCTGGGTCTGCGGTATCATATTGTCGGATAGCGGGAGTCGGCCGGCTGCGTAAGCAGTTGGCGCGGACCCGTCTCGCATCGGCCGGCTCGCGTTCAACGGCCAATAAAAAAGCGCCGGAACAGATTGCTCCGGCGCTTTGTCTTTTCGTCAGGGAATGAACCGCTGTTTACTGCTTTGTGACGTTTGCGGCCTGAAATCCCTTGGGCCCTTCCGTGATATCGAACTCGACCGCGTCACCTTCCGCCAGGGATTTGAACCCCTCTCCCTGGATCGCGGAGTAGTGGACGAATACGTCATCGCCACCATCGTGCTCGATAAAACCGTAGCCCTTGTGGTCGTTGAACCACTTTACTTTACCGACTGCCAATATTGCTCACCACCTTTCGGGCATGTATAAATACATCTACAACGAAGCCTCTGTCGGACTTGCAACCCGCATATAGAAAAACGGCAGGACCGTTGATTCTGATCCGTGCCGCATCGTGTTTTGTATTACGATCATGCAGGAGACAGAGACAAAATCCTAAGACCAATAAATCATAACCTGACGGAAAAGTCAACTCTTTTTTGAATGTGGTCCGTTTTTTAGAAACGTGGCCTCAGCCGAAAGAAGGGTGATTTACTCTTGACACGCGGATACTGGAGAGTTTATTTGAAACTCCAAAATAATCAATTATTGATATATTACGCGTCGCATGGTATCAAGTTCGGTTAGGGGCTCACGAGCCGATCGTGGCCAAAGCGGTAATCTTCTGCGCCATCTGAATTTGTCCATCAGAGGTTACGCACCAATGATCGGTTCAGGTAAATGGTCGCGTCGAACTGCCACGGCCTGCTCTGCGTTCGTCAGCAGGTGTCGGCAAGTCTTGGGGTCTCGTTTTGGCCATAGTGTTGCTTTAACCCCCCCCCCCCCCGAAGAGTCTGCTTAACAACTTTGGCCGGATTAGCCGCTCCGGGACCCGTCCGGGAGAGACAATACCCAAGGCAATACCTCAAAACAGCACATTTTCAACATAAATGTCTCTGTGCGGGTTCAGACCACGCTTCTGGATCGAACGACCAGGGTGATCCGACTTTCCCTATGAAAGGAACAAGATCATGATGAAAGGAACAAGATCATGACCCGATGCACGTCATACCTGTTGGTCTGTTTCATCGGGATGCTCGGACTGTTCCCGGGCCTTCTGGCCTGTGGCGGCGATAACGGGCTGGGATCAGGGGCTTCGTGGAGTTGCAGCGTATCGCTGGAGCTGGGATCGACCGCTGGAAATGGAAGCGGAACCGGTGGGTCGCGTGACGACGCATTGCGCGCCGCGTTGAAAACCGCGTGCGGTCAACTGGGTATCAGTGGCGAAACGCTCAGTCGGTGCGAGAGCAACATGGATTTTGGTATTTCGCAAACGACCGGGAACATCACCATTGTCACGCCCGCCGGGCGGAGTACCAGGTGCAGCAGTTCCTCTTAGTTGCCAATAGTCGATGAAGAGGTACATGCCGGTCATGATTTCGCGTTTTCGTCTTGCTATGGTCGTTACGGTGCTGTGCGCGTCCATTACGTCATGCGGTGGAGACGATAACGGTCCGACAGGTCCGGCTCAGACGATGCAAGAGCCTGCTCCACCGCCAGTGAGTCCACCCCCGGTGGTTTCAACGCCCGCTTGTGTGGTCGGCATGACGCTGGATACCGGCGAGAGTTGCGCGTTCGATTCTGTCGTGTTCGAAGTCAGGGATGACGGTTTTGGCTGCGTAGGCAGTATCTGTGCAGGAAGGAGCATTAACCTGAATTCCTTTCGCGCGAGTAAAATCTCGGGAAGCTCCCGGTGGAGAATCGATGAGTTGCCGTAAGTCAGGCTAAGGAGAATCATGATGCGGACACTTTCCTCTGGCATTCGTTGCAGGCTTTTGCTTCAACTGTTATTCATCGGATTGTCCCCGGGCCTTCTGGCCTGCGTCGGTGACAACGGGGTGGGTTCAGTGCTGTCTTCGAGTCCGGTTTCGAGTCCCGCCCGGGACGCGCTGACCGCGCTGTACGAGACGACGGACGGTCCGAACTGGACGAACAGCGCGAACTGGCTCAGCGACGCGCCCGTGAGCCAGTGGTACGGTGTGTCGACTGTTTCGCATGGCGGACCGAGCGCCCGGGCTAACGCGTCGGCCGGCGACATCCCGCCCGAACTGGGCAACCTGACCACCCTGCGGCGCCTTGTTCTTTCAAACAACGGGTTGGCTGGCCCGATCCCGCCCGAACTGGGCAACCTCGCCCTGCTGGAAGTGCTGGACCTGTCGGGAAACAAGTTGTCCGGGAGGCTGCCGTCCACTCTTGGCGATCTGGGCAATCTCCGCGAGCTGAACCTGCGTGGAAACGCCGACCTGACCGGTCCTCTTCCGCTTACGTTCGTCCGGCTCGACAGCCTGGTGACCCTGGATATTTCGGGCACGGGTTTGTGTGCGCCCTCGGACGCCGGTTTCCAGGCGTGGCTCGGGGGTGTGGCGAGTGTTAATGGCGCAGCGGCCTGTAACGGTCCGTCCATGGACCGTGCCGCGTTGGTCGCGCTGTACGAGGCGGCGGATGGCGCGAACTGGACGAACAGCGCGAACTGGCTCAGCGACGGGTCGACGGATCGGTGGTACGGCGTGAGCGTCAACGCCTCGGGTCGCGTCGACAGCCTGACGCTTCCGTCCAACGGAATGATCGGAACCATACCGGCTGCCCTGGGCGACCTTGATGAACTGGTCAAGCTGGATCTGAGCAATAATCAGTTACAGATATCCGAGCCCGCAGTGGTGGCGTTGCTCTCCCTGAAGAAGCTGACCGACTTGGATCTGAGCGGCAACCCGCTTTTGGGCGAGGATCAGACGGACGGCAGTGGCGGCGACGACGGCAGTGGCGACGGAGGCGGGGACGGCAGCGGGGGAGGTGACGGCAGTGGCGGCGACGACGGCAGTGGCGGCGACGACGGCAGTGGCGACGGAGGCGGGGACGGCAGTACCCATACCGTTGGAGAGACCCTTCCGTACTGGCCCTCCGGCTTCTTCGTTCCTTCTTTAGGTGGCGGCGCAAGTTTCAGTAATAGCGGAGGCCGTGTAATTATAACATTCAGTACGGGCGGCTGGGCGCGGTTAAATGATGGAACCACCTACACCTGTATCGCTTCCGGAGGATGTCGCGTTGAAGGTGGGCAGGTAGCCAAGGGCACGATCAGAGTGACCCGCAACGAAGACGGCGACGGAAGTGGTGGTGGCGCCGCCAGCCCCGACCTGACGGTTTCATCCCCTTCGGCGAGCGATGAGACCCCGGACGCGGGCGCATCCTTCACGCTAGGCGCCACCGTGCGCAATGAGGGCGACGGCGGGTCGGCCGCGACGACGCTGCGCTACTATCGTTCGTCCAATTCGACGATCTCGACGACCGACACCGAGGTCGGCACGGATAGCGTGGGCGCCCTCTCGGCTTCGGGCACGAGCGCCGAGTCCACCAGGCTGACCGCGCCGTCGAGCGCGGGAACGTACTACTACGGCGCCTGCGTGGACGCCGTCAGCGGCGAAAGCGATACCGGCAACAACTGTTCGACCTCAGTTAAGGTGACAGTCAGCAGCGGGGGGGGCGGCATACCAGGCCATCCTTCTGTAAGCCACAGGTTCGATCCTCCAGAATCCCCCTTCGTCGGTGATTCCGTCGATCTGATTCTCAGTTGGAACGCAGTCCCCGGAGCGACGAATTACAAGGTGTATATCGACGATTTTCCAATCTTCTACAACAGCCGCTCTGGCGCGGGTTGCACCGTTACTTCGTCGGTAATTCGTTCCGCCACGACGAGCAGCACGTCCTATACGTATGATTTCACGGCATCGTTTTTCAACAACTTCTATTGGATGGTTCAGGCATGCAACTCATCGGGGTGCTCCTGTCCTTCGGACCTTAGTTCCCGAGCACTGCAGGCCACAGTCTCGGCCGAATGACGGAATGACGGCGCTTCGAAATCGCGTCTAGCTCTCTCCGCGCCTGACCCGCGTCTCCATCAGCAGCCAGGCATCGGGATCGACCCGGACTTCCTCGGGTGCTCCGTCCAGTTTGAAGCGAAACACGTTGGACCGGTCACGCAGCTCGATCTCTCGGCGCTGCTGCCGGTCTCCCGCCACGAAGGCGAGGGTGACGGGCAGCCTGAAGGGCGCCTGAGGCTGGACCTGGCTCAGGCGCACGGTAGCCTCCCGTGTCCCCTCGTCCCAGGACCAGGTCGCCTCGACCACGGGATGGCCGGGACGGTAGATCCACTGGTCGAAAAACCAGTCCAGACGCTCTCCTGCCCGGGATTCCATGACGGCCTGGAAATCCCCGGTCAGCACGGTCTGATCGCGGAATTCTCGGTAGAAGCGCCTGATGCCCTCGAAGAAGGCCGCGTCGCCCATCAGGCCCCTGAGCATGTGGAGCACCAGCCCGCCCTTGCTGTAGTTGTAGGCGTTCAGCAGGTCGAACAGGTCTGTTATTTCCGGGTTGACGATTGGCGCCGGAGCGCGGCGGTTCGCGTTGAAATACCGGGACCTGCTCCGGGCCAGCATCTCCTGAAACCGCTCGTCGCCGTCGGCTTTTTCGAAAAACAGGGCGCCGAAGTAGGTGGCGAACCCTTCGCTGAGCCACAGGTGGTGCCAGTCGGATTCCGTCACCGAATCGCCGAACCACTGATGGACGATCTCGTGGGCGACCACGGTTTCGTTCCGCCTGGTGCCCGTTATGCTCATTTCCGCAAAGAAGATGGCGCTGGCGTTCTCCATGCCGCCGAACCGGGTGGAGGACTGCACCAGCGCGAGCTTCGCGTAGGGATAGGGGCCGATCAGTTCGGTGTAGAAGGCCAGCATGTCCGTGGACCGGGAAAAGTCCTCGGATCCCGCGTCCCGGTCGCTGGGGAACAGATAGTATGATACCGGGACGCCCTCCCAGGAACCGGGCCGGACAATGGAAAAGCGGGCCGCACCGACCACCATGCAGTACGTGGGTATGGGTGCGTCGGTCTTCCAATGCGTTCTCGTGCGTTCCGCGGAGACTGTGGCCGTTTCCAGCAACCGGCCGTTCGCCACGACGTCGTAGACCGCGGGCGCGGTGACGATGAATTCGACCGTCGCCTTGTCATAGGGGTGGTCCACACCGGGGAACCAGTGCCGCGCCCGGTTCGGCCAGTTGTCCGCGAACACTGACCTATCGCCGAACTTGTTTTCCCGTATGAAGAGCCCGTCCACGGGCTCGCCACCATAGTCGATGGTTACTGTGACCGTGTCACCCTCCGCGTAACCGTCTTTCAGCGTGATAAGCAGCCGGCCGTCCCGGTGCGCGAAGGTCGCGCTTTCGCCGTCGACCGTCACCCGGTCCACGGTGAGGCCGACGAGGTCGAGGGGCAGTACCTCGCGCCCGCCAGCCAGCATCTCCGCAAGGATCGTGGTTTCGCCCTGGATCGCTTTGCCGGTCTCACCGATGTCCACCCGGATCCTGTAATGAAGTATATCCACGTCGTCGAGCCGGACGTATCCGTCGCCGGCCGCGCCGGCGAACAGGGTCGGGCCCAGGACGAGCAGCGACGCGGCGATGATCCATTGCTTCACGGTGTGTTCCTCCTTGACACTTTATGCGGTCATTTTCATATATTCAGGCGACTGCCCAGGCGACTGTCGAAGCTACCACTTCCAATCGAACCGACGGGATTTACAGCCATGGTCCGACTTACCGACGACGACATCAGATTCTTCGCGCGCGAAGGCTACCTGATCAAGCGCGGCGTGCTGGACCCCGACCTGATGGCCCGGGGCCGTGAACGCATGTGGCGGAACCTGCCGCCTCCCCTGGAACGCGGCAAACCGGAAACCTGGGTCGGCCCCTTCGCCGAACCGGTCAATGACAGCGCCTCACACCGCCACCAGTTCATGTGGAAATACCGGCAGCCTGGCGACGAGGACTGGATGGTCCGCCTGCTTGCCAAAGATCCTTCCGTGATGGGCATGGCGGAACAGCTCCTCGGGGAAGGGACACTGGTCGAACCCGATCGCATCCGCGGCATCTATTGCGTCCTGCCCGAGGGCGACGCGCCGACCCGGCCCATGGGTTGTCACGTGGACGCCCACCCCTTTCACCTCGGCGTCGTGGGGTACATCGACGATGTAGGTCCCAGTGGCGGTGGATTTACCGTCTGGCCGGGCAGCCACCGGATGTTCTTTCCGGATTTCCCCACGCGTTACTGTTTCGAACGGACCCCATCCTACAAGACGCACCAGGAAGAGGTGAACGGGATGCCTTACATGGACTGTCACGGCCGGGCCGGCGACATCGTGTTCTGGCACCACCGCATGGGTCACTCCGTCGGCCACAACCGATCCGCCCGGATCCGCCAGGCGGTCCTCTACGACTACAAGCGAGCTGACCTGGACGAAGGCGCGCCTCCCGGCGACGACATGTGGGTGGACTGGCCCGGCGTCCGCGCCGTGGTCTCGCCTTGACTTGTGGTCCGACTGGCCCGGCG
>CAZZNP010000129.1:7780-8927 GCA_964655785.1 uncultured Gemmatimonadota bacterium
CACGACTGAATCTCGCGCTTGATCCCTACTCGAAATAGCGGCCCACGATGGGCTTGAGCTTTTCCACCGTTTCGACCGGCACCGAGCCGCGGTCGGAAACGATGGCGTTGGCCAGCGCGTTGTGACAGCGGCACGTGCTCTCCAGCGGTATGGCAGGCACGACGTGACGAACGACCTGGCACGCATGCTCCACGTTGGCGTGCAGGTTCTCGATGATCATGTCGACGGTGACGGAGTCGTGTTCCTCGTGCCAGCAGTCGTAGTCGGTGGAACAGGCGATGGCCGCGTAGCAGATCTCCGCCTCCCGGGCGAGCTTCGCCTCGGGCGCGGCCGTCATGCCAATGACCGAGAATCCCCATCCCCGGTATACGTTCGATTCCGCTTTCGTCGAGAACTGGGGGCCTTCCATGCAGAGATAGGTGCCGCCGCGGTGCACGGTCAATCCGGTGGATTCGGCGCCGTCGATAAGTAACTGCCGCAACGGCCCGCAGAAGGGTTCGGCGAGACCCACGTGCGCCACGAGACCGTCGCCGAAGAAGGTGGTCGTGCGGTGCCGCGTATGGTCGTACAACTGATCCGGAATGACGAAGTCCCGCGGGCGGATGTCTTCCTGCAGGCTGCCTACGGCGCTGACCGACAGGATCCATCGAACGCCCAGGGTCTTCAAAGCGAAAATGTTCGCCCGCACGTTGATCTCGGACGGTCCGAGTCGGTGGCCCCGGCCGTGGCGGGCCAGAAACGCCACGCGCCGGCCCTCGAGGGTTCCGGTCACGATCGCGTCGCTGGGATCGCCAAACGGCGTGACGGGCCGGACCTCCTCGATATCTGTCAGGCCCTCCATCCCGTAAAACCCCGTGCCGCCGATGACCGCGATCTGTGCTTCCTGCATCATGCGTTCCCTTTCCATAGTTCTTTCCATTGTATTAGGTACCCACTAACACACTGCCCCGTGCGGAGCCGCGCCGACCAGGACCTGTTTGCTTAGCTCGGTGATCAGGTATCTCCAGGTATTTCCTGTGTGGGATAAGATGAGAAAGCGACCGACGGGGCGTCAAGGTGCATCTTTGGGTGTTGTCTCATAGGTGCGTTCCGTTCGTTCCGTTCGTTCCGTTCGTTCCGTTCGTTCCGTTCGTTCCGTTCGTTCCGT
>CAZZNP010000130.1:0-8716 GCA_964655785.1 uncultured Gemmatimonadota bacterium
GATCGTGCCGATGTTCACGTGGGTCTTGGTACGCTCGAATCTTTCCTTCGACATGAAGACAATCTCCTGAACCGGTGAGGTTAACGAAACGAATCGCCTGACAAAGTCTGAGTCGAAGCCCTCGGCCGGACTTGAACCGGCGACCTACGCCTTACCATGGCGTTGCTCTACCAACTGAGCTACAAGGGCGCTTCATTCAAGGCTCAGATAATTCTATACATCCAATCGGCCTGAACCTTTAGTTTTCCGAACCCCGGCCACAGCACTTTAAAGAGCGGGAAACGGGACTCGAACCCGCGACCCTCAGCTTGGAAGGCTGATGCTCTAGCCAACTGAGCTATTCCCGCCAGTAGTATCCTGTTGCTGCCCGTCTGCCCGGTCTTCCGGCCCGCCTGGTCCAGTTTATGCGTCCGGTCCGCACTGCACATCGGCACGGACACGCTGGCCCGCCTGATCCGTCCGCCGGCTCTCCGGCCCTCTGAAGGTAAACATGGGGAGGGCAGGATTCGAACCTGCGAAGGCTGAGCCAACGGATTTACAGTCCGTCCCATTTGACCGCTCTGGAACCTCCCCTGGCTGCCGGAAAGCCACCACTCGGATTCGAACCGAGAACCTACTGATTACAAATCAGCCGCTCTGCCATTGGAGCTATGGTGGCCCATTATAATCAGTACGGATCTGCATCTTGAGCAGCTCAAGAACACAGACAGGTAAATATAATCAACATTTCTGCCGATGTCAAGGGTGAATGTGAATTTAATTGGAGGCGGGATTGGACTAACGCCGCAGGCGGATATGGAGTTCCCGGAGCTGTTTCTCGCTGACCGTTCCCGGCGCGCCCATGAGCAGATCCTGGGCGTTCTGGTTCAGGGGAAAGGCGATGACTTCGCGGAGATTGGTCTCGTCAGTGAGGAGCATGACGATGCGGTCTATGCCCGGTGCGATGCCGCCGTGGGGCGGCGCGCCGTACTTCAACGCGCTGATCATGCCCCCGAATTCCGCGTCCACCTCGCTGGCGGAATAGCCGGCGATCTCAAAGGCCCGGTACATGATGTCGGGCCGGTGGTTCCGGATGGCGCCGCTGGACAGCTCCGTGCCGTTGCAGACGATGTCGTACTGGAAGGCCAGGACCTCGAACGGAGGTGTGTTCTCGAGGGCTTCCAGTCCGCCCTGGGGCATGGAGAAGGGGTTGTGCGAGAAGGCGACCTTGCCTGTCTCCGCGTCGCGTTCGTACATGGGGAAATCGACAATCCAGCAGAAACGGAAGGCGTTTGGCTCGCGAAGGGAGAGCAGATCTGCGAAGTGCAGCCTGAGCCGGCCTGCCACGTCGCTCGCGCGGTCTTCCGCGTCGGCCACGAAGAACCAGGAGGCGTCCGTCTCCGGCTCGATGGCGGATTTCAGCCTGTCGAGGGTCGGGCCGTCCAGCACGCGGGCGATGGATCCCTTGACCCCGTCTTCGGTGAATGAAATATACGCCGCGCCCCGTCCCCCGAATTCCTCCTTCACGGTCCGGTCCAGGTTGTCGAAGAAACTGCGCGGCTTGCCTGCCACGCCGGGGACGGCCAGAAGCCTGACTACGCCGCCTTTCTCGACGATCTGGCGAAAGGCGTTGAACTCCGACTCGCGGAAGGCCTCGGTGACGTCCTCGATCTCCATTCCGAAGCGCAGATCGGGCTTGTCAGTGCCGTAACGGAGCATCGCCTCACGGTACGGGATCCGCGGGAAGGGCGCAGCGGTGACGTCCCAGTCGCTGAACTCCGTGAACAGGCCGTAGAAGAGCGTCTCCAGCGCTTCGAAGACGTCGTCCTGCTCCACGAAGGACATCTCCACGTCCAGCTGGTAGAACTCGCCCGGCGACCGGTCGGCCCGGGCATCTTCGTCCCGGAAGCAAGGGGCGATCTGGAAATAGCGGTCGAACCCCGCGATCATGAGGAGCTGCTTGAACTGCTGAGGCGCCTGGGGAAGGGCGTAGAATTTGCCCGGGTGCACACGGCTCGGAACCAGGTAGTCCCGGGCTCCCTCGGGCGAACTGCTGGTGAGGATGGGCGTGTTGAACTCGTTGAAACCCATTTCCGTCATGCGGCGCCGTATGCTCGCGATGATGCGCGACCGCATGATGATGTTGTTGTGCAGGCGCTGCCTGCGCAGATCGAGCATGCGGTATGTCAGGCGGGTGGCCTCCGGGTATTCCCGCTCGTCCGCGACCGACAGGGGAAGGGGGGCCGCGTCGCTGAGCACCTTCATGGAATCGGCCTTCACCTCGATGTGCCCCGTGGGCAGGCCGGGGTTGATCGCGTCATCCGCCCGAAGGATGACCTCGCCGGTAAAGGTAACGACGCTCTCGGACCGCAGGTCCCCCGCCCCTTCGTGGAATCCGCTTTCCGGGGTGACGACCACCTGCGTAATCCCATGGTGGTCCCGCAGGTCGATGAAGAGCAGGCCTCCATGATCCCGCTTGCGGTGGACCCAGCCGGCGATCCTCACCGGCGTCCCCATGTCGCTCTGCTTCAGTTCTCCGCAGGTGTGCGTCCTGTATGGATGGTCTTTCATCGTGAGGGTCCTTTCTCCCCTTCCTGCCGTATTGAGCGCTTCAGTCGCCAATCGGACCTCGTGCCCGGCCAACGCCCTGAGCGGCCGGGTTGGCCGGCCGCTATCCCGTATCTCATGCTTCGGCCGGCCGGTTAACGGGCCGCCTGTGCCGACCGGTCGACGCCCAGTTCGGCCAGGAGGTCGAGCGTGTTCCTCATGCAGATCCTGGAGGCCGCTTCCCCCGCCTCCGAAAATTGTTTTCCACCGGGTCTGTCGATCAGCGTCTGCTCGATCTGTTCTTCACCGATGCGCCAGTGGGTCTCGAGTGACAGGCAACCTTCGTATCCCTGTTCGATCAGGTCGGCGAATTGTCCGCGGTAGTCTATTTCACCTTCGCAGATCGGTACGTTGCCGTCGCCGCCGGCCGCATCCCTGATTCCGTCCTTTAAGTGCATGTGACACATGTCCGCCCGGATATGGTCGTAACCGTCAGGGTACGGTTTCTGCCCGCCTTCCGCGAACAACTCGTTGCAGGGGTCCCAGAGCGGCTTGATGACCGGTGAATCCAGGGCGTCGACCAGGCGGCGCGTCTGCTCGCCGGTGCCGATCAGGGTGGACGCTTCGTTTTCCAGCCCCAGCACGACGCCCTCGCCTGCGGCGATCCGAAGGGGTTCCGCGTACCTGTCGATGATCAGGTCCCAGTGTTCCGCAAGGGAGTTCCTTTTCCAGAAGGCGAAGACACGGACCAGGCCGGTGTCCAGTTTACGCGCCACGCGGATGCACCTGCGAAGGATGCCGAGGTGTTCCCGGCAGGCGTCGTCGTCTTCTATGTCGCATTTGTAGAAAGGCGCCGCCACGCCGACCACCGAAAGGCCGGCCTCGCCGGTCCGGTCCCGGACCCGGTCGATCTCGTCATCGTCGAGTTCCTGGGGCGGCTTGTCCCAGATAGACCGGATCTCGATCCCTTCCAGGTCGAAATCCCGGGCGAATGAAATGACGGTTTCCAGGTCCTGGGACACCTCGTCGGTGATGACTGCGATCGTAAACATGGGCCTTCGGTCTCCTCTATGCTTCGCGTTCCGCTATCGACCGGGCGAATAGATGGATCGTGGACTCCTGTTCGATGGTCTCTACCGATCCGGGACGGCTGCCGCGGATCTCCTCGATGGCGGCCTCCGGCGACGAGCCCCGCCAGACGAGATACCCGGCCAGTATGGTGCCGGTCCGGCCGATCCCCGCCATGCAATGTACGACCACGCCGCCCCTTTCGATTTGTTCATCGATATAGTGGACGGCCCGCCGGATCTGGTCCGGTGACGGCGCGGTCATGTCCTCTACGGGAATGTGCAGGCCGCGGAGGCCGCAACGCTCCAGTGATTCTCCGTGCAGCGGTTCGCGGGTCAGGGACACTACGGTGGTCACGCCGAGTTCCCTGAGGCTGGTCAGGTCCCGCTCCAGGTCCGCGTTGCCTCCCGCGTTCGGGCTGAAGGTCCGGCCGGCGCTCGTGGGCAGGGCCATGCCGGCCAGCCGTTGGGGAATGACCCAGGTGAAGTTTCTAAGCATCCGATGCTCCCTGCGTCACTTCTCGGGGATGTCCTCGAACCGGCCTTCCACGATGTTCTTCGGATCGATGGTGGTCTTCGGCTTCTTCGGCGATCTCTGGCTCGATTCGGGCGAGGGGCGTGCGGATCGGTCAGCACGGGCGGACCGAGGCGGACGACTGGCCATGGCCACCACGAACCGCAGCACCTGCTGGATCAGGATTCCGGCCAGGAATCTCATAACGAACCGGAGTATGTAAGTCAACATGGCGTTATCCGCTGCAACTGGGCCCCATTGTTTCTTCCACCCTCGCGCGCGCTTCCGCCTGCACCGCGTCGGGCGTGCGCGCGCCATCGATAATCTTTATGTGATCCACGGCTTCCCTGCGGCGCGCCAGTTCCAGGTAATTCTCCCGGATGGCGCGGAGCGTCTCGAGGTCCTCGAACAGTTCCGTATCCGGCCGCGCCCGGCGAATGCGGTCCATGCAGACTTCGGCGGGCACATCGATGAGCAGGGTCAGGTGGGGGTGTATGGCCCGGGCGTTGATCGACTCGATCCAGTCCAGTTCGCCGGGCATCTCCCGCCACTGGTAGGCGAAGGACGAGAGAAAGTACCGGTCGCACAGCACGGGGGTTCCGCGGCGAATGAAGGGTTCGATATCCGTTTTGATGTGGTCGATCCGGTCGGCCGCGAACAGCAGCGCGTGGCAGATGCCGTCGAGTTCCACCCGGCGCCGAAGGGCGTCTTTCAACAGCCTGCCGATGGGGCGGTTCGTGGGCTCCCCCGTGGTGTGGACGGGTCTTTCGTAACGCGCTTCCATCCATTGTCGCAGCTGTTTCAGCTGGGTCGTCTTGCCCGCGCCGTCGATCCCCTCGATCACGATGAAAGGCGCGGTGGCGTCGCAGTCGCCGCGGACCTCCTTTCCCTTCATGAATACCCCCATGGACGGAGCAGGTCCCGCCATCCCCGCGCTTCTTCGAGGACGTCGTGCCCGTTCTGTTCGTACCTTTTCAGGATTTCTCGCAGACCGGTGCTGAACAGCACGCCGACGGCGCCGGCTCCGAGAAAGAGCATCCCGACGCCGCTGGCCAGGCTGAAACCCATGATCAGGGAACCGGCAAGCAACAGTACGAAGGATCTCCAGGCGTTGTCCATGACCAGGTATACGCCCGACCGAATGATCTGCCTGACCGGGTTCCGGCTCCGGTGCAGTAGCGGCAGAGCGTAGACGGCCGTCATGCAGACGAAGACGATCAGCCACATCATCACGCCGCTCAGGACCGCGCCGGTCCAGGGCCATTCATCCATCAGTCGCACGTAGAAAACCACGTTGGCCGCAAGGACCGCCAGGACGCCCGCGTACAGCCCGCAGAGCAGAAAACTGCGGCCCAGGTCTTCCCGCCCGTGCGCGAAGAAATCCCGCAAGCCCGTCTCTTCGTAGGCGGCGATGCGTCCGGTAACACGGAAGAGTCCGGAGAAGGCGAGAGGGAGGGTGACCAGGGGCAGGACGAACAGCAGCCAGAGGATGTTGATCACGATCAGCGTTCCCAGGTAATCATAGGTATTCCAGAACCACTTCCTGAACAGTCCGGGTTCCCTGCCCGATCTGCCCGATCTGTCCATGACGTCCGATCTGTCCATGCCGTCCGATTTGTCCATGCCGCCCGATTTGTCCATGTCGTCCGACCTGTCCGTACCGTTTTAGCCGTGCACGCTGTCCGCACCACTCATGCCTTCCGTTTTTGCCGTGCACGCTGTCCGCACCATTCATGCCTTCCGCCATATCCGGCGTGCCCCGATGCGGAGTTACGGACCGGTTTCGGCGGTACGCGCAGGCCGGATGCTCGGACCGGCCCGGACGGGCCGCTCAACGACGCCAGCATGGTACAGGCTGGTCCCTGATATGGCAACTGTTTTCTTGGTGAGAAAAAACCTTGACTCTACCGCGGGACCGCGCTATAATTGCGCAATCGACAAAGGGCAGCCGAACAGGTTTCGTATCGCGAAATGGACTGAAATGACAGCCGCAAGTTCCTCCCGGTCATCCCGATTCCACTATTGGCGGAAGCAGAGCGATCTGTTTACCTGGTGGCCTTTTTATGGGACGAGGCGGCATGTCATGCGAAGCGGCGCCTGATTGAAGTAGATTCATCCTTCGTTGATCTGACCGGCCTCTACCCACACAAGGTAGCGGCCTTTTTTTGTTTTATGGGTTGAATCACCGAAATGGCCGCGCAGGGTTGGGGAATCCACAGAACCGTACCACCATGAACGGGAAGTGACGATGCGCGTTACCCACATACATCTCGAAGCCATCGAATACCAGACCGGCGGCGGCCTTTCCGTCAAGCGTTACGCCCGCCATCTCTCGCCGGACGAAGCCATAGAGCCCGTAATCGACGCGCTCGATTCCCATCCGGGCGCCCTGTTCGCGTCCGGTTATGAATACCCCGGAAGGTATACCCGGTGGGACATGGGGTTCGTCGATCCGCCGGTCCGGATCGAAACCAGTAAAAACACCTTTCGGATACAGGCGCTGAACGCCCGGGGCAGGGTGCTGCTTCCGGCGATCCTGGCGCAGATAGAAGGACTTCACGTAACGGATGCCGTTAGTCTGCTCGAAGACTGTATCGAAGGCGAGGTGCGCCTGCCGGGTGAACACTTCCCGGAAGAGCAGCGCAGCAGGCAACCCTCCGTCTTCTCGATCCTGCGGGGGATCATCGATCTTTTCTCCTGTCCCGACGAACATCATCTCGGCCTCTACGGCGCGTTCGGATACGATCTCGCGTTTCAGTTCGAACCCATGGACTACGAATTGTGCCGTCCCGAGGATCAGCGGGACCTGGTGTTGTACCTGCCCGACCGGCTGGTGACCGTCGATCACAATCTCGAAGTGGCCATCAGGTATGATTACGAATTCGAAACGGACGACGGGTCTACCCAGGACCTTCCCAGGGAGGGCGCCGTACAGCCCTACCTTGCCGGACAAGCGGAAGGCGCAAGGGAATTCGAGAAGGGCGCGTACGCCGATATCGTCCGCAAGGCCCAGGAATACTTCCGAAGAGGCGATCTCTTCGAGGTCGTCCCCAGTCAGACGTTCTACGAATCATGCCCGGATCCGCCTTCCGAGATCTTCCGCCGCCTTCGGGAACGGAATCCCGCGCCCTACGCCACGCTGATCAACCTGGGACGGAGCGAGTACCTGGTCGGCGCCTCGCCCGAGATGTTTGTCCGGGGCGAGGGGATACGCATCGAGACCTGTCCCATTTCGGGAACGGTCAGCAGAGGGAACGACGCCTTGGGCGACGCCGACCAGATTCTCAAGCTGCTGAGCTCGGAGAAAGAGGAATCCGAGTTGACCATGTGTACGGATGTGGACCGGAACGACAAATCGCGGATATGCGTCCCCGGCAGCGTCCGGGTTATCGGCCGGCGTCAGATCGAGATGTACTCGCGGGTGATCCACACGGTCGACCACGTGGAAGGCATTCTCCGGCCCGAGTATGACGCGCTGGACGCTTTTCTCGCGCACGCCTGGGCCGTTACCGTAACCGGCGCGCCGAAAATCTGGGCGATGCGTTTCATCGAAAGCAACGAGCGATCGTGCCGCTCCTGGTACGGCGGAGCGATTGGTTTCCTCGGATTCGACGGGAATATGAACACGGGGCTCACGCTCAGGACCATTAGCATAAAAGACGGTATTGCCGAGATAAGAGCCGGGAGCACGCTTTTGATCGACTCCATTCCCGAGGAAGAGGAGCGCGAGACGGAACTCAAGGCCATGGCGTTCATCGATGCGATACGGCGGCCCCGGGAAACCCATGGGGAAACACCGCAGTCCGGTTACATGGAAGACGCCGGCTCGGGGAAGCGGGTGTTGCTGGTGGACTACGAGGATTCTTTCGTACACACCCTGGCGAACTACCTCCGACAGACCGGCGCCGACGTAATGACGGTCAGGACGGGATTCTCACGGTCCCGATTGACGTCTCTCATGGACGCGTACGAACCGGATCTGGTGTTTCTTTCGCCCGGACCCGGCCAGCCGTCGGATTTCGACGTGTCGCTCGCCATCGACGCGGCGCTCGAACGCGCGCTGCCCGTCTTCGGAGTCTGTCTCGGGCTCCAGGGTATCGTGCGGTATTTCGGAGGCACGCTGGGGGTGCTGCCCTATCCCATGCACGGGAAAGAGTCGCGCGTGATCGTCCGGGGCGGTGAGCTGTTCGAGGGGTTTCCCCGGTCATTCACGGCGGGCCGCTATCATTCGCTGTATGCCGAGCGGGATGGACTGCCGCCTGAGCTTTCGGTAACGGCGGAGACGGAGGATGGTATCGCCATGGCGGTTGAACATCGCACAATGCCCGTCGCGGCGGTACAGTTTCATCCCGAATCCATCATGTCGCTCAAGGACGGAATCGGTCTTAGGCTCCTGGAAAACGTTTTCACGAAACTGGTTGCGGTGGCCGGTACGGTGGACGCGAGCCGGGGAGGCGGCCCATGAATCGGTCCGACGTCATCCTGACCGGCATCAAGCCAACGGGCAGCCCCCATCTCGGCAATTACGTCGGCGCCATCCGGCCCGCGCTGGATCTCGCGCGGAAGTCGCCCGAAGCGCACGCCATGTATTTCCTGGCGGACTTTCATG
>CAZZNP010000131.1:0-591 GCA_964655785.1 uncultured Gemmatimonadota bacterium
CCGCGTTGCAGAAGATCAGCGCCCAGTATACGAGCGCGTACTGACCGGCCATGCGGTTCCACATCATGAATCCTTCGTACGGGCTCGCGCTGTACCACGAGATGAACATCTCCATGGCGTATCCGTATACTACTATGAAACCCGTCGCCAGCGTCACCTTGCCCATGTTCTCGAGGTGCCGCGTCGTGATGAGTCCTTCGAGCTTGAACCATTTGCGCACCGGAATCGTCAGCGTCAGCACCATGGCGAATCCCGCGTAGATGGCGCCGGCCACGAAGTAGGGCGGGAACACGGTGGTATGCCAGCCCGGGATCAGCGAGACGGCGAAGTCGAGCGAAACGATGGAGTGCACGGAAAGGACCAGGGGCGTGGAGAGGCCGGCCAGGATCAGGTAGGCCTTCTCGTACCTCGACCAGTGGGAGGACGCGCCGCGCCAGCCCATGGAAAGTATGCCGAATATGCGCGCGATGATGGGGTGCTTCGCCCGGTCCCGCAGCGTACCGAGATCGGGGATCATGCCCATGTACCAGAAGATCAGGGAAACGGTGAAGTAGGTGGACACGGCGAAGACGTCCCAGACCAGGGGCGAGC
>CAZZNP010000131.1:601-1402 GCA_964655785.1 uncultured Gemmatimonadota bacterium
CATGGTGTTGGGCAGCGGCAGCAGCCAGTAGGCGAGCCAGGGACGGCCCACGTGGAGCAGCGGAAACATGCCCGCGCACATCACGGCGAAGATCGTCATGGCTTCGGCGAACCGGTTGATCGAGTTGCGCCAGTCCTGCCGCATCAGGTGCAGGATGGCGGAGATGAGCGTCCCGGCGTGTCCGATACCGATCCACCAGACGAAGTTGATGATGGCGAATCCCCAGCCGACCGGCACGTTCAGACCCCAGATCCCGGTCCCGATCAGCACAAGCCAGGTGATGGAGATGCCCAGCACGCCGACGACCGGCAGCAGGACCGCCACGGCCAGGATCAATCCCCAGGGCGTATGCGACCGGAGGACGATGTTGGAGATCTTCTCCGTGACGGTGGTATTGTTGTACTCGGGCGCCACGAATCCGTCGCCGGTGTACTTTTTGGCCTGTTCTATGTCAACAGTCTGTTGCGACAAGGAGCCACTCCTCGTTCACGGCTTCGATAGCCGTGCCTACTCGATACCTCTGAATCAGCCCTGCGCCTCGAGGACCGGGTTCGGATTGCGGATCCGCCCCAGGTACGTCGTGCGCGGCTTGGTGAGCAGGTCCGTCAGCATCCCGTAGTTCAACGGGCTGGCCTTCAGCCTGGACACCTCGCTGTTCTCGTCCTTCGTGTTGCCGAAGGTGATCGCCTGGGACGGGCAAGCCTGCTGGCAGGCCGTCAGGATCTCGCCGTCGGCGATGTCGCGGTCTTCCTTCTTCGATTCGATCCGGGCGACGTTTATGCGCTGGACGCAGTAGGTGCA
>CAZZNP010000131.1:1412-7085 GCA_964655785.1 uncultured Gemmatimonadota bacterium
CATGACGCCGCGGCTGCGCACCGTCACGTCCGGGTTCCGTCCCAGCTGCAGGCTCGGCGTTTCGAAATCGGCGTACAGGTAGAAGTTGAACCGCCGGACCTTGTAGGGACAGTTGTTGGAACAGTAGCGCGTGCCGACGCAGCGGTTGTAGACCATGTCGTTCAGGCCTTCCTTGCTGTGCACGGTCGCACCCACCGGACAAACCAGTTCGCAAGGCGCGTTCTCGCACTGCATGCACGGAACGGGCTGGTGGAAGGTCTCCGGCGCGTCGAGGTCGCCGCGGTAGTAGCGGTCGATCCGGATCCAGTGCATCTCCCGTGCGTTGCCGACCTCTTCCTTGCCCACGACCGAGATGTTGTTCTCCGACTGGCAGGCAATGGTGCAGGTGTTGCAGCCGTTGCATTTGTTCAGGTCGATGACCATGCCCCAGGCGTTGGGACCATCGTACGCGTGATCGTCGGGATAGAGATTGCGTTTCGGATCGGGTTCTTCCCACATTTCCTGGATCACGTGGGGGTCGTCCTTGAAAGTCTCGACGTCGCTGACGCGGATCAGGTTCCGGTCGCGTGACATGCTCCCCATGCCTTCGAGTTCCATGGCATGGTGGTCCTGCGTGCTGTAGATGTCGAACGTGTCCCCGGTCCGGGTCACCTGCAATCCCCCGCCGAAGTCCTGGCCTGTGGCCGGCCTGATCGAGTATGCGTCGAACCCCGTGTTCGTGCCCAGCTGGCCCGCGCGGCGGCGTCCGTAGCCCAGATGCACCGTGACGGCGTCGTCCGGGTGGCCGGGCAGGATCCAGACGGGGGCGTTCACCGAACGGTCCCGGTAAGCCAGTTCGACCACGTCCGTATTCTCGACCCCCAGGCGTTTCGCCAGGGAGGGGCCCATCAGCGCGGCGTTGTCCCAGGTCAGCTTGGTCAGCGGCTTGGGCAGCTCCTGCAGCCAGCCGTTGTTGGCGTAGTACCCGTCCCAAACGGTCGGGTCCGCCCTGAAAATGATTTCCGTTCCCGCTTCCTGTTCCGATGGTGCGCCCACGGCCGAGCCGATGTCGCCGACCGATACCGCTTTCGGCGGCAGAGCGGAACCGGCGATGAACCCGTCGTGCACCGCGGTCTGCCAGAAAGTCTCGAAGGCCTGCGACCCGTTATACGCCCGGGCCTGCCAGTCCTCGCGGACGATGTCGTAACTCTTTTTCATGGCGTTGCCGGTCAGCGCCGCCACGACTTCGTGGGTGTTTTTGCCACGGTACAGGGGGGCGATGAGCGGTTGGACGACCGTCAACGTGCCGTCGAAGGACCGGGCGTCGCTCCAGGCTTCGAGGTCGTGGGCCATCGGGATGTGCCAGTGGCAAAGTTCCGCCGTCTCGTCGTGATAGAGGCCGGCGTGCACGCGCATATCGACGTTCTCCATGGCTTCCGCGAACGCGAGGTCCGCCGGCGTCCCATAGACCGGATTGGTTCCGATCACAACCAGCAGGTCGACCTCTCCGTTCTTCATGTCGTCTACCAGCGCGGTGATCGATTCGGTCTGGTTGACGGGCGACGCTTCGATGGAATCCGTCCAGGTGACCGTGTTGCCCCTGTTCCCCAGCGCGTCGTTCATCGCGTGGACGAGGGCGTGCACGGCGGGGGACTGGTGATCGCCAGTTACCACGAGGCAGGCACCCGCATGGGCGCGCAGATCATCCACCACGGCGTTTACCCATCGCTGCGTGTCCGCGTCGGCTTCCGTACCGGCCGGTACGGATACGCCCAGCCCCGCGGCGATCATCCGGGCGAGTCCTTCAATCTCTCCCGCGCGCCGGTTGAGCAGGTGGTCCGCCTGGGCGCCGGTCAGCGAGGGCGTGCTCTCGACCACGTAAAGCCGGTTCATGTTGTCGAGGTCGTTGCCGTCCCGGCGGGAGGCAAAGTCCCGGGCATACCGCACGGCGCCGGGACCGTAAGACAGGAAATCACCGTCCAGGGACAGGATCACGTCCGCCTTGTCGACATTAAAACGGCTGGAAAGTACTTCGCCGAAGGCCAGGCGCGAACCTTCCCTGGCGTTGTCCAGGCTGATGGGGTTGTACTGGTGCCACCGGGCGCCGGGGTATTTGGCGAGCAGGGCCTCCAGCTGCCCGTGCAGGGACGGCGAGGTGACGGTGCCGGTCAGTACGCGTATGCCGCCGCCCTGCTTCTCCACCTGGTTGGACAGGGCTTCGTTCAATTCGTTCAGGTAAGCGTCGTAGGTCGTGATCCGGCCCCGCCTGATCACCGACTGCGACCGGTCCGGGTCGTACATCGTCAGGATGGAAGCCTGGGCGAAGGTGTCCGTCGATCCCAGGCTGGCCGGATGTTCCGGGTTGCCCTCCACCTTGGTGGGACGGCCCATGTGACTTTCAACCAGGATCCCGTTCGCCACGCCGTCGTGGACGTAGGCCGATGCGTAATACAGGGGCTTGCCCGGGACGATCTCTTCCGGGGCCAGCACGTAGGGTATGATCTTCTCGGTCGGCTGGCGGGTGCAGGCCGTGGCGCCGGCCAGGGCGATCGAGGCGCCCATCAGCTTAAGGAACTTCCTGCGGCTGACGGGATTGGCCTTGACCTCTTCCACGTGCTGCGGGAATTCCTTTTCCATGAAGGACTGGAATTCCTCGGTCCCTGCCAGCTGATCCATGCTGCGCCAGTACTCGGGCGCGCCGTTTCCGGCCGCGTCCGATTCTCCCGCTTCCGTGATTTTCTGTGCTAAGGTCTGATTCATGTCCCGTTACCGTGTGAAACCGCGACCGCCCACTATCGATGACAGATGGAACAGTCTTCCAGTTGTTCCTTGTTGACCCGGTAGCCCCGGGTCAGCTGCGCGCCGAGGGCGTCCTGGTCCATCGGTGCAGAATAGTCGGGCTGGGATTCGAACTTGTAGACGTCCGCCCGTTCCCTGATGAAGGACCCGGGGTCCCGGTGGCATTCCAGGCACCACATCATCTGCAGCGATTCTTCCTGCCACATCAGGGCCATCTCGTTGACGGCGCCGTGACAGGACTCGCAACCGATGCCCTTATTTATATGAATACTATGATCGAAATAGACGTAGTCCGGCAGGTCGTGCACCCGGGTCCATTCGAGAGATTCGCCCGTGGCGTAGCTCGTACGGACCGGCTCGAGCATGGGCGCATCGGTCCAGACCTGGGAGTGGCAGCTCATGCACGTCTTGGTCGGCGGCAGACCGGCGAATGCGCTCGTCTCGACCGACGCGTGGCAGTACCTGCAGTCGATGCCGAGCTGGTTTACGTGGTGCCGATGACTGAAGGGTACGGGCTGGGGTCTTACCTGATGCTGCCGGGTAACATAGGAAGTGGAACCGAGGTAGAAAATAACACCGAATGTGGTCGCAAGGAGAAGCGCCCCACCAACGATACTGGCCTTGAGCCACGTATTCGCGGCGGGGGAAAAAATCTGCGGCATTTGTCTCGTTCTGTCTTTCTATAGATGTGTTTCTCAACGAAATGTCTGATTTTCGACAACAGTCATGGAGGATATGCTGCACCGCAAGTGAAGTCAATATAAATCGGCACGGAATTTAACTTTTTTGCCAGTCGGTCCACCGGACTGGGTTTCCTGGGCGCGATCATTCTAAGCACCCCCGTTCGGATTGGCGTATTTGCTTTTCATTGTGAAGTTTTCAGCATGCTGCCGTGTCCGTCCGCTGTGCCGTCGCCGTGTCCGTCCGCTGTGCCGTCGCCGTGCCCGTCCGCTGTGCCGTAGCTGTGCCCGTCCGCTGTGCCGTCGCCGTGTCCGGTCCTGGATACGGATCGATTGACACGGACGAGCGCACCGGGTAGATTATGGTCAGGATTGCAGCATATCGGTAAACAGCGAGGAAGGCCCGGAAATGGTACCTATGGGAATGGTACCCATACTCCGGGAATGGTACCTATAAGTGGTACCTATACAAGGAGCGTTCCATGAACGAGCAGCAGCCTTCGGAAAAAAGCATGCAGCGGATGGAAAAGTACTGTGACAAATACTGGGAAAAGACAGGCACCTCGCCGCATCCTAACACGGAAGTGAAGGACTCCGTGGTCAAGGGACTCGCCGCCCACGTGGACGAACTGGGCCGGCCCCTTTGCCCGTGCAATTTCTATCCCGACAAGAAGGCCGAGCTGGAACGCAGCCGCGAGTGGGTCTGTGCCTGTGACGAGATGAAGATATGGAAATACTGCCACTGCCTGCTGTTCGTCACCCCCGAGGGATTGCCAATCACCGAGTATCTTCCGGAAGACCACGAGGGACGGCAGATGTACGGTCTGGTCACGGACCCCACGCCCGACAAGGGACGGGAATTGCGGCACCGCGCGCCGGAGTGACCTGAGAATCGTCCGAGCCTTCTCCGCTTACTGCCCGGTGGCCTCCGCCGCTCCGTTACCGGAAGGAGCGGCAACGCGGGAGCAGCGGCAACGCGGGAGCAGCGGCAACGCGGGAGCAGCGGCAACGCGGGAGCAGCGGCTCAGACCACCACGTTCTGCGGCCGACCCTCCAGAAAGGCGATCACGTTGTTCACCGCGCCTTCGTTGAGCAGGTCTACGCCTTCCGGGGTCATGTCCGCGCAGTGGGGCGTCAGCACCACGTGCTCCATGTCCAGCAGGGGATGATCCGCGGGGAGCGGTTCCGTCTCGTAGACGTCCAGGGCCGCGCCGCCCAGTCGCCCCGACCGAAGCGCTTCGACCAGCGCGTCCGTATCCACCAGGCCGCCCCGGCCGCAGTTGACCAGCAACGCGCCCGGTTTCAGGCTTCCCAGCGATTCCCGATTGATCATGTGCCGGCTGTCGTCCGTCAGCATGACGTGCAGCGATATGACGTCCGACCTGCTCAGCAGTTCGTCGAGTTCCACGTAGGTCGCCCCAATTTCCCTGGCCCTTTCATCCGAAGGGTTGTACGTCCAGGCGATCACATTCATGCCCGCGTTCCCGGCCATCCGCGCCAGCTCCGATCCGATGGGGCCTGTCCCGATGACACCCAGCGTCTTGCCCCTGAGGTAATAGGCGTCCAACCGGGGCCATTGACCCGCTTTCATGGATTCGGTGAAAAACGCCGCTCTTTTCGCGAGGGCGAACATCAGGCCGAAGGCGTGCTCCGCCACAACGGGCGCCGTCCGCCCCGGCTGGTTGGATATGACGATGCCGCATTCCCGCGCCGCGTCCAGGTCGAAGTTGTCGACGCCGATGGAACAGGTCGCGATCATGCGGAGGTCGGGCAGGGCCCGTAGTACGTCCCCGGGCCACTTCACGATTCCCCGGGAATTGATCATCACCCCGGCGCCCGTGACGCGTTTTATTTTCTCTTCCGCCGTTTCGGGACGGTCGGTGTGGAGGACGACTTCTCCGTAGGCTTCGAGTCGTTCCAGGTGGGGCGATCCCTGCATCTGGGGCGGGTCGTCCCCGGGTATGACGATACGTAAGCGGTCAGGCATAGATGGTCCTTGATCGTGGCGTGACAGGCGTGTCGATGTGACCGTTATCTGGCGGGACCGCGCTTTTTCGGTCGAATCCCGCCGACAGGACCGCCGCGTTGTTACGTCGCGGGATCCGGACATGGAATGAAGTAAATTTGGGACGGCGGCGAAATCAACCGATATAATATAAATGAAGAGATCGAACAGGTGTGAAGAGATCGAACAGGTGTGAAGAGATCGAACAGG
>CAZZNP010000131.1:7185-8602 GCA_964655785.1 uncultured Gemmatimonadota bacterium
GGTGTGAAGAGATCGAACAGGTGTGAAGAGATCGAACAGGTGTGAAGAGATCGAACAGGTGTGAAGAGATCGAATAGGTGTGAAGAGATCGAAATGCCTGACGCGGGCCCTGAATATACTGCATCCAGTCTCGTGTGCAGTTGCATAGGCGTCGCGCGTTTCTAAGCGAAGGCGAAGGTAAGGACTGTTTTCCAGGGAGGAGAAGACGTGTCGGAATACGACAGGACGGATGCCGGCCTGTACGACAGTTACTCGACGGGGCTTGAAGGTGACGAGGCATTCTACGTGGAGGAGGCCGCCAGGGCGGACGGCCCCGTGCTGGAGATCGCGTGCGGAACCGGCCGGATCATGATCCCGATCGCCGAGTCGGGCGTGTCCGTCGTCGGCCTCGACCGGGCGCCGGCGATGCTGGAGGAGGCCCGTCGCAAGACCGCCGCGCTGCCGGACGATACGCAGCGGCGCATTGAGATCGTCGAGGGCGATATGCGTACATTTAGTCTGGAACGGCGTTTTCCGCTGGCGATCATACCGTACCGGGCGTTCCTGCACCTGATGAACGCAGACGACCAGCGCCGTGCCCTGACACGCATCCGAGAACATCTGACGGACCGGGGCCGGCTGGTTTTCAACGTGTTCGATCCCAGCATCGAACTGATCGCCGCCTACATGAGCCCAATGGGCGGTTCGTTGAAACACTCGGGATCGTTTACCCATCCGGAAACCGGGCGCCGCGTCCTGGTATCGGAGACCCGCAGGTACGATCCGTCGGAGCAGACACTGGAGGAGCACCGGTTCTTCGAAGAAGTGGACGACGAGGGCCGGGTACTTTCGAAAACCACCACTCCGTTGTATCTGCGCTACGTGCACCGTTTCGAGATGCATCACCTCCTCGAACTTTGCGGATTTGAAGTTGAGGCGCTCTACGGCGATTTCCGGCGCGGTCCGTTCCGGCACGGAAACGAGCAGGTGTGGGTGGCCAGAAAGGCGTGAGCCTGCACGTAAACGAGCAGGTGTGAGTGGTCAGGCGGACCTGATCCGGACGGGCCTGAGCCAGGAGGATCTGAGCCGGGAAGACCTGAGGCGTGAGAAGAAGGGCCTGAAAGGAATAGATTATGAGCCAGCAACCCATGCACGAGGCGAACCGCAGAGGCTGGGACGCCGCTTCCGCTCGATGGCAGGCGGAGATCGAAGCCAGCGTGGACTGGCGAAGCATCCCGGCCAACATCCGTCTCGTGCTGGACGAAGTCGAGCTGAAATACCTCGGCGACGTGTCCGGCAGGTCCGTCTGCGTGCTGGGCAGCGGGGACAACCTGGCCGCCTTCGCCCTGGCTGGCGCCGGGGCCCGGGTCACTTCCGTGGATATCTCGCAGACCCAGTTGGATATTGCTGCCGGAAGAGCGGGCGAGCTCGGCCTCGA
>CAZZNP010000132.1:0-8597 GCA_964655785.1 uncultured Gemmatimonadota bacterium
GCGACGACGAAACTGGGTGTCACGATACTGAATACCGCCGTAAGCGACGCGACGTAGTCTATCCACGTGTTCTGGTACACCGCCGCGAGAATGCCCAGTAGCAGCCCGCCCGTGAGCGCCACGACCAGGGCCATGCTGCCCAGATGGACCGATACGGGCCAGGCCTGGGCGATGAGTTCCTGGCAGGTCTTGCTCTGGTGCTGGAAGGAGTAGCCGAAATCGCCTCTTATGACGTTGCTCACCCAGGAGATGTACTGGATGTGGAGCGGCTGGTCGAGATTGTACTTGCGCATCAGGTTGGCCCGCACTTCGGGCGTCAAAGGAATACCGCCGGTCTCGCCGCCGGCGTCGAAGGGACCTCCTGGCACGGCGTGCATGATGGAGAAAGTGATGACCGAAACGGCGAAGAGTACGGGGAAGATCCAGAGAATGCGCCGAACCAGGTACTTGAAGCCCAGGTTCAGTCCGAGCAGGAAGATGCCGGTGACCGCAAGCATGATCAGCGTGCGGATCAGCATGACGTTCAGGGAGTCGGTGCCCCACAGCGCCAGGCTGATGGCTGCCAGGGCGATGGCCCGCGCGGCCAGGTTCGGCACGTGGAACCGGCGCATCAGGGTGTAGGCGGTGACGAAAAGGAGCAGCCAGAGCGCCGCCAGGGCGGTCTTGAAAACGCCAAGCTGCGGTGCCGCGACGGCCAGGGCTGCGATGGTGATCAGCGTCTGGACGCCCTTGACGAACGTTGGGTCGAGCTTACGCCGATCGCCCCAGTAACCCACGGCCAGGACGAGCAGCAGCCACAGGACGCCAATGATAGCTATGAAGGCCATCCGATTGAAGAATCCTCTGATGGATTTACGGCGATAATATGCAAAACCGTAGTCTGAAGCACGAGGGAACTGCCTGCAGCAACCAGCCGGTCCGCACATCGCGGCGCCAGCGAAGCGTGGCTTCGCCGACAGGCAGTCAACCTATAGTCCCGCGATGGCTCTGTCAACGTATTTCGGTCGTTCCCGCGGGGCAAAAACCTGTTGATTCGACGGGCCGTTTTGTTGTTTCATAGGGGTTATGGATTACCTGCTCAGTGGATTTCAGGAAGCGGTCCGTCTGCTCTTCACGGGCGAATCCGGCGTGTACGGCATTGTCGGCGTTTCCGTTTTTGTCGCGATATCCGCGATACTGCTGGCCTCCCTGATTGGACTGCCCGCGGGTTACTTCCTCGCGACGCACCGGTTCCGGGGCCAGCGGCTGGTTACGACGGTGCTCAATACGATGCTGGCCATGCCGACCGTGGTAATCGGTCTCTTCGTATATTCTCTGATCTCACGGCGAGGCCCCCTGGGATTCCTGGAGCTCCTGTATACTCCCAATGCCATGATCATCGGCGAGACGATCCTCGCCCTGCCCATCGTGGCCGCGTTCACGCTGTCCGCATTCCGTGCCGTCGATTCAAGGATCTCGGAGACGGCCCTGACACTGGGCGCGACGACGGCCCAGACGGCCCGCACGCTCATATCCGAGGCCCGGTTCGGCATCATGGCCGCGGTGGTCGCCGCCTTCGGGCGGGTGATCGCCGAGGTGGGCGCGGCCATGATGCTGGGCGGCAACATCAAGGGGAGCACGCGGACCATGACGACGGCGATCGCCCTGGAGAGCAGCAAGGGGGAGTTCGGTCTCGCCATAGCCCTCGGCATCATCCTGTTGCTCACGGCCTTCGGCGCGAACATACTCTTCCACTGGTTGCAGGGATACGACGATTGATGGCCGATCCGATTATCGTGGGCGAGAACCTCTCGCACCGTTACGGCGCCGGGTTTCATTTGCAGGTGGATCACCTCGCCCTGTCCGCCGCGCGCACCTATGCCGTTTACGGGGCCAACGGATCGGGCAAGACGACGCTACTGAACATACTCGCCTTGCTGACCCATCCGCAGGAGGGCCGGATTCTCTTTGAAGGCCGGCCTGTGAACGGCGCCGATCCGGCCCGAAGCCGCGGATACCGCCGTCGCGTCACGCTGCTCATGCAGCATGTCTACCTGTTCAGGTCCACCGTGTTCGAAAACGTGGCGTCAGGCCTGCGGTTTCGCGGTGTGGCGAAGGAGGCTTTGGAAAAAAGGGTAATGCACATGCTGGGCAAAGTGGGCCTGGAGGAGTTCGCCCACCGTCCGGCCCACAGCCTGTCGGGCGGAGAGGCTCAGCGCGCCGGACTGGCCAGGGCGCTGGTCACCGAACCCGACGTGCTGCTGCTCGACGAGCCCACGGCCAGCGTGGACGCGGCCCACGGCCGGCAGATCGAGGCGATTCTCAGGGAGACCTGCCGCCAGCGGCGCATGACCGTGGTGCTTTCGACGCACCAGTACGATCAGGCCCACCGTATCGCCGACGAAGTGCTGATCATGCGCGACGGGCAACTGATCGAGACGGGGCCGGAGAACGTATTCAAGGGGCGTATAGACGAAACGGATCACGGACCGGTCGCCAGGCTGGACGGCGGCGTGACCTTGCGCACGGACTCGGCCGCGCGGGGCGAAACCCTCGTCGCCATTTCGCCGCGGGAAATCCAGCTGTCTCAGGCGAACGCGTCCCCGGGTGCGGCGAGCGTGTCTCCAGGTGCGGCGAGCGCGTCACCAGGTGCGGCGGGTGCGTCACCAAGTGCGGCGGGTGCGGCGAGCGTGTCCCCGGGTGCAGCGAGCGCGTCTCCAGGTGCGGCGAGCGTGTCCGCACGAGCCACGAATACGCTGGAAGGCGTCCTGGCCGCCGCGGCGATGGACCAGGACGAAGACCGTATCCGCCTGGAAGTGGACGCCGATCTGCGGCTGACCGTCTACGTGGCGCGGGAAGCCTTCGCCGGGATGGGCCTGACGGTCGGGGACCGGGTACGCGCAGCCATCGAGGCCTCGGCCGTCCGTACGCAGTGAGAAAAGCAGATCTCGCGTCTTTATCATATCGATCCTTTTCTTTAGTATGACAAACAACGGAGGGACCAATGACCAACCGGGAATCCAGACGCCTGGTCATGGGCAAGGACGAGCTGCACATGGACGGCATGTACCTGTCCACGCTCCGGGAAGCCAACGAATTGCTGGACGACGCGGAGGGGTTGCGGGAGCGCATGGCCGAGGACGGCTACCTGCTCATCCGCGGTCTCCATGATCCGGCCAAGGTCGCGGAAGCCCGCCGGGTCGTCCTTGAAAATCTCGACGCCAACGGCCAGATCGACCGGGAATATCCCCTCGGCCTGGGTGTCGCGGCGCCGGGCAAGCGGGGGGCCTTCTTCGGCGGCGCCAAGGCGGTGACCCATACGGACGAGTTCCTCGCGTTGGTCAATTCCCCCGAGATCATGGGGTTCTTCGAAGGGTTCCTCGGCGGCCCCGTCCTCACCTTCGATTACAAGTGGCTGCGGGCCGTGGGCCCGGGCGACAATACCGGCGCGCACTACGACATGGTCTACATGGGCCGCGGCACCCCGAACCTTTACACCGTGTGGACGCCCCTGGACGACGTGACCTATGACATGGGGCCCCTGGTCATCCTGGCGGGATCGCACCAGTTCGAGGCGGTCAAGGAGACCTACGGCCAGATGGACGTGGATCGCGATCACGTGACGGGTCACTTCACCAACGAGCCCATCGTGATGGTGGACCAGTACGGGGGACAGTGGCAGACGAGCGAATTCCGGATGGGCGACGTGATCATCCTGGGCATGTACACCATGCACGGGTCCATCAACAACACGTCGAACCGGTTCCGCATCAGCACCGACACCCGCTACCAACTGGCCAGCGAACCCGTCGACCACCGGTGGGTCGGCGAGAACCCCGTCGCCCATTACGCTTGGACCGAGGGCAAGACCGTGTCCATGGAGGAAATGCGACGTAAGTGGAAGGTCTGACCGGGTTAAGGGCGTCGCGGTCCGTCACACTGCGCGCCGTAACCCGGCACCGGTCTCGCATCGCGCTGGAATACCTGACTGCCCACCGAACGCCACGGGGAAAACGACGTGCGTATCAATAAAACCATATCCGGTCTCCTGACCAGCCTGGCTGCCCTCGTACTGCTGTGCGGCATCTCCGCCTGCCAGACGACAGGCGTCCGCGAGCGGGTGGAGGTGCTTGCCGAACCGGTCGGCGACGGCCAGGTGGCCGCTGTGGTCGACTCCGTGCGGATCCGGAAGACCATCTCGGACCTGGTGTCCTTCGGTTCACGTGTGGCGGGATATCCGGGGGCCACCGAAGCGGCGCACTACCTGGCCGGCCGCATGCGGGAAATCGGCCTCGAGGACGTAGAACTGGAGGAATTTGTCGCGTCCGTCCCCCTCGACGAGGGCGGCGAACTGGTCATCCTCGACGCCGCGGACCTTCCGGATTCCACCATTCCTGCATCCCGGACGATTCCCATTCACGCCGTTTGGCCCAACCTGGTCCGCACGTCCACGACGCCGCCGGGCGGTATCACGGGCAGGATGCACTACGTGGGCACCGGCGAATGGAAGGATTTCAACGGCATCGATCCCACCGGCGCCGTTTTCCTGATGGACTTCAATTCCGGCGTGAACTGGCAGCGGGCCGCCATGCTCGGCGCCGGCGCCGTGATCTTCGCGGAACCCGACCACACCACGCGCGTGGACGGCGAGGAGAAATACCTACAGGTCCCGGTAAATTTCCCCCGTTTCTGGCTGGAAAAGGAATGGGCCGACCCGCTCATTGAATTCATTGAAGGCAATGGCGCCATCCACGTCAGGGCCAAGGGTCGCATGACGTGGAAACGCCTCCCGGCCTACAATGTCCTGGGGAAGATCACGGGGACCCATCCGGTCCTGCGGGACGAAGCCATCGTACTTGAATCCTATTACGATTCCATTTCGCCCGTACCGGCCGTGTCACCTGGCGCAAACCAGGCGTCGGGGGTGGCCGCGCTGCTGGAAATCGCCCGTTATTTCGCGGCCCATCCACCGGCCCGAACCGTGTATTTCCTGGCGACCTCCGGGCATTTCCTGTCCCTGAGCGGCGTAGACGACTTCACGAACCGCCATACCCGCAAGACCGAGTATTTCGCCGAGAGGCTGGAAGAACCGATCAACATGAAGCTCTTCGCGGGCATCGATCTTTCGAGCGCCCGCGATCAGATCGGCGTCTGTTACGCAGGCATCCTCTTTGCCGGGAATTCCTTTGAAAAACAACGGTTCTTCACCCCATTCGGGCGGACATTCATGGGGTACGCGCAGGAGGTGATCGGTCGCGGGGCATTCCCCGCCGACGCGCTGATGAACGTGATCACGCCGTCCCAGGGCATTCAGAGCACGGAGTTCTTTCCCGCCGGTAACATCGCGCTGGACGCGGAACTGGTTTTCTGGTCCGGATTCCCGGCGCTTTCCTTTGCCACGGTTTTCGACGTCCGCGAGTACGTCGACACCCCCCTCGACGACATGGCGCGGGTGAATATCCGAAACGTATATACGCAGAGCGTCCTGTTGGCGGAACTCTTCGGACGGGCCGTCAACGATCCCGCGCTGTTTCCGGACTTCAAGATGCAGCTCGACGACCGGTTCGTGCGCGGCCGCATCAGGGTGGTCGAATTCGATCCCCGGGAAGACTATATCCCCAGCAAGCCCAAACCCGGCGCCGTGGTCCGGTTCCGCCGCTACAACAAGAGCATCAGCGGGGTCAAGAACGAGATCTTCGTCGTGGCCGACAGTACGGGCGTGGCCAAGAGTACCGCGCTGGAAGCGGGCCGGACCTATCCCACCGAGGGATTCGTCATGGATCCCGATACGGGGGACATCATCTACGCGCCGGACCGGGGCCCCTACGGGGAAGGGGCCTATCCCCTCGAGATCACGATGGACTGGGTGGACAAGGAGAAACCCACGGTGGTCTTCCGTTCAGACGCGACCAACCTGTACGACCTCGTGGACCCGAGGTTCCTGACGCGGCTCAACGAAGCCGTGCTGCTGGATGAGTCGGGCAACCCGCCGCTCGAATGGGGCATGACCTTCCAGGAAGCCGGCTGGACCACGGGGTTTTCCTACGAGGAAGATACGGCCGTCCTCTTCACGCCGCCGGAAAGCCGGTTCAAGGTCACTATGTCGAGCGGTCTGTTCGGCCGCCGCCTGATCCTGACCAACGCCGACGCCGACAACCCCGAAGGTATCGGATTCGAGTCGGGGATCGGCGCGATCCCGCTTACTTCCTACCAGGTGGCGCGTGACCTTTGGCACCTGGACGAGGCGAGGATCGACGCGCTGAAATCCGTGGGCGTAAGCAATGTGCGGCTGGACGAGTTCCACCAGGAAGCCGGCCGCCTGCTGGACCAGGCGGAGTCGGCCCGACAGAACCTGCAGTGGGACCGCTTCATAAAGAACGCCCGGGCCGCCTGGGGTTACGAGTCCAGGGCCTATCCGGACGCGACGGGAACGGCCAACGACGTGGTGCGGGGCGTATTGTTCTACATGGTGCTGGTGATCCCCTTCGCCTATGCGTTGGAGCGCCTGGTCTTCGGTTTCGCCAATATCTACAAGCGGATCTCCACGACCTTCGCCATCTTTCTCGCGGCTTACGGCGTGCTGCGTTTCACCCACCCGGCGTTCCAGATTACCACGGCGCCCGACATCGTCCTCCTCGCCTTCATCACCTTCGTCCTCGCGACCGTGGTCATCTGGCTCATTTCCCAGCGGTTCAGCCAGACCATGCGGGAGTTCCGGCAGCACGCGCACAGCGTACAGGCCACCGACGTGCGCCGTTCGAGCGCGCTGGCCACGGCCTTCGCCCTCGGTATCGGCAACATGCGCAAGCGCAAGGCCCGGACGCTGCTGACCTGCGCCACGCTGGTTCTCCTGGTATTCACCGTACTGTCCTTCACTTCCGTCCAGACCTTCCTGCGGATCCAGAAAGTGAGCACCGACGCGGATTCCGTCTACACGGGTTTCCTCGTAAGGAACCCCAACTGGGCGCCGTTGCAGAAGCAGACGCACCAGTACGTGCGCTCCGAATTCGGGTCGACCGAGGCCGAAGACCAGGACATCATCATCGTCCCCAGGTCCTGGTACGCCGGCACCTCGCCGGGAGTGAACACCTACATCAAGGTCGAACATGACGGCGGAGACGGCTCCGTTAGTTCCACCTACGCGTCGGCCGTCCTGGGCCTGCTCCCGGACGAGCGGACGGTCACCGGCCTGGACCGTACACTGACGGCGGGCAGGTGGTTCGAGCCGGATGAAGAGGACGTGTGCATCCTTCCCGTCGAAATGGCGCGGCTGCTCGGGATGTCGGAAGCGGACGCCGGCCGGAGGGAGATCAGGATATTCGGCAAACCCTTTACGGTGATCGGCATATTCGATTCGGCCGCTATGGACGGGATCACCGACCTGGACGACGAGCCGCTCACCCCCGTGGACTACACGGCGACGGGGCGCGACCTGATTACCGAACTTGCCCTGATGGATTACGAAGAGGAACCGGTGGAAATGGCCCGGTTCGAACACCTGCCGGCCGCGAACCTGATCCTTGCCCCCCACGCCTACGTAAACGACATCGGGGGAACGCTCCGGTCCGTCGCGGTCCGCTTCCCCGCTGATGGAGCCGCCCATGAACGTATCGAACGCTTCATGCAAAGGCTGGGCATACCCGTGGTGGCCTCCGTGGGCGGCGAAGTCGCCGTCTACAGCGCCATGGCGCTGAGTTCGCTGTCGGGGCTGGGCAACCTGTTCATTCCCATGATAGTGGCCGCCCTCATCATCCTGAACACCATGATGAATGCCGTATACGAACGGTTCGGCGAAATTGGCGTATACAGCGCCGTGGGCCTGGCGCCGGGCCACATCGGTGCATTGTTCATGGCCGAAGCCGCGATGTACGCCGTCATAGGGGGCATGTCCGGATACCTTATCGGACAGACCGTCGCGCGCGGCATTACGGAGTACCAGTTGCTTGCGGGTCTGACCCTGAACTATTCCTCCCTTTCCGCGGTAGCCTCGACGGCCATGGTGATGACAGTGGTCATGCTTTCGACAATCTACCCCGCCCGCAAGGCTTCACAGATGGCCGTTCCGGACGTCAACAGGCAGTGGTCCTTTCCCGATCCGGACGGCGACGACTGGCGTTTCGAGTTTCCTTTCACCATCAGCAGCACGGAGACGCTCGGTCTCTGCGCCTACCTGACCCGCTTCTTCGAATCATACGGCGAAAGCACCATGGGGAGCTTCATGACGGACGAGGTGGCTCTGGCGGGCGGGAACGGCGGCGCGATCGGCCCGGATGGACCCGCATCGGAACGAGACCGGGCTCCAGGCGCCGAGGTCGGCGAAACTACCTACGAGATCACCATGAATACCTGGCTGGCGCCCTACGACACGGGGGTCAGCCAGCGCGTGA
This sequence comes from uncultured Gemmatimonadota bacterium, assembly GCA_964655785.1. Classification (GTDB taxonomy): domain Bacteria; phylum JAAXHH01; class JAAXHH01; order JAAXHH01; family JAAXHH01; genus JAAXHH01. The sequence goes on from CAZZNP010000132.1 coordinate 8,367, forward strand.
CCCTGCACGCGGCGCCCGCCGAGAAGGAACACGACCTGTACGCCGTGTGGGTGCGTATCTACCGGCTGAGCGGCGACGTGGACTCGTGGCAGCGGCTCAACCGGCGCTTCCTGAACGTGCTGCGCAAGCAGTTCCTGGTCTGGCGCACAGTGGACCAGGAGGTCAAGGCGGTCTACGCCGACGAAGGTCGGGAATTGATCGCGGCCGGGGGCAGGCGGGAGATCGTTGCGC
>CAZZNP010000133.1:0-8560 GCA_964655785.1 uncultured Gemmatimonadota bacterium
AGCTCGTGGTCCCTGCTCCAGCGATTGAAGGACGGATTGGGCAGGCCGGCGAGGGCGTCCCTGGCGTCCAACCACATCTGGTTCCACGCCACGGGATCGGTCAGGACCCGCTCCGGGCTGGCCTTGCTGCGGGCCACGAATCCCGGAAAGGCGCCCCGTCCGGAGGCCTGGCCGATCGGGTTGTACCGCAGGTCGTAGCTCCACCTGATCTCGTTGCTCTTGTTGGGCAGCGACGAGTGGCAGGTGTGCTTGTGCAGGAACAGGACGTCGCCGGGCTGGGTCGGCTGGGGTACGGCGTCGGACCGGTCCTTCACTTTCTCGGGGATTTCAAGCCCCCAGATATCGGGACAGTGGTGGAGCAGGCCGTCGCGATGGCTTTCGGGAATGACGGTGAGACATCCCTGTTCGACCGTCGCCTCCTTCAGCGAGAACCAGACCGTGAGCATGTCGGTGTCGTCGGCTTCCTCCGTGACGACGCCGTTGTCCTGGTGCCACGGGGATATGCCGAGCTGAATCCGCCCCGTGGCGGGGTTGATCGGCGTCAAGTGCTCCGGCAGCTTGATGCGCACGTGCTGGACCGGGTTGGAGTAGATCTCCGGGCCTATGAAGGCCTCCACGGCGTCGAGCAGCCGAGGGTTGGTCAACACGTCGAACACCGCGGGACCACACCAGAAGGGCGTGTCTTCCTTGATGTTTCCCTGGGGCAGGGTGAAGTCGAAATACTGGGCGTGGACCATGCCGCTCTCGCCCCATACTTTGGTGATGCGCTCGCCAAATGGCAGGTCTTCGTACTTCGATTCGATTTTGCCCGCCAGGAATAGCTCTTCCGCCAGTTGATCGAGCACGGTACCGTATTCCTCGATCACCGGATCGAGTACTGCTTCCTGATCCAGCAGACCACGCACCATCAGGTATCCCTGGCCTTTGAAAAAGGCCATCTGCTCGTCTGTAATGGGTGACATGTCCACCTCCGTCATGCCCTGTTGCGCGGGCCGCGTGTCGCCTCCGCCGCAGGACGGGTCAACATATTGACAAGGAATCCGCGTTTAAATGGTATATTGTGGATGGAAACGGGGTTCGGCGAAAGCCTTGCAAGAATAGGGGTTTCCGGCGAACAGTCCACTACCGTCCCGTTCCGCTGCGATTTTCGGCATCGGAAAAGAGGTTTTGCGAACGACTTAATTATAGCGACCGTTCGTTCGATATGCAAGGGTAAGATAACCCACGGAATTCATGGCTCATCCCGGAGTATTGTTGGCGGCGCCCGTGTAATGCCCGAACCGCCAGGACTGACTGAAAGGTGCCGTTGACAGTGGCCGAGAATCACCAAGCCCCGGACCGTCCTGAAGATGCTGCCGAAGACCGTCAGGAGGTCTTTCGAAAACTCTTCGATGCCTGGCACGCGCGCATCTACCAGACCTGTTTCCGGATTCTGGGACATCCGCAGGAAGCGGAGGACATTACCCAGGACGTTTTCGTACGGGCCATGGCGGCTTACGACCGTTTCCGGGGAGACGCCGACCCGGGCACCTGGCTCTATCGTATCGCGGTAAACCAGTCCCTCAACGTGCAGCGTCGGAAGCGCCGGCTCAAGTGGCTGGCCCTGGACTTCTGGAACGAGGGAGATGACGAGGCGACGTCGCACGGAAGCCGGAGCGGAGGCACCGATGAGGAACTGCAGCAGGCGGATCGGGAACGCATCGTAGGGAAGGCCATCGACGCGCTTCCAGATAGACAGCGCGCCGCCCTGATCCTCTCCCACTTCGAACGCATGTCCCACAAGGCCATCGCCGACGTCATGGACACCACGCCCTCCGCGGTGGAGTCCCTGCTGCACCGGGCCAAGACGAACCTCGGCAAGCGCCTGCGTCCGCTGCTGGACGAGTTGTGATCCTATCCCGGAAAGGCGCCTGCGGCCGTTGCTGGACGAGTTATGATCCAATTCCGGAAAGGCGCCTGCGGCCGCTGCTGGACGCGTTGTGATCCTATCCCGGAAAGGCGCCTGCGGCCGCTGCTGGGCGAATTGTAAGCCGGTCGCGACGATTCTGCCGCTTCGCGACGCACAAAAAACGAATGGATAGCATGGATGGGTTGTCTAAGCGTTGTAGGAAGGGACAGGGCGGCTGTTGACCGCAACGTCCCACAGACCCTCGAGAACTTACCAGTCAGGCGGCTATCGTGAATCATCGTCACCTCGAAGATCGGATCTTTCTCTACATAGACGGAGATCTTTCGCCGGAAGAGCGGGTACGGTGCGAGGCGCATCTGGCAAACTGCCCTCGATGCCGTGAGCGGGTGGTTGCCCTGCGTGCGGCCTGGCGTTCCGACGCCCTGCTGCGCGTGACCGGGCCTACCCTTCGGCTGCGTACGCGTTTCGAGGCGGCCCTCCGTGGTGAAGATTCCATCGAACCCGGCCCGACGGCAGGCTCGCGGATCGCCTGGCTCGCACGTCCGGCGCTGATGGCCGCTACCCTGGCCGCAGGGATTCTCATCGGGGCCTATCTCGGCAGCGGCCCCAACGGAGAAACGGCACAGACCGAAACGTTGCCCGCGCAGACGAGCGTACTGGCATTCTCTTTTGCCGATGACCTGCAGGAGATCTCGGCCGAGCCGGTGGAGCAGGACTTTCTGCTGTTGGACTGGGACGTAAACGGGGATGAAACCGACCCATGAACGGTTACATCGGCCGACGAGTGACACTGGCCGATGCGCGGTTACTTCGGCCGACGAGTGATACCGGCCGAAGAGTGACACCGGCCGAAGAGTGATACCGGCCGATGCGCGGTTACGCCGGTACAGGTAGCTGATCGATCTGGCGGCGAATCAAGGAAAGATCCGGGCAGATGAAGAAGAAACTGATCATATGGGGCGTGGTCCTTCTGACGGTCATCAACCTGGCCTCGCTGGCTACGCGTGCGTACCACCGCTGGGGCGACGACGAGCGTCGCAGCCGGGAGGGCCGGCGCGAAGGCAGAATGTCCATAACCGAACGCCTCGGACTCACCGATACCCAGGCGGAGCAGGTCAGGCAAATGCGCGCCGAGCTTGGAGATCACCTGACTCCCTACCGGGAAGGTTACCGCGAGAAACGTGACCAGTTGTACGATCTGCTCATGGCACCGGATGCCGGCCGCGGGGAGATCGACCGCGTAAAGGCGCAGATGGACTCGCTTCAGACGGAGCGGGAAGCCATCGTTTTTAGCTATATCGTGGCGCACAAAGAGGTGCTGACCCCGGAACAGCAGACGATGTTTTTTAGCATGATCAAGGAGCGGTTCCGAAGCGGATACCGCCGAAGATAGCGGGACAGGAGCGGTGCCGCGCCAGTGAATCGGCGCGTCCGGATCACCGGATCCATAAAAGGCGGCGAAAGGCGGCCGGAAGGGCCCGCGGAAGCTGGCTGGAGTCTATCAGAACGCATTACAACGGATTTACCATCGAAGGAGCGGTTCATGTTCAAGCTGTTCGGGATGAGAAACCTTGCGTATTGGTCGGTGGCGCTCGTATTGGCCGGTTCCCTTGCCTGCGGCGGTGAAGAAGAGACAGAGGAGAACGGAGCCCAGGGTCAGCGCGGCGGCCGGCCCGGAATGGGCGCCTCGGCGCGTACCGGCGCCTCCATACCGGTCGAGGTGAAAACCGTGGGCCGGGGCAACATCGCCGCGACACTTTTGACCTACACGTCGCTGGAGGCGAAGCGCCATGTGGACGTCGTCTCCCGCGCGCAGGGACTCGTGGAAACCATCCTGGTCGAAGAGGGCGACCGCGTGGAGGAGGGGCAGCCACTGGCACAGCTCGACACCGACGCGCTGGAACTGACGCTCAAGGAGCGGGAAGTGAACATGAACAGCCTGGAATCGAATTACAAAAGGTCCCAGGAACTGTTGGAGCAGGAGTTGCTCAGCAGCCAGGAATTCGAACAGACGAAGTTCCAGTACGAAGCCGCCGAAACCCAGTACGAGGCGGCGCAGCTTCAACTGGAATACGCCACGATCCGAAGCCCCTTCACCGGGATCGTCACCGATCGCCTGATCGAGGTGGGCAACCTGGTGAACGCGAATGACGTGGTATTCAGGACGGCGGACCTCGATCCGCTGCTCGCCCGCATTTTCGTGCCCGAAAAGGACATCGGACAGGTTCGGCAGGGCCAGTCGGTGCGCATCAATGTCGAGGGGTCGGACCAGATTCACACGGGCCGGGTCTCCCTGATCAGTCCCATCGTGGATCCCCAGAGCGGCACCGTCAAGGTCACGGTGGAAATCCGGGACCGGAGAGGCACGCTGAGACCGGGCATGTTCACCACCGTCAACCTGGTGATCGCGATCCACGAAGACGTGCTGCAGGTCGAGAAGAAAGCCCTGGTGGCCGAGGCCGAAGGATCCTACGCCTTTCTATTCCAGGATGGCGCGGCCGAGAAGCGTCTCCTTGAAATCGGCATCGCGGAAGGGGATTACGTGGAGGTGCTGTCCGGCCTTTCCGACGGCGACTCCATTATCACCGTGGGCCAGGAGGGGCTCCGGAACGGCGCGCCCGTCCGCATCGCGGGACAGGTCCCGCCCGCCGCTGAAGGCATGTCAGGCGGCATGGACGGTGGACCCGCGGGAATGGGTGGCAGGCCGGGTACGATGGGAGGACGGCCCGGTGGCACAGACGGAGGGAGCGACGGCCGTCCGGCGGCACAGTCAGGATCCGGCGGATCCGGCAGGTCCGGCATGGCAGGTGCGGGAGAAGGCGCTGGCGGACAGCCCGGCGGCATGCGCGGCAACCGCATGATGAACATGGATCTGGACCAGATGAAGGAACGGTTGTTCCAGAACCCCGAGATCAAGGCGGCCTACGACAAGCAGGTTGAAGAGGATCCGAGCTTCGCAGAAGACGAAGAACGGCAGCGCGCTTTTATGATCGAGCAGTTCCGGAACATGCGAATGAGGGGTGGCGGAGGCCGTCCCCAGTAGCGAAAACAGCAGCGGCCGAGCCGGATAAATGTATAAACGGATCAGTACAAATCACCGTGCACGCAAAAACAGACGCAGGTGCGAAATCAACATGCACAATCAACGGAGGTAGATTATGCGTTGGTTAGTCTTGATCCTCATTGTGTCAATCTCGTTCCCCGCTGCGGCGCAGGAAGAAGGACCGGAGTTCGAGAAGCTGATCCAGCGGTCCCTTACCCTTGAAAGTCCCGGAGACGACAAGCGTGAAGAGACCGAGCAGCGGTTTCGCGCTATCTGGTCGAAACTGCACACCCTGTGCGTTTGCGAACCGGCCGAAATCGGCGACGTGCTGGCCAAGGTATGGGACGACGTGCGAAAGGCGGAGTTCGACGATGGATTCCTCGATACGGTCGAAATGTTCCATCAAACGGTGGACGGCGTGCGCCGCGAACTGGATTCGGCCGGCGCTTTCACGCCTTCGCTGGCGATCTGCCAGCAGTATGCGAACCTCTACGTCAGCGCGCGTCGCGAGTCTAAATCCATGGAAGAGGCAAGTAAGGCACTGGTCGAGATGATCCACAACCTGATCGGTGATGAACATTGAATCGGAAGGTAACCCGGTAACTCGAAAGACGACACGGTAACTCATAAAGGGAACACGGTAATCCATACATGAAGATCATTGGTTTTTCCATCGGTAGGCCCGTAACGATCATCATGCTGATGACGGCGATGTTGCTATTCGGTACGATCGCCTTCTCGCGGCTGCCCATCAACCTGCTCCCGGACATCACCTACCCGACCCTGACGGTGCGGACCGAGTACGTCGGCGCGGCGCCGAACGAGATCGAGAACCTCATCTCCGAACCCATCGAGGAAGCGGTGGGCGTGGTGACCGGCGTGGTGCGCGTCAGTTCCATCTCCCGTCCCGAACGGTCCGACGTCATCCTGGAGTTCGAGTGGGGCACCAACATGGACTTCGCCAGCCTGAACGTGCGGGAGAAAATCGACCTGCTCAATCTGCCCCAGGCGGCGGAGAAACCCATCCTGCTCCGGTTCGACCCGAGCCTCGACCCCATCCTGCGCATCGCGCTGTCCGGTAACGAGAGCCTTACCGCCCTGCGCATCATGGCGGAAGAGGAGATCAAGCGCGAACTGGAGGCCCTCGAGGGTGTCGCCGCCGTCAAGATCAGCGGCGGCCTGGAAGAGGAAATCCACGTGGAGCTTAACGAGTCCAGGCTGGCCAGCCTCGGTATACCCATCACCCAGGTGGCCAGCAGGCTCGAGCAGGAGAACGTGAACCTCGCGGGCGGCACGATCAAGGACGGCGAGACGGAATACCTGGTGCGCATCCTGAACGAGTTCCAGGCCGTGGACGAGATCGGCGACATCATCGTCGGGCAGGTCAACGCCGTACCCATCCTGCTCTCCGACGTCGCTTCGGTTTCGAAAAGCCACAAGGAACGCAAGCTTTCCGCGCGGATCAACGGCCGGGAGAGCATCGAGATCGCTATATACAAGGAAGCCGGGACGAATACCATCCAGGTGGGGAACGTGGTCAAGGAACGGCTCGATTCGGTGCGGGAGACCGTGTCGGGACTCACCTCCGGGGTGAACCTGGAGGTCGTATTCGACCAGTCGATCTTCATCCAGCAGTCGGTGGATGAGGTGCTCAAGACGGCCCTGTACGGCGGTATACTCGCCATCCTGGTCCTGTACCTTTTCCTGCGCAGTTCGAGCAGCCTCATCATCGGCGTGTCCATCCCCATCTCGGTGGTCACCACTTTCTTCTTCCTTTACGCCTTTGACGTATCGCTGAACATCATGTCCCTCGGCGGCCTGGCCCTGGGGGTCGGCATGCTGGTGGACAACTCCATCGTGGTGCTCGAGGGCATCGACCGGCACCGAAGACGGGGGAGCGACCTGCCCGTCGCGGAGCGGGTACGCCTCGGCGCGTCGGAGGTCGGACAGGCCGTCGTGGCCGCGACGCTGACGACGGTGTGCGTCTTCGTGCCCATCGTCTTCGTGGAAGGCATCGCGGGACAGCTTTTCCGGGACCTGGCACTGGCCGTAACCTTCTCGCTCATCGTGGCCACCCTGGTGGCCGTCACCCTGATCCCGGTCATCTCGTCCATCCTGCACCGGGACCGGGAGGAGTACGCGGATGACGGGGACGCCGGTCCCGCGCAGGAGCCGACTACGGCGCTGGGCAAGGCCGGGGCCGCGATCGGCACGGTATGGCACCTATTTACCCGCGGGTTGGGCTATGTCGTCACGGGGATATTCTACCTCGTCAGGTGGGTGCTGTTTTCGGTCTGGGGGCTGGTGCGCGTCGCGCTCTGGCCGGCCGGCTGGCTATTCGACCGGATCTTCCCGGTCATCCGGAGGGCCTACCCGCCCTTCCTGCGCTGGGCGCTGAACCACCGCGCGCTCTCGCTGTTCGCCGGGACCGCGGTCCTGGCCGGTTCCCTCTACGTCGTCCCCTCGATCGGGATCGAACTGATTCCCCAGATGAGCCAGGGCGAGTTCTTCGTGAATGTAAAATTGCCTGTGGGCACGCCGCTGCCCGTTACCGAGGCCGCGCTCAACCGCATGTCCGACATCGCCCGGGATTATCCGGAAGTGAGCACGGTGTACGTGCTGGCCGGGACCATGGGCCAGTCCGGCGGAAACGCCGGCGAGGAGCGGGAGAACATCGGGCAGCTGCACGTCCGGCTGGAACCGGGACTCCGCGGCGTGGCGGAGGAGGACATCATGAACCGCCTGCGGGAGAGCTTCGAGCCCATACCCGGCATCGAGGCGCCCGAGTTCGCCCGTCCCGCGCTCTTCAGTTTCAAGAACCCGGTGGAGGTGGAGGTCAGCGGATACAACCTCTCCCGGCTGACGGAGGTTTCCGAGGAACTCGCGGCGGAGATGTCCATGGTGCCCGGACTGACCGACGTGAAGGCGAGCATGGAAGGCGGCAATCCCGAGGTGCAGATCCTCTTCGACCGCCGGAAGCTCGCCAACCTGGGCCTCAACCTGGGCACGGTCACGCAGATCGTGCAGAACAAGGTCCAGGGCAACGTGGCCACGGAGCTTACCAGGAGGGACCGAAAGATCGACATCCGCGTGTGGGCCGAGGACGAGACCCGGCTGAGCCTGGACGCCATTCGGCGGTTGGTGATAAACCCGGAGGATACGGTGCCCGTGCCGCTGGCGGCCGTGGCGGACGTCCGCGTCGCCCAGGGCCCGAGCGAGATCCGGCGGGTCAACCAGCAGCGGGTGGCCATCGTGTCCGCGGGGTTGTCGGGCCGTTCGCTCGGCGACGCGGCCGAAGATATCCAGGGGATTATAGACGGTTTCATGCTGCCTAGGATATCTAGGGGATTATAGACGGTTTAATGCTGCCTATCGATTTCAATGTTGGCATCAAGGGGCAGAACGAGGAAATGCAGGTGGCCTTCGCAAGCCTGCAGTTCGCCATTCTGCTCTCCATCTTTCTCGTCTACCTGGTCATGGCGTCCCAGTTCGAATCGCTGCTCCATCCCTTCGTGATCATGTTCACCTTCCCCTTTTCGATCATCGGCGTCGTCGCGACACTGATACTCACGGGCCAGACGATCAGCGTCGTCGTGCTGATCGGGGTG
>CAZZNP010000134.1:0-8454 GCA_964655785.1 uncultured Gemmatimonadota bacterium
ATATCCATGTCACGTTTCTCATACGCGAGCCGTCCTACTGGTGCAACATCCTGCCCATGGAGGAATCGGGCATGCTGAACCGGCTTATCGAGGAGCAGGGCATCGGCCTGATCAGGGAGACCAACCTGAAGGAAATCGTAGACGACGGCGCGGGAAGGGTCGAAGCGGTCGTCACCGAGTTCGACGACCGGATCGACTGCCAGACGGTCGGTCTGACGCCCGGCGTTTCGCCCAATACGGACCTGGTCAAGTCCACTCCCATCGAAACGGGCCGGGGCGTCCTGGTCGACCATTCCTTCCGCACGAACGTACCCGGCATCTACGCCGCGGGGGACTGCGCGGAGATCGTCAGCCGGAACGGGGGCCGCAACCTGATCCAGCAGGTCTGGTACACGGGCAAGAAGCAGGGCAAGGTCGCCGGTGAAGTGCTGGCGGGGGAGGAGCGGGAGTACGATCCGGGCATCTGGTACAATTCGGCCAAGTTCTTCGACCTGGAGTACCAGACCTACGGCATGATCCTGAATACGCCCCAGCCGGGCGAGCAGCATCTCTACTGGGAACATCCATCCCACCGGCACGCGGTCCGCGTCGTCGGAACAGACGGTTGCATCAAGGCTTTCAATTTCATGGGGATCCGCGCGCGCCACGAAGTCTGCGAACGCTGGATCGCCGAAGGGCGCAGCATCGAATATGTTCTGGATCATCTCGCGGAAGCCAATTTCGATCCTGAGTTTTACGTCCGCCACGAGACGGAGATCGTTCGGTCATTAAAGGAGCAAACCGCATGAGCACATCGCCTGCTGCAACGACGTTGATCGATCCCGATACCATATCGTACTTCCACGACGAAGAGGCAGAAGGTTTCGGTGAGCCGGAAACTGCGACCGAAGCGCCCAGGAACCCGGGCATGATGGTATCCGCCGGCGCGATCGGGCTGGGTTTCCTCGCGCTAGCCGTCTCACTGCTCGGCACGCCTCTCTCCGGGACCTGGACGCCCCTGCTGCTTTCCTTCGGCCTGCTGTCGGCCGGAACAGTCGGCTATTCCTGGTTCGCCTACAAGGACACGGTGCCCGGCATCAAGCACGACGGGATCATGTTCGGCAATACGACGCACCGGGGTGCCATCGCGTGGGCGCTTGGCATCGCGATAACGGGCTTTTATGTGGTGCTTTACTGGTGGCCCGAATACCTGGCGCGCGCCATCATGCTCGTCGAGCCGCTGTCTCTCGCCCTGGCGGGCCAGCCCGCGAACCAGTGGTTCCTGTACGGGTTTCTCTACACGATGGCCGTGGTGCTCTTCGGTTTCCGCATGTTCATGCGGTACCGCCACAACCGGTACCATATCATCCGGACCACATCGGTCATGTTCTTCCAGCTGGTCCTGGCCTTCGTCCTTCCCCAGTTCCTCCGCGCGCTGAACGAACCGGAATTCTATTTCAGCTATTTCTGGCCTCTGAAGTACGACTACCTGTTCCCCGGTACCGTGGATTACCTCGTGAACAGCCCGGGCGCCCTGGGCTCGTTCATGGTCTTCTGGGGCCTGGCCTGCACCTTCATCGCCACGCCCGTGCTGACCTATTTCTACGGCAAGCGCTGGTACTGTTCATGGGTGTGCGGCTGCGGCGGTCTCGCCGAGACCCTGGGCGATCCGTGGCGGCACCTGACCCCCAAGTCGACGGTGTCCTGGAAGGTCGAACGGGCGATCATTTACGCCGTGCTCCTGCTGATTATCCTGACGACGGCCGTGCTCTGGGTGAGCAGCACGTCCGACGGCGCGCTGAGCGCCATTTCCGCCCCGCTCAAGCAGTGGTACGGATTCTACATCGGCGCGGTCTTCGCCGGCGTGATCGGCGTGGGTTTCTATCCCGTCCTCGGCAACAGGGTCTGGTGCCGGTTCGGATGCCCGATGGCCGCAGTGCTGGGCATCATCCAGCGTTTCTTTTCCCGCTTCCGCATCACCACCAACGGCGGCCAGTGCATGTCCTGCGGCAACTGCACCACCTATTGCGAAATGGGCATCGACGTGCGGGCCTACGCGGAGCGCGGCGAAAATATCGTCCGGTCGTCCTGCGTGGGGTGCGGGGTATGTTCGGCCGTGTGTCCCCGCGGCGTGCTCAAGCTCGAAAACGGCGTGTCGCACGGCGACCGCTACCCGGGGTCCGCTCAACCGCTCGGTGCTTTCGCCGCGGCCATCAGCAAGGGAACCAGGGTATACGGGGACAAGGACGGTTACGTCTAAGCGCGTGAGGAAATACTGGACGGCGGCGCCCTGATGCACGGAAGCGGCGCGTAGAAACACCGGACGGGCGCATTCAGGCCGCCGGGTTCAAGGGACGGCGGCGCCCTGATGCACGGAAGCGGCGCGTAGAAACACCGGACGGACGCATTCAGGCCGCCGGGTTCAAGGGACGGCGGCGCGTAGAAACACCGGACGGACGCATTCAGGCCGCCGGGTTTACCTGACCAGGAAAATCACCACGGCGACCGTGACGATGCTGCAGACGGTGGACAGGAATACGGCGTTGGCCGCGAAGTCCTCCCTGCTGCCGAATTCCATGGCGATCAGCACGGTGTTGATCGCGGTGGGATAGCTGGTGGACACGATCAGGATCGGGGCGATCCTGGGATCGATATCCAGCAGGAGCACGAGTCCCAAACCAATCAGGGGAGAAACCACCAGGCGGCAGACCAGGGAGGCTACGCTGGCCTTCCAGGCCTGGGTGATGGGGGTACGGGCCAGCTGCATGCCCAGGGTGACCAGGGCCATGGGAACGAGCGCTTCGGCCAGGTATTCGATCGGCAGCCAGATGAAGCCCGGGAGTTGCAAGCCGAAGTTCCGGATCGCGAAGGCGAGGATCAGCGCGTATACGAAGGGCATCTTGAAGGACTGCAGGAAGGCTCTCCAAGCCGATATGCGTCCAACCGACACGAAGAACAGCCCCAGGGTAAATACGAGGAAGTTCTGTACGGCCAGGACGATGGACTGGACGGCCAGCCCCAGCGCGGGAAAGGCCAGTTCGCTGGCCGGAAAGCCATAATTCCCGCTGTTGTAGTACATGACCGACAGGCTGAAGGCCTGTTTCATGTCCTTCCGGTAACGCATAACCAGAGATACGACAAGACTCAGGACATAGAGCGCGACCAGCATGAGCATGCAGAATGCACTGGTGTCCCAGACGAAGTCGGCGGAAAGCTCGGACTGGGTAAGAGATACGACAAGGGTCGCGGGCATGACGAGGTACAGCAGGACCCGCGTCAGGGCCTGCAGGTCGAAATGCCATTTTTTCTGGAACAGGTATCCAAGGGAGATTAGAACGAAGATCGGGGCGATGATGTCGATCAGGATGGTCAGAAATGGCATCAAATCGCCTGGGAAAGTTGGAAATCCGGCAGGTTGGGTTCTGGGTGCGCCAATGGTCCGAGTCGGTGGGCCCTACCGGCCCTGTCTAAGCAAAGGGATCGAAACGGCCGTCCGCCGCCGTCCAGCCTCCGTCGACGAACATGACGGAACCGGTGGTATACGTGCTTGCATCCGACGCCAGGTAGAGGACCGCGCCGGCGATTTCTTCCGGTCTCGCCCATCGGCGAAGCATGGTCTTGTCCGCGTATGCGCCGTACCATTCCGGATGCTCCTTGATCTGGGCGGTCAGCGGCGTGTCCACGACGCCGGGCGCGATGGCGTTGGCCCGCACGCCCTTGTCGGCGAGTTCCGCCGCCAGCGCGCGGATCATGAGGACCACGCCGGATTTGGTCGCGGCGTAGACGCCCTGTCCCGGCTCCACCACCTGGGAACGGATGCTTGAGAAAACGATGATGCTGCCCCCGGTGTTTTCGGACATGGAACGGGCGACTTCCCGTACCAGGCGGAAGGTGCCCTTCAGATTGAGGTCGACGACGCGGTCGTATTCCTCGTCCGTGTATTCGAGGAGCGGTTTACGTACGTTTACGCTGGGTGTGCTGACCAGCACATCGGGGGGAGGAATCCGGTCGAGAACGCGCTGTATATGGCCGGTATCCCGCATATCGAGTGATGCCGGTTCGGCCGAGCCACTACGCTCGCAAATCTCGTCCGAGACCGATTCCGCCGCCTCTTGCTGCACATCCGCGCACACCACGTGGGCGCCGAACTGGGCCAGGCACGCGGCCGAGCACCGCCCGATGCCGCTCCCGGCGCCGACGACCAGCGCGTTTCGTCCCGTCATATCGAAGAGTTGCTTGTAGTCGGCCATGGATCGCCCCGGTTGTCATTCCTGCATGCAATCCTGGTTCTTGAGGGCCGGCTTTGACTTGAAGAGCAGCCGACCGGCCCACTATCTTAGATTGGCGGACCGTCCCTGTCAAGTTGTTCGGATCGGGATCGGACAGGCGTGCGAGGATTGTGGGAAACACTTCATTACAGTCTTAAAACAAACCTTGGCGGTGTTCCTGGGAGGAAGGACTTGACCGAAAAAACGCTCATTGTCGTGAATCCGAAATCGGGTAGCGGACGTGGCGCGGGCTACGCTGATCGGGCAAAGGAACTGCTGGCATCGAACCAGGTAGCCGTCGATGTCCGACATACCACGGGCCGGGGCGAGGCGGAGACCCTTGCCTCGGAAGCCGTGGAGACCGGATATGCACGGGTCACGGTCTGCGGAGGCGACGGAACCGTGCACGAGGTGGTGAATGCACTGGCGGGGACGGACGTCGCCCTCGGTATCCTTCCCTGCGGCCGCGGCAATGATTTCGCCCGGGCGATGGGTATCCCCGCAGCACCCGAAAAGGCGGCATCCATCCTGCTTCAGGGCCACGTCAGGCCGTTCGACCTGGGAAAAGTAAACGACCGCTACTTCGCGACTGTCATGACCCTGGGATTCGATTCGGAGGTTGCGAGGCTGGTGTACGACGGCGAGGTGCCCTTCAAGGGCATGGCGGCCTATCTTTGGGGCATGCTGCGCATGCTGCGTATCTATGGCGGCGTGGGGCTGCGCATGACCGGGGACTTCGGCACCATCGACCAGTCGGTCCTGCTCGCGGCCACCGGGAATACCAGCACTTACGGGGGAGGGATCAGGATCGTGCCGAATGCCAGTCCGGATGACGGGGCGCTCGATATCTGTCTCGTGCGCATGATGAGCGCGGCCCGCATCCTTCGCGTGTTTCCCAGGGTTTACTGGGGCGGCCACCTGAGCCATCCCAGCATCTTCTCATACAGGACGGGCAGGCTGCGTCTTGAAACGGATGAGCCGGTGGTACTTTTCGCCGACGGGGAACCCGTGGGTGAGACACCGGCCGAAATCGTCGCCGCGCCCGGTGCGTTGCGGGTCGTGGTCCCTGATGAGTAAGCCTGAGGCGACCGCTACTCCCTGCTTTTGTAAAGCCGCGAATACATGAGGCCGCCCACGGTGCCATCGGGATACCGGGTATATCCCTTGAGGTTCGACTTGCGGAGCTGCATCGTGAGGGGATGGAATACGAAGGCGGCGGCGTAGTCGCCCACGAGGATCTCTTCCGCCTGCCGGTAGAGATCCGTGCGCCTTTCAGCATTAAGTTCCGCGCCGGCCTTTTCCACCAGCGCATCGAATTCGGAATTCGCCCAGTCGTGCCGTCCCGCGCCTTTAGGCTGGGAATGCCAGGTCATGTCGAGCATGTTGCGGGGATCCATGTAGTCGGCGACGAACCGCAGAAAACCGAAGTCCATTTCCCAGTTGTACAGTTTGCTCATGTATGCGGTACGGTCCAGGCTGCGGATGGAAACATTCACGCCGAGATGTTCGAGCAGCATGGCCTGAATGGCCACGCCGGCCATCTGCATGGATGGCGTCGGTGCGCGGATCCACATTTCCTGCCTGGGAAACCCTCTCCCGTTCGGGTATCCTGCCTCCCGCATCAGTTCTTTGGCCCGCTGAGGATCGAAAGCCTGGTATGGTTCCATGGCCTCGCCGTTGTATTCCTTGAAGTCCGGTGGCATCATGGAATAGGCCGGCGCCGCCGCTCCCCTCAGAACAACCCGGCAAATGGCGTCCCGATTCAGTGCCCGGGCGAATGCCTCTCTCACGCGTATGTCGTTGAACGGCGGTTCCCCTGTCTTGAAGAAGAGGTACCAGGTCGTTCTTCCGGGCGATCTTACGAGTTCTTCGCCGAGCACAGGATGGCGTTCGATACGGTCCAGGTCGTTTATGTCCACCGTTTCCACGTCCACCTCGTTATTCTCGTAGGCCAGAACAGTCTGCGCGGCCGCGTACCGGAAAGGATGGATGACCTGCTCCAGCAGGGGCTTGTGGGGCCCGTTGTACATGGGATCCGGAACGAAGGTCATGTGGCTGCCGGTCGCCCATTCGGACATCCTGAACCCGGAATTCGACACGATCTTGTCGACCTCGGTCCATTTCCGTCCGTGTTTCTCCACGGCCCACCGCGGCGTGGGGTAGGCCAGGCCGAAGGAGACCACGTGGGGGAAATGGGGCGCGCCACGCTCCAGGAAAACCTGAAACGTGAGATCGTCCACGGCTCGAACGCCCAGTTGCTCTATGTCCTTGATCTCGCCAGAGCTGATGGCCTTCGCGTTCATGATGTCATAATAGAAGAAGGCGTAGGGATTGGCATTGGCGGGATCCAGCATGCGCCTGAAAGCGTAAACGAAGTCGTGGGCCGTTACGGGCCGGCCGTCACTCCATCGGGCGCCAGGACGCAGATGAAACGTCCATTCCCGTGCGTCCTCGGTGACGTCGTAGCCGGTTGCGGCGGCCGGTATGGGCTGCCAAAGTTCGTCCCGGATGAGCAGAGTCTCGAAGGGCAGCAACGTGGACTCGCCGTCGTAGAGATTGATCTGGATGTCGAGGCTGCGCGGTTCGGGGCTCATCACGCGGAAGACCTGCTGGTCCGGCGGCGCGGCATCATCCGGCAGGACGACGCCGACCGAGTTGGTGTATTGAGCATGGGAAACGCAGGCCGGCGCCAGTGAAGCCGCGGCAAGAAGCGAGGAGAACAGTATCCTGAACATGGGGATTCCCGGGTAAGGCCGATCTGGGCCGGAATCTCGACCGTTAGTACCAATGATGAGCGGTCAATATAGACCCGCCGGCAAACCCAGGTCAAGACATAGTCCATCATCCTGTATTTGCTTGACATCCTCCATCCCTTCGCCTACTTGATTACACTGCCTGTTTGTTGAAATCAGCGTTCTGTTGCGGAACATGCCCATGCTGTCCGACAGCCCCTTTACATTCGACCGCGTAGTACGGATCACCATCGCCGTGGCGGTGATCGGTCTCCTGATGGTCTTCATCGCCTACGTGAGCGACATACTCATACCCTTCGCGATCGCGCTGTTGCTCGCCTACCTGATCAATCCCCTGACTTCCTGGTTGCAGCGGATACTGCCCTTCAGGCAACGGATCGTATCCGTGCTGCTGAGCCTGACGATCATCCTGGGCGCCGTGATCCTGTTCCTGGCGATACTGGTCCCCATGGTCGCGTCCGAGGTCGCTCATATGCAGCTACTGATGTCCGGGTTGGTGAACACCGATCAGTGGCAGGCGGCACTGCAGGAATACGTACCCGAGGAAACCTGGGTATACATCGCCGACCTGGTCCGGATCGAAGAACTCGTGCAACTGCTGAACCTCGAGAACATCCGGGTCCTCCTGCAACAGGTCCTTCCCGGCATCTGGGGCGTGTTTTCGGGCACGATCAGCTTCGTGGTCGGTCTGGCGGTCGTGATCGTCATTCTGCTCTACCTGGTCTTCATTCTCCTGGACTACGAAGAGATCACCGAGGGATGGAAGGAACTGATCCCCGATCAGTACCGGCTGGTGGTGCTCGCCGTGGTATCCGACTTCACGAACGCCATGCGGGTCTACTTCCGGGCACAGGCCCTCATCGCCTTCATCGTCGGCCTGCTTTTCGCGACGGGTTTCTGGTTGATCGGCCTGCCGATGGCGATCCTGCTGGGCCTGTTCATCGGTCTGCTCAACATGGTGCCCTACCTGCAGGTCGTGGGGCTCATCCCGGCCCTGCTGTTCGCGATTGTCGCGTCCCTGGGCGCGGGCGAGAGTATGTGGATCATGCTGGCGCTTGTGCTTGCCGTATTCGCCGTCGTGCAGATCATCCAGGACGCCATACTGGTACCCAGGATCATGGGAAAGGTGACGGGGTTCAATCCAGCCGTTATACTGCTGGCCTTGTCCGTCTGGGGCAAGCTGCTGGGTATGCTGGGGTTGCTGATCGCTCTGCCGGTGACCTTTCTGATCCATTCGTACTACAAGAGGTACCTGAAAGGCGCTCTGCAAGCCGGGAAGCCGGCCCAGTCTCGAGACGGAGCGTCTACGTAAGAAGGCTGCATTCGTATGGAGACCGGCCGCGATCGACCAGGACAATCGTTGTACTGGCAAAAACAGTAATACCGGCAAAAACGGTAGTACCGGCAAAAACGGTAGTACCGGCAAAAACGGTAGTACCGGCAAAAACGGTAGT
>CAZZNP010000135.1:0-8380 GCA_964655785.1 uncultured Gemmatimonadota bacterium
CGCGTGCTACCAGTTCGTAAACGATCCGTCCTCGCGCCGTAGCGTGGGGCCCCGGGACGGACGGTAAGGATACCGTTTCGCGGCTTCCTCGTCGAACTCCACCCCCAGACCGGGACGGCCGGGCGGCAGCAGGTATCCTTCCTTCCACTCGACCTGGACGGGGAAGACTTCCGGGAGCATGCCCGGAAGCACGGGCAGTTCCTGCACGCCGAAGTTCGGCGACGCGAGGCTCAGATGCAGGCAGGCCGCCGTGGACACGGGACCGAGCGGGTTGTGCGGCGCCAGGTCGATGTAGTGGGTCTCGCACCAGCCCGCGACCTTGCGCGCCTCGGTCAATCCGCCCACGAGGCAAAGGTCCACGCGGGCATAATTGATCAGTTCTTCTTCGATCAGCTCCCTGAACTCCCACTTGCTGGTAAAGTGTTCGCCGACGCCGAGGGGCACGGCGACGTGCTGCCGGAGCATCCGGTAAGAGGACTTGTTTTCGGAACGCAGGGGATCTTCGATGAAAAAGGGCCGGTAGGGTTCGGCTTCGCGGCAGAAAGCGATCGCTTCGGGCGGATCGAGCCGTGTGTGGACGTCGCAGATCAGTTCGACGTCGTCGCCCAGGGCTTCCCTGAGCGCCCGGAACTGCGCCACGCCCTTGCGCACCGCCCGGGTAGGTTCCAGCACATCGCCGTCGTGGGGCAGTCCCCAGCGGATGAACTTCCAGCCGGCTTCCACCCTGGTCTGCGCCTGGGCGACCAGTTCTTCGGATGGTCCGTCACCGCCGCAATGGGTATAGCAGACGACCTTGTCCCGGCACCGGCCGCCGAGCAACTCGTATACGGGAACGCCGAGCGCTTTTCCGTGGATGTCCCAGAGGGCGATGTCGATGGCGCTGACCGCGGCGGACAAGGCGTGGGCGCCGGGAAAGAAGTTGCCGCGGAACATCACCTGCCAGAGGTGTTCCCTGCGGGTCGGATCCTGGCCGATCAGCCGGTCCCGAAGGGCGAGGACGATCTCCTTGACGGCCAGCTCGCACCAGGTCAGGCCGCTTTCGCCTATGCCATGAATTCCTTCGTCCGTCTCAACCTTGACGAAGAGATAGTTCCGTTGGCCGCCGCAGACCGGGAAGACTTTTATGTCGGAAATGCGCATGGGTATAGCAGGCTCCCGCACCGTGGCGGGCGCCTGCCCGATAATCCTTGCCTGAATCCTGCTCCCACGTCTCGCCGGGTACCTGCGCCCGGTGCCTCGCCACTGCCTACTCCTCGGGTTCGAAGTCCAGGGAAGCCGAGTTCATGCAGTACCGGAGACCCGTGGGTCTCGGCCCGTCGGTGAACACGTGGCCCAGGTGGGAATCGCATCGCTTGCACAGCACCTCGGTGCGGACCATGCCGAAGCTACGGTCCGTTTCCTCGGCGATGTTTTCTTCGGCGACCGGCTCATAGAAACTGGGCCAGCCCGTGCCCGAATCGTACTTGGTTTTCGACGAGAAAAGCGCCGTACCGCAACCGATGCACTTGTAGACGCCGTCTTTGTAGTGCTTGTCGTACTTGCCCGTGAAGGCCCGTTCCGTGCCCTTCTTCCGGGCGATGTAGTACTGCTCGTCGGTGAGTTGATCTTTCCATTCCTCTTCGGTCCTGACCACTTTATCCACCGTAACCGCTCCTTTCTTCGTTCCGTCGGAAGCGACCTCGACGATGGTCACTTTCTCCGTCGAGCCGGACTTGCCCTGGGCCGCCGCTTCATCCTGATTCGCACTGCCCGTATCGCACGCGGCCGCGATGGAAAACGTGACCGCGACGGCAAAGGTGGCTGCGAAAACAAATGCGGCAGCGGTGAGTTTCTTTCTGAACATGACACCACCTCCCGGTCAATAAACGTAGTCGGTAGCCGGGGCCGGTGCGGCCAAGAGCAAACCGGAGCCCGCCGACCAGGACGGGCCGTCGCCAGGCCGGGCTACCGAGATCCAGCCGGTGCGGCCGAAACTAACCGGCGCCCATCTCCTGCATGAGCGCCGCCTTGGTCTCGGAAATACCGGGGACGGGGAAACCGGCGCAGAGTTCCCTGACCTCGTCATGGATCGACGACAGTTTCTCGTCGTTTCCGTGGTTCCCGATCGCTTTATCGATCCAGCCGGCGATCTTCTCCATCTCCGGTTCCTTCATGCCCCGTGTCGTGGCGGCCGGCGTTCCGATCCGGATCCCGCTCGGGCTGAAGGGTGATCTCGTATCGTAGGGTACCGTGTTCTTGTTCACAGTCAGCCCGGCCTTGTCGAGGGCGGTTTCGGCGTCCTTGCCGATGATGCCCTTGTTGGTCAGGTCAACCAGCACGAGATGGTTGTCGGTCCCGCCGGAAACGAGTTCGAAACCTCGCCCGATCAGCGCCTCGGCCAGGGTCTTCGCGTTGTTTACGATCTGGCGGGCGTAGTCCCTGAACTCCGGCTTCATGGCCTCCTTGAAGGTCAACGCCTTGGCAGCCGTGATATGATCGTGGGGACCGCCCTGCAGACCGGGGAAGACGGCCCGGTCGATATCCTTCGCATACTTTTTGTGACACATGATGATCGCGCTGCGCGGACCACGGAGCGTCTTGTGAGTCGTCGTCGTGACCACGTCGGTGAAAGGCAGCGGGCTCGGATGGACGCCGCCCACGATGAGTCCCGATATGTGGGAGATGTCCGCCATGGGTACGGCGCCGACCTCGTCCGCGATGGCCTTGAACGCCTCGAAGTCGAATTGCCTGGGATAGGCCGTGGCGCCCGAGATGATGAGCTTCGGACGGTGTTCGAGGGCGAGTTCCCGGACCTCGTCCATGTCGATGCGGCCGGAATCCCTTCGGACTCCGTAGGAAACCACGTTGTAGGACTTCCCGGAGTAGTTGACGTGCAACCCGTGGGTCAGGTGGCCGCCCTGGTCGAGCTTCATGCCCATGATCGTGTCGCCGTAATCCAGCAGGCCGAACATGACCGCGGTATTGGCCGGACTGCCCGAATAGCACTGGACGTTTACGTGCTCGGCGCCGAAGAGTTTCTTCGCCCGCCTGCGGGCCAGGTTCTCGATCTTGTCGATGTACTGCTGCCCGCCGTAGTACCGCTTGCCCGGGTATCCTTCCGAATATTTGTTGGTCAGCACCGAACCCATGGCTTCCAGGATGGCCGGAGAGACGTAGTTCTCCGACGGGATGAGCTCGATCCCATCCCGCTGCCGTTCCCGCTCGGCGATCAGCAGGTCGTACAGTTCCTCGTCCCGTTGCCTGACGGCGGCGAATTCCTGCATTGTCGGCTCCATGTCCTACGTCTGCGTGAACCGGCGTGGTGCGGCCGGCCGGGTCCAAAACCCGCTACAGACCTGATTTCATAGTACGGCTAATCGGTAGTGTCGGGCAAGTGAAAAGCGTTTACGCCCGGCATACGCATGGCACACCCATACAGTTTTAGCAAAACCTCCTAAGCATAGCACCTCAACCAGGTCTCGAATAAAATCCGTTTTCGGCTGGAATTAGAATCAAATTCGATATTCTACCCCCAATTAAAGACTAGTACTTTCAACTGCAGTATTGGTCATCTGGTCTGACTGGGAGCATTGGTATCCCAGATCAAAGAAGACCGGCACGGAAGTCGGCCAGGATCTGTGGTATGGGTTGACACCCGTCATTTACTTTACGTATCTTAAGGATATCTTCACCTCACCGTGAAAGGATCCGAAATGCCTGGACAAGACCGGCTGGAAGTTCCATCGACCCGGTGGGACTTCCTCGTAGAACGCCTCAACAAGATCGACAACCGCCTCTCCGCCCTCGAAGATGGGCAGAAACACATCGCGACGAAGATGTGGGTCGTCGGAACGGGTTTGACGACCATCGTCGTGCTCACCGGATTGCTCATCAACCTGCTCGACTACCTCAAGCCCTGAGTCATTTCTGCAGCATGCCGGCGGCGCTCACCACGAAGGCCGACAGGAGTACCACCGTGGAGAGGATCCCAAGCACGATCATGGCGGGCCGGGTGCGGTAGGCCGGGGGCAGCTTGAAATTCAGGTAGACGGCCGCGAAGCAGACGATGCCCACACCCAGGTTGGTCGCCAGCAGGGCCACGATCTGCGTGATCAGGTCGAAGGTGATGTCGCTCCAGATCGCCACGCTGGAAGAGAGGAAGAACCAGATCACGATGAAGGTCTGCAGCCTGCGGTAGGAGTAGTCCCTGAACCTGGGCCAGACGGCCGTGAGGAACTCGTGGGTGAACCGGGTCAGGGCCTCCGGTATGGTGGCCAGCGTGCCCCACAGGGCCGCGAGGATCGCCACGTAGTACACCGGGATGAGGGCCGCGTGGATCTGCGCCCAGATGGAAGACTGTCTCGTGAGCAGGTCCCACGCGTTGCCGGGAAGGATCGTCTGCCGCGGGTAGAGCACGACCGCGCCCGCGATCATGAAGGCGGCCGTGACGATGAAGAGCACGAGCGCACCCATGGACACATCCCACTTGAGAGGAGAGAGCAACACGCGCATGCGTTTCACCTGGGACGCGTCCTCCCGGAGGTAGTTGATCTTCAGCGTACCGTCGATCCGCCCGCCGAGCCGCTCCACGTCGGGGTTCCCGGTCAGGCCCCAGCCCCGGTGTGCCACCCAGCCGGAATAGGCCAGGTAGGTGCTCAGGGTGCCCCCCACGTAACCGAAAACCGTGACCAGGTTCAGGAAGTAATGGTTCCGCGCGGCCGATGGCGCCCAGTCGGGGGCGGCGGGCAGGTTCCCGATGGACAGCGTTCCGAAGAGGATGCCGCTGATACTGGGCCATACGATGATCGTGGCCAGGATGGTGCCGGTAACCAGGATGCCGCAGATGATGATCTGCTGCTTTTCGAGGATGTCGTAGGACGTGAGCAGGCTCAGGCCGATGGCCAGCCCCAGGAAAACCGTGGTGACCAGGTTCTCCCAGAACGTCTCCGTAGGACCCACGGGCAGTGAATCCGTGAAGATGTGGACGACGAGATTCCCGCAGGGCTTGGCGACCGCCGTCAGGGCGATGCTCAGGGCGAAAAGTTCGATGGCCAGCAGCGTCAGGATAAACCAGCCCCTGGGACCCGGCAACTTGGCCAGCATGCGGCCGAAGGGCTGGCCGCTCACCGCCGTAAATCGGCCGAGCAGGTACGTCACCGCGACGCCCTTGACCAGCACGCTAAGCAGGATGAGCCAGAGCAGGCCATATTCGGCCCAGGCGCCCACTCCCGTGACCAGAATGGTCTCCCCCGCGCCCACGGCCATGGACGCCACCAGCGCGGCGGGCCCGAAGAAACCCAGCATGTGCCTGAGCTTCTTCCAGGACCACGGTTCCGCGTAGACTCCGGTGGGTTCCGAAATGGACAGGAATTCGGAGGATCCGGTCGGTTCTTCGGATTTGTTCATGGAATTGTAATGATATGATCAATAAGCCGTTACATCAAGTGTTTATAGTGGCGATGACCCTTTCGACGGACCGGACCTTACGACGGATTCCAGGTATCCGGGGCTGGACCGACGTGGGGCTGTCGCCGGACTGGAACGGAAATGACGAGAGACTTGAAAACACACCGGATTCCGGCCATTATTCTCTGTTTCGACAGGATCGCCCATTGTATAATCACCCCATGTCCAATACGCTATACCCATTGTACCATGTGTGCAGATTCGGATAGCTGGCCCGGCCATCCATGCCTTTGCCCGGCCATCCATGCCTTTGGCCGACCATCCATTCGTTTAACCGATTCTGATCCGGCCGTAGAAAGGAAGCCGACCGATGGACAATCGCCAGAAACCGAAAGCCGATGAAGCAACCCTCTCGTCGACCAGGGTTGAAGAACGCGAAGCCCTGACCCGCAGGGCCTTTCTCAAGCAGGCGGCCTTCGCGGCCGCGGCGATAGCCGCCCCCTTTCCTGTACTGGCGAACCCCTATGCGCCGCAGACAAACGTCTCCTCGGGGAACGCTGCGGCAGCCGGCGTGCGTCCGATCCGCGTATCCGGCCGCGTCCTGGCCGGTAGAGCCGGTCTGGGTGGCATCGCGGTCACGGACGGCCTGACCGTCACCGCCACGGACGCGGATGGGCGTTTCGAAATCGCGTCCAACACGCGGCAGTCCTTCGTATCGATTTCCACGCCCGACGGGTACGCCATTCAGCAGAACCCGACCGGCACGGCCTCGTTCTACCGGCCGATCGCCCCGGACGATTCGGGGGAGACGGCCGCCCGTTTCGATCTTGAGGAACTCGATGGTTCCGATGAGCGCCATGGATTCCTCGTTCTGTCGGATCCCCAGACCCAGGACGCCTACGAAATGGGGCTCTTTCACAAGGAGACCGTGCCCGACGTCATGGCGACAGCCGCCGCGCTGGCCGGCCGCCGACTCTTCGGCGTGGGTTGCGGGGATATCATGTTCGACGACCTGTCCCTGTATCCCGAGTACGAGCGGGGCGTGCTCCGAATGGACATGCCCTTCTTCCAGGTCGTCGGCAACCACGACCTGGACTTCGGCCCGTCCGACGACGGGTCCGTCCGCACGTTCTGCCGCCACTTCGGCCCGAATTTCTATTCCTTCGACCGCGGCGAGGTTCACTACGTGGTTCTGGACAACGTGTTCTGGCACGGCGAGGGCTACATCGGCTACGTGACCGACGACCAGCTCAACTGGCTCGCCCAGGACCTGGCCCTGATCGAACCCGGCCGGACCGTGGCGGTTTTCAACCACATCCCGCAGTACACCACGCGGCATGTCAGAACCGGGGACGACAGCCCGTCCATTTCGTCCACGACCGTGAACCGCGAACGCATGTACCGGCTCCTGGAACCCTACAAGGCCCACGTGTTCTCCGGCCACGTGCACGAACACGAACACATCTTCGAAAGCGGCGTGCACGAGATCGTTCAGGGCACGGTGTGCGGCGCCTGGTGGAGCGGCCCCATCTGCTGGGACGGCACGCCCAGCGGCTACGGCGTCTACGAGGTCGACGGTTCGGAAATCAAATGGCGTTACAAGTCCACGGGTCTGGACGACGGCCACCAGATGCGGGTCTACCTCCGCGGCGCAGATCCCGGCGCGCCGGACGAGATCGTGGCGAACGTCTGGGACTGGGAACCCGGTTGGCAGGTCGTCTGGTACGAAGACGGCATGCGCAGAGGCGCCATGGCCCGGCGGCCCGGCACCGATCCCCTGTCGGAGAAGCTTCACCGGGGGTCCGGCCTGCCCGAGCGCCGCCCCTGGGTGGAACCGGTTCCCACGAATCACCTCTTCTACGCGCCCGTTTCGGCCGAGGCCCGTAACGTCGTGGTCGAAGCGACGGACCGCTTCGGCAGGACGTACACTTCTGAATTGGGATAAGGCATTTCCGAAATCTGATAGGGCCTTTTCGAAATGGGATGAGGCCTGAAATTGCAGCGTAAACCATCCACGGCGGAACGACACCGCCCGATCCAAGGGAGAACAGCATGGCGAGCGATGGGCTGATCAGCCCCTTCGACCTCGATGACGAGGGATACTTCTGGCTCAAGGGCAATCTGCATTCCCATACGACCAATTCCGACGGGAAGCCGTCGCCCCAGGAGCGGCTGGACGGATACGTCAACCAGGGATACGATTTCCTGTGTATATCCGACCACTACACGATCACCCGGATCGACACGGTCAGCGCGCCGGACGATTTCGTACTGGTGCAGGGTGCGGAAATCCATCCCGATAACCCCTTCGGCGGCCAGACCCACCACTTCCTGGCCTACAACATCGACGAAGATATGGACTCGAAGCGCATGCCGCCGCAGCACGTGATCGACGAGGTCAGGCGCCAGGGCGGCTCGATCTGGCTGGCCCACCCCCACTGGAGTTCGGTCAACATCCTCCGGGATACCCTTCCCCTCAACGGCCTGGCCGGCATCGAAGTCTTCAACACCACCTGCCGGTGCGCCGGACGGGGCGAGTCCTCCGTGCACTGGGACGACTGGATGGAACTCCTGGGCCGTCCGATCCCCGCGCTCTCCAACGACGACTCCCATGCCCTCGAGTCGGAAAACCGGGATACCTACGGGGGATGGAACATGGTAAAGGTCAGGGAACGCTCGGCGAAGGCGATCATCGACGCGCTGGAGCGGGGCTGCGCCTACGTCAGTTCCGGGCCGGAGATAAAAGACATACAGTTGCGCCGCGTCGACGATGGGGGCGATGGGAACCGCGTCGTGGAGGCGAGCATTAGGTGCTCGGAGGCGCAGAGCATCCTGGCCGTGTTCGATTCCCACGGAACGGAGTACCGGGATCGGTCCGGCAAGGGAGAGATCTTCGAAGAGGCCACCTTCACGCTGAGGGCCAATGTGCGGTGGGTGAGGTTCGAGATCATCGCGCCGAACGGCACGAAGGCGTGGTCGAATCCCATGGACCTGG
>CAZZNP010000136.1:0-3695 GCA_964655785.1 uncultured Gemmatimonadota bacterium
CCCGCCTGCCCTTTTCCCTGAAGATCATGCTGGAGAACCTGTTGCGCCACGAAGACGGCGTGACGGTCTCGCCCGAAGACGTGCCCGCTGTCGTGGGGAGTGTGGGGAGCGGGACCTCGGAACGGGAGATCGCCTTCAGGCCCGCGCGCGTCCTGATGCAGGATTTTACGGGCGTGCCGGCCGTCGTCGACCTGGCGGCCATGCGGGACGCCATCCGGAAGCTGGGTGGCGCGGCCGACCGCATCAATCCCCTGCAAGACGTCGACCTGGTCATCGACCACTCCGTCCAGGTGGACGAGTTCGGTTCCCGCCGGGCCTTCGCGGCCAATGTGGACCGCGAGTTCGGACGCAACCAGGAGCGTTATCTCTTCCTGAAATGGGGGCAGCAGGCCTTCGACAACTTCCGCGTGGTTCCCCCTGGAACTGGCATCGTGCACCAGGTCAACCTGGAGTATCTGGCCAAGGTCGTCTTCGTGAGGGAACAGCACGGCGAACGGGTCGCCTACCCCGACACCCTGGTGGGCACGGATTCCCATACCACCATGATCAACGGGCTCGGTGTCGTCGGATGGGGCGTCGGCGGTATCGAAGCGGAAGCGGCGATGCTCGGACAGCCGGTATCCATGCTCATCCCGTCGGTGGTGGGGTTCAAGATGACGGGCGCCCTGCCGGCCGGGGCCACGGCGACGGACCTGGTCCTCACGGTCACGCAGATGCTCAGGGCCCACGGCGTTGTCGGCAAGTTCGTCGAATTCCACGGTCCCGGGCTGGACAGCCTGTCGCTTCCCGACCGCGCCACTATCGCCAACATGGCCCCCGAGTACGGCGCCACCGTGGGTTTTTTCCCCGTCGACCGCGAAACGCTGTCCTACATGGAACTGACCGGCCGCGACGCAGACGAAGTCGCCTTGACGGAGGCCTATACGAAGGCGCAGGGCCTCTTCCGCTCGAGCGACACCCCCGATCCGATTTTCCCGGATGCCCTGGAGCTCGATCTCGGCACGGTCGAACCGAGCATGGCGGGACCGCGCAGGCCACAGGACCGCGTATCGCTGGCCAACGTGAAGCCGTCATTCCGAAAGGAACTGGCCACCATGCTGGCCGATGAAAACCCCGGCCTGTCCGACGAGTCCGTCGACGAGTGGGTAGACGGCAACGGACACGCGCCCGCCGAACTGGGCACGCTGACGAAGAAGGCGGCCGTCGACATGGACGGTTCCTCCTTCGACCTGGGACACGGATCTGTCGTGATCGCCGCGATCACCAGTTGTACGAACACATCCAACCCGGCCGTATTGGCCGCCGCCGGAGTCCTGGCGAAGAAGGCCGTCGAGCGCGGCCTGTCCACACAACCCTGGGTGAAGACCAGTCTCGCGCCCGGCTCGCAGGTCGTGACACGTTACCTGGAGGACATGGGACTACTGCCCTACCTGGAACAGCTCCGTTTCCACGTGGTGGGCTATGGCTGCACGACGTGCATCGGCAACAGCGGTCCGGTGCCCGCCCCAATCGGCGACGCGGTGCGCGAATCAGCACTTGTCGCGGCCGCCGTGCTGAGCGGAAACCGGAATTTCGAAGGCCGCGTAAATCCCGTCGTCAAGGCCAACTACCTGGCCTCGCCGCCGCTGGTGGTGGCCTATGCCCTCGCCGGCCGCATGGATGTCGATCTGTACAACGAGCCGATCGGCACGGATACCGAAGGCCGGGGCGTATTCCTGCGGGAGATCTGGCCGACGCCGGATGAAGTCCGGGACGCCGTGCGCGTCTCGGTCCGCCGGGAGATGTTCCAATCCACCTACGCCGACGTCTTCACGGGGGACGACCGGTGGGCGGAACTGGCCGCGACCGGCGACGAATCCTATGCCTGGGACGACGCTTCCACCTACGTAAAGCTCCCTCCCTATTTCGACGGCATGCCGCCCGAGCCCGCCGGGATCACGGACATACGGGGCGCCCGCGCGCTGGCTGTGCTGGGCGATTCCGTCACGACGGACCACATCTCGCCGGCCGGTTCGATCCAGGCCGACAGTCCCGCGGGCCGGTACCTGGTCGAAAGGGGCGTCGTGCCGAAGGACTTCAATTCATACGGAGCGCGGCGGGGTAACCACGAAGTCATGATGCGGGGCACCTTCGCCAATATCCGGTTGCGCAACCGCATGGCGCCGGGCACCGAAGGAGGCTGGACGAGACTTTCGCCCAATGCCGATCCGGTCGCCATATACGACGCGGCCATGGGATACCGCGCTTCCGGCACGCCCCTGGTGGTGATCGCCGGCAAGGAGTACGGCACGGGATCGTCGCGGGACTGGGCCGCCAAGGGGCCCAACCTCCTCGGCGTCCGGGCCGTGATCGTGGAAAGCTACGAGCGCATCCACCGCAGCAACCTGATCGGCATGGGCATCCTGCCGCTACAGTTCGAAGAAGGGGAAAGCGCCGAATCTCATGGCCTGACGGGCTTCGAAACCTTCGACATCGAGGGGATCGAGGGCGGCATCGAGCCCCGGCAGCGCGCCCGTGTCCGCGTGACATCCGATGACGGCAGAACGAAAACACTGAACACGATCGTGCGCATCGACACGCCGGTCGAGGTGGAATACTACCGCCATGGCGGCATCCTGCAGTACGTGCTGCGCGGCTTGCTGAAGGGATAGCATCATGGGAATCAGGGTCGGCATCAACGGGTTCGGCCGCATCGGCCGCATGGTATTTCGCGCCATGTCGGAGCGGACCGGGTTCGACGTCGTTGCCATCAACGACTTGACCGACAACGCCACGCTCGCGCACCTTTTGAAATACGACTCGGTGCACGGGCGCTACGATCATCCGGTGGAGGCCGTGAACGGCGGACTCGCGGTGAACGGCAGCAAGATCGAGATCGTGTCCGAGCGGAATCCCGCGGACCTGCCGTGGGGCGATAGAGGCGTCGACCTGGTGGTGGAGTCGACGGGGATCTTCACCGACGGCGAACAGGCATCGGCCCACCTTGCGGCCGGAGCGAAGAAGGTGCTGATCTCCGCGCCGGCGACCAACGTGGACGCCACCATCGTCATGGGCGTGAACGACGGGATCCTGAACGACGGGCACCGCGTAGTCTCCAACGCCTCCTGCACCACCAACTGTCTTGAGCCTATGGCTTCCGTCCTGCACGACCATTTCGGCGTAATCCGCGGGTCCATGACCACGGTCCACGCCTATACCAGCGACCAGAGCATCATCGATTTCGCCCACAAGGACCCGCGCAGGGCCCGTTCGGCCGCCGTGTCCATGATCCCCACGAGCACCGGCGCGGCCAAGGCCATCGGCGAGGTGATCCCCGCGCTGAACGGCCGGCTCAACGGCATGGCCGTCCGCGTGCCCGTCCCCGACGGCTCCCTCACCGATTTCGTGGCCCAGGTCGAACGCGTGCCTACGGCCGGCGAAGTCAACGAAGCCTTCGCGGCCGCCGCGAAGGGCCCCCTCGAAGGTATCCTCGAGTACTGCGAAGACCCCATCGTCTCCGTCGACATCGTGCACAACCCCGCCTCCTGCATCTTCGATTCGGAGCTGACCATGATCATCGACGACGGCCTGGTCAAGATCTGCGGCTGGTACGACAACGAATGGGGTTACTCCAACCGCTGCGTCGACCTCCTGGAGCGGTTGGCGGCGGTGTGAAAAGAACTGGCCCTGCGTCCCGCCTGAACCTATGCGTCGCC
>CAZZNP010000136.1:3795-8050 GCA_964655785.1 uncultured Gemmatimonadota bacterium
CCCTACGTCCCGCCCGGCCGGATCAGGCGGTAACCGACGCCGCGTACGTTGGTGATGTAGGATGGGTCGTGCGCGTTGTCGCCGAGCTTTCGCCGGAGACGCTTGACGGTTGCCCGCACGAGTCGCGTGTCGCCGAAGCCGCGCCTGCCCCAGATCTCTCGCAGCAGAATTTCGTAGGTAGCGATCCGCCCCACGCAGAGCGAAAGCACGCGCAGCACCTCGAACTCGGTCGCCGTCAGCGCTACCGGCCGGCCCGAGAGCATGACCTCGCGGCGGTCGTAATCGATGGCCAACTCACCGAGCACGAAACGTTCCGGATTGGCGCGCCGGCGGAGGATGGCCCCGATCCGCGCGGTGAGCTCGGTCGGCGAGAAGGGTTTGACGATGTAATCCTCGGCGCCGGCCTCCAGCGCCCTTGCAATAGTCTCGTCGCGTCCATAGCCCGAGATGAAGATCACCGGCAGGGTGGCAAGCTCGGGAATGGCCTGCATGAGTTCGATCCCGTCGGTGCCGGGCAGCATCAGGTCGAGCAGGACCAGTTTGGGCTTTCTCGCTTCGATGATGCTAGAAATCTCCCTGTGCTCGGCCGTCACCAGTGCGGAGTAGCCGGCATCGGCGAGGATGTCGCGCACGTAACGCAACGTCAGCGGGTCGTCGTCCACAACGAGAACAGGCGTCGGCTGGCGGCCTTCCGAAGGCAGGCCCGAGGGGTGCCGGGCATCGCCGTCTGCGGCGTCTTCGCCGTTCTTTTCCGCAATGGGTACCGTAAAAATGAAGCGCGTGCCCTTGCCCACGCCCGGGCTTTCGGCCCGTATGCGCCCGCCCTGGGCCTCGACCAGCCCCTTGCAGATGGCAAGACCCAGACCACCGGCAACGCTAGTGTCTTTTTCGGTGCGCCCGGACTTGAGAAACAACCGCTTGAGAAGACCCGGCGCAATGCCCCGGCCCTCGTCGGAAACCGCGAGCGCGACGTACACGCCGTCCCGTTCGGCCGAAATTCGTATGGGCGCCGTCGCCGCCGAATGGCGGGCGGCGTTGGACAGCAGGTTGTTCAGCACCTGCACGATGCGCTTCCTGTCGGCGAAGACCGGTGGCAGATCGGGCGGCAGATCGATGAGGACGTCGTGTCCGGTGCCGCCGGACAGGAAAGTGTTGCGGGCCTGGTCCACCAGGACGCTCACGTCCGAGGGCTCGGGGGAGACCGACAGCGTGCCCGTGTCGATACGTCCCGCATCGAGGAGGTCGCCGATCAGGCTGTCCATGAGATTGGCCTGTTCATCAATGATACGGAAGAACTGGCGCACTTCGGCCGGGTCCAGCTCCCGCGAGGCGTTCAACACCGTCGTTGCCGACCCTTTGATGGAAGTCAGCGGCGCGCGCAATTCGTGGCTCACCATGCTGAGAAACTCGGCTCGTGTCCGGTCCAGTTCCCGCAGCGGCGCGAGGTCCTGCATGGTGACCACCACCGACGCCACCGCACCGTCCTCGCCGCGAATCGGGGTGGCGTTCACCAGCATGGTCACACTGCGCCCATCGGGCATGGAAAGCACGATCTCCTCTGCCAGCACCGTCTCGGCGCCGCTGAGCACCTGGGCCAGCGGGAATTGGTCCAGCGCGATCTCGCGTCCGTCGGCGAAGCGGCAGGTCGCCACCTCGAGTATGGCCTCATGGGATCGGCCGGGTATACGCAGGTTCTCCACAATTCGCTTCGACTCTGTATTGAACGACACCGGTCTGCCGGTCGACGCTTCGAATACCACGACGCCCACCGGCGAAGTCTCGATAAGCGCCTCGAGGTCGGCCCGGGTACGCTGTTCGTCGCGGTGCGCCCTTGCGTTGGCGATAGCGGCGGCCGCCTGCGAGGCGAACAGCACGAGGACCTCTTCGTCCTCGTCCGTAAACTCCTTGTCGTCCACCTTGTCG
Organism: uncultured Gemmatimonadota bacterium; assembly: GCA_964655785.1. Lineage (GTDB taxonomy): Bacteria > JAAXHH01 > JAAXHH01 > JAAXHH01 > JAAXHH01 > JAAXHH01. Next base: position 5,719 of record CAZZNP010000136.1, read on the forward strand.
ACCAGGTAGAATTTGCCAACCTGAACGCCGCGGTGACGCATCGGCGCGACCTGGAAGGAACGGGCGGTCGGCAGCCCCTCAGTTGAAAAACCGATATTGCCCACGTATTCGGCAAAGTCCGGGAGCCTCAACGGACCCGGCAGGTCGCGGAGGTGTTCCAGGAGCTTCGGCCCTTCCGGCCATTCCACCTGGCGCCGGTGCTCCTCGACGGAGAGGCCCGAGGTGACGAAATCCTGGGGCAGGCCTGCCTCGTCGACGGTGGCGATGGCGCCGTAGCGCGCTCCGGTGAGCACCCTGGCGCTCTCCACGACCTCCTCGAGGACCGTCTCGAGGTCCAGGCTCGCACTGACACGCAGGATCGCCGCGTTGAGGGCGGCGTTGCGTGCGCGCAGCGCCTGTATCTCTCGTAACAGATCGTCGTGAGCACTCAACAGTCGGACTCCCTTAGACGTTCACCACGCGTTTGTTCCGTCCCCGGCTTTAGGTTCGACCTCCCGGCCGAAGGGATTCGCAATGATCTGCCGCAAGCGCGCTTCCCACCGCGGGTATCCCTCGGAAACGCGCGGAAATACGTGAAAGTGCGTATCTGTTTTTAAATAACGCAACAATAACACACGTTTGTCACTAAAAACTTGGGTTTTAGTCTGGGTGTAGTTTCTCTTTAAGCGCAACCGGCGCCTACATTCATTCATACAGTCATCAGGCACGAAATCTTCGAGGAAATACTGAGCTTCACCGGCGCGCGTGCTGCGTTTATCGCCTTGTGATTGGAGTCCTATGGCTTTAGTTTGTTAAGTCGGTCGATATCGCTTCCCCGGATCGAATGCCATGCGAATCAAACTGATAGCCTGCCTGATTTTCTTCCTGGCACCCCTCTACTCCTCGAGCGCGCGGCCGTCGAGCCCGAATGAAACGGCCGCACAGGGCGGGAGCGCCTGGCGTTCGATCCCGCAACAGGGGCCGGTCGGTGCACAGGCTGCCAGCCCGGCCGCCGCACAGTCCGCACCGTCGGCCGCACAGTCCGCACCGTCCGCACCGGCCGCCGCACAGTCCGCACCGTCGGCCGCACAGTCCGCCGGACCCCGCCTGCTCGTCGTCGACTACGCCATGGCCTATCCGGAAGAGCACGCCGGGATGATCCGGGCGATTTCGGAGGCGGGGTTCGACGTCGACTACCGGCCGTACTACCCGGCCCTGGTCGAACGGGACGCCCGGGATTACGACGCCATCGTGCTGTTGGGCGGCGGCGACCCGGGGATGAGTATCCAGGAAGTGGACCTGGCCATCAATTTCGTGTCGCGGGGCAAGACGCTCGTGCTGGCGATGCCTTCCGACGGACCCTACGGCGAACGAAGGAAGGTCAATCCCGGCGTCCACGACCGGTACCAGTTCAATGAGATCCTGGCCCGCCTGAACATCAACCTGCACGCGCTGAACGCCGACCATCCGGACAGTCCCGTCCTGAATCCCGTGGTTACTTTCGAGATCGCCGCCGGCCACCCCGCCGGCCGGGGCATGGACGGTGGCGTGGCGGTCCGCGCCGGCACTCGTCTGCTCGTGGGCTCCGGCGCCGAACCGCTGCTCGTGGAACCCGAAGTGCCGGCTGGAGAGGAAATCGAGGCGGAACCCGCGCCCGAACCCGAATTCCGCATCGTCCGGCGTACCTTGCGCATCGCGCCCGCGGAAGCCCTGGCCGGGGAAGCCATCGAACTGCTGCTTCGCGGCGACCAGGAACTACGGGCCGACCTGCGCTACCGGAACCGGGAACGATCCAGGGCGGTGGACTGGACCACGGCGAGATTCAGTGGCACGGTGGAAGGGGTTTCGGATGGCAAGGACACGCTGACCGTGCGCATGTCCGGCAACCGATGGGGATCGGAATACGCGCTGGTGGGCGTTCCGGTGGGAATCATTGCCGCCGCTTTCGCCGAACGGGAAATCCGTGAAGAGATCCGGTCCGCCGAAGACCTGGAATCCATGCGTGGCGACGAGGAGACCTTCGGCCGCATGGCGGTGGCGGCCGCGGGGCGGACCGGACGGCTGAACAAGGGGTTCGTCCTGGCCGTGGACCGCCAGGCGCTAACCGGACTCGACCGCTCCCTGCCGCCCCTGGGCATCCGCTCCCGGGAAGCCGGGCCCGATGGTCTGGCCGGCCCCGATGGACTGGCCGGCCCCGATGGACTGGCCGGCCCCGATGGACTGGCCGGCCCCGATGGACTGGCCGGGCCCGATGGACTGGATCGTTTTCTCGGTGGGCTCGCAAGGTATGTCCGCACGCTGGCCGACTCCCCTGGGGACTGGTCGCCCGAAAACGCCTATGCCACGGCCCAGA
>CAZZNP010000137.1:0-1912 GCA_964655785.1 uncultured Gemmatimonadota bacterium
TCTTCGACTACATCGGCCGCACCTGGCAGGACAATCCGCCCGGGTGGTAGGCTGGTACGGCGATCTCAGTACGACTGTACAGGATCCGTTGCAATGCCCAAAGCACCGGATGACCATGCCATCCTGAGAGAACACTTCGCCTGGACATATGGGTTTCTGGCCATGGTACATGCCGCGGTCGAAGAAGGGGCGACCGGCTACAAGCGCGTACACTACATCATCAGAAGTCGATTCCGGCATGGTTACATGTCTGGAAAGATAAAAATGCGGCCCCTATATGACGATGAAAAGACGAAGATGAACGCGAGCACATGCTGTTACTGCGGTCGTGAAACCAAACTTACTTTGGACCATCTGATCCCCAAACTCAAGGGTGGACCTGACGCCGCGGATAACATCACCTACGCCTGTCGTAGTTGCAACTCCTCCAAAGGGCCCAGAGACATGGTACTCTGGCTCGTTTCGAAAAACAGGTTTCCCGCCGTTCTGGTCTTTCGGCGGTACCTGAAGTTGGCGGCACGTTGGTGTGAAGAAAACGACATGATGGACACACCCTATATCAACGTGCCGGATGACCTACTACCCTTCGACAAACGATCTCTCAGGGTTAAATGGCCAACGCTCTCAATACACCGGTTGTGGCCCGAACCTGAGGGATAATTGTAATGCGGTTTGGCATGTAAGTCATTCGATCGGTCGCGACGGTCGAACTGATCTCGCCGGTTCCGATATACAACAACCCGGTACGGACCCGGGGAATTGCGGACGCGCACGACCCTATCCATACTCGGTCTATCCATACAGTCTCAGGAATAAAGAGGACCTGACTCGTGTCTCGGATGTGAGGTTACAACCATTGTTTGAACCTCCGAACCTATATGATGACGCCCTCGCATTGTGCAAAATCGCCGTTCCTCACTGCAAAATGCCCCACAGGGATGTGGTCAAAAAATTGAACGGCCCGGCATTTCCTGTAATCAGAAACCAAAGAAGACGCTGTGAGAAGGACACAAAGGACGGTTGCAGGATCATGTACGACGACAATACCTCGCCCAGGTGGGCGTTTCTCTGGTCCCACAATCTCGGGACGACGGCACATCCCAATAATGGATGGATTTTCGCACACGTCTGGGAGACGCCTAACGACCCGGAGTCCTATACGCAAGTCGCCAACCTCGTCATGCTTCCGGCCGGACTTGCCAGTCTGTCTGATAAGCACGGTCCCCTGACCCCCTTTCTTCGATATCACGCGAAACAGGTCTACGACTGGCAGCCAAATGATCGTGTTATCGAAAAGCCACAGGGTTACGATGAATTGGAATGGGGGTACCTTGATCCGTATCCCGAACCCTGGAACGCGATACGCGAACGAATCGAGAAATCAAATTCAGAACGGGCGCGAATCCTGCGCAGTTTCCTTGGATGGTAACGTACCGCACGGATCCACGATGGCACAATTTTGCGTTTCACGATGCTTGTCGTAAGGAGAATGTTCACTAACGCGATTATCCCAAAAGAAACTCGGTATGGAATCACTGACGATACCGGAAACCTCCATTCGTGCAATGACTGCAAATTGTCTCTAGTGGTGTTGGTAAACTGCGAAGAACTACTACGAGGCCCGGTCTACCGATAACCGGGTCTTAACTGAAGAAGAAAATATTTTGACACAAAAAATATCCTGTTATATTAACACTATTGATCCTATCGCCAGTCCATTCCAACTGATGGGTGGCATGCATCTGCCAGAGACGTGATGTCCTGCGTCTCGGCGGTGAGGCCGGTAAGGAGCACGGCCGAAGAAGTATCCAATTTATTCTCGTAAATTCAATGATTACAGCAAGTTGGGGGGGGGGGGGGGGGGGGGGGGGCGGAGGGGGGGGGGGGGAGGGAGGAGGGGGGGGAGGGGGGG
>CAZZNP010000137.1:1922-7869 GCA_964655785.1 uncultured Gemmatimonadota bacterium
TTTCCTGCGTCTCGGGGGTTTTGCCGGTAATGTGCACGGCCGTATAATTTTACAATTTTTTCTCGTAAATTAAATTATTAAATATAATTCCCCCCCCCCCCCCCCCCTTATTTATCGCTCTTCAGCATCCGAATCGTTCATCTTGCAGGCCTGAATCGCTCCTCGTCGTACTTTTCCTCGTTCATTCAGTTGAACCCGAGGCCACCGCCTCCCCTCTATGTATTTCAGCAGCTTTACCACACATCAGATAAGAATCGGCGTACGCGAAGCACAATCCGTCGAGCCGGTATGTCGTTTCGTTCGTTCCTGTGATTTAGATACAGGTGCTACCCGGCAGAATGATTGGTATCAGGGGTGGTATTCATTGCTACAGGCATAAAAGGATGGAGATCATGATCTCTCGCTTAGGTGGGTTGCTACTCATTGTCGCGTTGCTGGCTTGCGAAGGGAAACCGGGTCCGACGGGACCTGCGGGAGCGCGAGGGTCCGCAGGACCAACCGGAGCTACGGGACCAGCAGGGACAGACGGTATACAGGGAACACAAGGAGTACCGGGACAAACCGGCGCACAGGGGCCGGCGGGGCCGGCGGGACCGGCAGGTGAACCACTGAACTGGGCGGACGTTATTGAGGAAGGGAATATAGATGGGGCTATTTATGCTATAGGCTTCAGGGTACTTGGGCAGAACTACGTCGTTGGATCGGGATTCGTTGCCCAATTTACGAATGCGATTTGGACAAATGCACATGTGATTGAAGGAGTGCGCGATCAACTAGTGTCCATACGCCACCTCAACCCGGAGCCATTTGCTGTAAAATCGGGAACAGCGGTTGGCGGGTCACATACGTATACGTTGAATACATACTATCTACATCCGGATTACGATGGCACGGCGAAGTCACCGGATGTAGGATTACTGGTTGTAAATGAAAGGTTCACACGAGTTCCGTCACTTCTGCCGTTGGACCGTGCCAAAAACTTACGCGTGGGACAACCGATTGCAACAATGGGTTTTCCGGGAGAAATCAACAATCCTTACAGCGCGGTTCCCATAGCTACTTTCAAAGACGGAACGATCAGCGCGTTACGAACTTTCTTGGACAGGATAGTAACCCCTGAGAACGGTCGCGTCATTCAGCACAATCTGGACACGTCGGGTGGTACAAGTGGTAGTCTTCTCTTTGATCATGAGGGATTCATCATAGGGATCAACAACGCCGTCTTCGAAAGTCTAGTCTATGATCGACATACCGGTCAACCCCAGAGAGTACCGGTAAGCAGTCTTGGATTTGGTATTAGGGTAGATGAGTTATGGCGTCTGTACGATTTGACCAGAGCGCGAAGAACAGTCTCTGACGTATCTGGAGAAAGTGTAAGCACGTTGTTGGAATTGTCGCCATCGAGAGACTACCCCCACTCTACTTACCAACCCTTCCCCGAAAACTGGAACGGGGAGACGATTTTGCCGTAGCGTAGCGGCAAAGTCGTAGAAACTCCCTAACCCCGCTGGTGTCAAACGGATCGGACTGTCGAGCATCCTACCCGTCGTCGGCGGGGTTTTATTGGAAGCGGAAAGTACATCCGTCATGCTACGCAAGGATCTCATCTTCCACCTGGCGGGAATCCAGGTAAAAAAACTCGATGGATTTATAATAATGCAGACTGTAATTGTGGTACCTCGGAATCTGCAGTGGGCAAATTTTGGTGGGCGGGCAGATACAGAGAACATTTTCGCACTGGCAGTTCCGGGCATCCTTTTGACTTAGAATGTATGTTACTTTTGGCAATTGACAGGTGCTGGACGATATTCTTAACTTCGAGTATACGTACTCGACCTGTATCAGTCATGATCAAGTCTTTCAAGCATCGTGGTCTCAAATCCCTGCATGAAAACGGCGTAACCCGATGGATATCACCACACGCTGTATCCGTATCGGGAAACTGGCGTGTGAGTTTTCGGTTCGACGAGGGTCACGCGGTCGATGTTGATTTCATTGACTATCATTAGCGTGTGAGAGCAAAGTAGACAATAGAACCTTGCAATGGCCGTCGCATGTTAACGACTGATAACCGAAAGGGCCGACCATGTACAATCCCCCCCATCCGGGAAGCATAGTGAGGCGGCAGTGCCTCGACCCGCTCGGCCTTTCAATAACGAGGGCGGCTCAAGGATTGGGAATTACGCGCAAGGCGCTGTCCGATCTGGTTAATGAAAAGACCGGGATCTCGGTCGAAATGGCTTTCCGCCTCTCGAAAGCGTTCGGCTCGAGTCCCGAGACGTGGCTCGGCATGCAGATCGCATTCGATGTGTGGCGGGTACGAGATCGCGCTGATCATCTATCGGTTGAAAGGTTCACGACGGTTCAGATGGGTCAACCTTAACCAGACCACGGCGCGCGTTCCAAACGTTCGTGTGGACGTATCGCTTGAAGCGTACCACGCCTGCGTTCTCGACGCTATTCCGGCTGTACGGCGCCGCCATTAGACAACCGGTAGGTCGCGTACATCAGGCCGGCCAGCAGGATCACCACAAGGCCGCTGCCGACGAGAAGCGCGTATTCGTCGAGGAGCAACAGGAGGTACAGCGCGGTGTAGAGGGTCGCCAGCACGACGGCCACGTATGCCGTGCTTCTGCCCGACCGGGAGGCCGCCGCGACGTAAACGCCGTTCATCGACGTGATCAGCGCGGCCGCGATCAGGTAGCCCGGGCCGAATCCGATATGTTCGGCCAGCGAGAGCAACGCGAGGAAGAACACGACGAGGCCGATGCCCACCACGCCGAACTGCACGGCGTGAAAGCGGACGCCCGTGATCAACTCGATGCATACCACGCTGATCATGGTGAAGACGATGAAGAGGATCCCGTATTCCAGGCTGCGGGACATGGATCGATAGACGTCGTCGGCCTTGAACACGCTGAAGCCGACCCCTTCCCTGTATTCCGGCGACACGGCCGCGCGCGGGCGGCTCGGCTCGGCCTGGGATGATCCCCGGACTTTGAACGGCAGCATCTCCACGGCGCCGCGCCCGTATGCGTCCAGGACCCGCGAATAACCTCTCGCGAGTTTGCCCGTGTTCCACGCGGCGGTGAATCCGTCGCGGCCGACGGTCCGTTCGTCGGGCAGAATGCGTCCGTCGAAGCTCGGATGGGGCCAGGTCGACGTCATGGCGATCCGGGTCTCGTCTCCCACGGGTTCGATGCCGAACCGCTCGGTGCCGCGGAAGTCGAGCGTGAGTTGAAACGCACGGTCCCACGTGGTCCCTTCGGCGAAACGCACGGGCGCCTGCACGCCTTCGCCGATCATATCGAAACCGGTGCCGGCCTGCCATTCCATCGGCGCGCCGGCAAGCGTCAACGATCCATCCTGTATGCCCCGGGTGTCCGACACGCCCACGAGCACCGTCATGCGATCGAGCATCAATTCGCCGTACTGGGCTTCCAGTTCCTGTACGTTCAGATCGGGGAATTTGCCGTTGGCGTTCAGCGACGCCGTGAAGACGGGTACGTCGAATATCCCCCGCGATCGCGTTTCGTACGTACTGTTCAGTTCCGCACGCAGCTCCTCGGGCATGACGAAGATATGCGGCTCGCGCTCCACGTAACGCTCGCGCTCGTCTTCACTCGGCAGCCTGTAGGGAATGGCCAGGATCGGGCCCACGATAGTCTGCGGTCCGGACCATGCGTGACTGATGTTCCCGAGCGCCTCGTCCCGATAACCGCTGCGGTCCGTTACCACGACATTGAGCAACGCCCACGGGATCATCAGGCCGACGATCAGGAAGATCGCGATCAGGAATCGAATGGTAGTCGACGAGGTGTTGATTTGCATGACGACACGTTTCCTTTCTGGACGGCGGTATTCCCTTTGCAAAACCACGTTCCGGCTGTCCGGCGATCCTGCAGTCATGGCGGTGGCGATCCGGTAGTCATGGTGATTCGGTAGTCATGGCGGTGGCGATTCGGTAGTCATGGCGGTGGCGTCTCTGTCATTCGATTAGACGATGGACCGGGGAGTTTGTTCCTGAATACGGGATCATCTCCGCTCACGGTTGTTGACTTTATTCGACATTTGTCAGAAAAACTTCGATGGATTTAAGGAAATCCGGACTATATTAAGGTAAGATTCATCCTGTTTGTGTACTCCTTAGTATGCGGTAACCGCCAATTGGTTACAAGGCTACGCGTATAAAGAATGGACCAGATGAACTTGTAAAAACACTACAATTATCAAGAACGAGAAAACTCGTTTACATTCACATTCCACGCTGTAAGGAGGAGTTATGTGGGAGAATCCTGTCACATATGCAGTGATTTTAGGCGCGATTGGAACTTTTGTCAGTACAGGGATCTGGATAGGCAGAATGAACGCATTCAAGAATTCAGTTGAAAACACGCTCGTGGAAATCAAAGAATCGCTCAACAGTGTCCAGGACTCCATCGGGAAAATCCTGTTCCGACTTCCTCCTGGCTGATGTACTCAGACGCAGTCCGATCTGGTTCATGTAATACCGGGATCTCAGTCGAAATGGCCTTCCGCCTTTCAAAGGCATTTGGCTCAAGTCCCGAGACGTGGCTCGGTATGCAGATGGCCTTTGATGTGTGGCGGGTACGAGACCGCGCTGATCACATAACGGTTGAGCGATTCACGCCGGCACAGTAAAGTTAGCCTTAACCGTACAACGCCGCTGTTCTGGTCGACATCGTACGGCACTGAAAGGTGAGTAATATGGGCGAAATCAAAATTGACATCGAACTGGAGAACGCGGTAGACCACGAACTGGTCAAGGCGGACCATCTCGAGGAGGGAAAAGTCAGGCGGGCCAGCATCCGGGCCATCGTGGATACCGGCGCCCTGATGTTGACGCTCCCGAAGAACGTGGTGGACCAGCTCGGTATAGGGGTCATGCGTATGGCGCCTTTTACCCTGGCCAACGGGGAGCGGAGCGATCTGCCGATAGCCGGTCCGCTCTCCGTCCGAATCGGTGACCGCCAGATGTTTACCAGTTGCGTCGTGGTCGATACGGGCGCGGAGGCGCTGGTCGGCCAGATCGTCCTGGAAGAGCTGGACCTGATTCCCGATCCGGCGAGAAGGACGGTCGGACCGCGGCACCCGTCAGAGGATGGTCCCCTGCTGCGATTGTAATTTCCGGTCCTGTCAATGTATGATCTCCTGGCTTCTGGCCGCGGCCGCGATGGATTTCGCCGCGCCGCCGCGGCGATGCTGCATGTACGGCGCGGGCACCGATCGAGCCCGTGGATGTTCTCCAGACCGCGATGGGTATTGCCGCACCGACGCCGGAAACGGCGACCGTATCTGAGCTAGATGTACCGCGCCAGCCCCGGGAACGCCGACCTGGGCAGAAACTAGATATACCTCACCCAACTTCTCGGCCGGCGTGCCTTGAATCGTCGGAACCACAGGCACAGCGGGTAAAGCAGGATCAGTACGGCCGGGGCGGCCAGGTAGGCGGCGCCCACGCCTTGATTCATGAACATGCCCATGGCCAGTGCGCTGAACATCAGTATGTGCATGTGGATCAGGTAGAAGAAGAATGCGGTCTGGCCGAATACGAGCAGGGGATTCCAGGTGCGTACAGGGCCCTTCATCGAACGCTGGTAACGGAAGAATCCGGCCAGTATCACCGCCATCAGCCCCAGCTCCAGCAGGGCGAAGGTCAGGCTTGGCGGGTATTTGTTGACGTACAGCCACTGCATCAGCGAAAAGTCCTCACGCAGCAGCATCATGTTCCCATAGCCGTTCCAGGCGCGGAATGCCACGAACAGTCCCAGTGCCACCAGGCCCATGATGGCCAGCAATCGTTCGATCGGCATGGGAGACCGGGCACCACCGACGGTCGCCGTTACGGCTATGGAAGGCGCCTGCGCGGCTATGACTGATCGCTGCACCAGGTAACGACCCAGCAGCCAGCCCAGGATCATCATCC
>CAZZNP010000138.1:0-2497 GCA_964655785.1 uncultured Gemmatimonadota bacterium
AGACCGAAAACGCCTTGCTGGCGCGGTACAGCCGGACATTCTGAGGGGGCTGATGCCGTTGCACGGTTTGTCCGGAATATGGAACAGCCAATGAAGTCATGAATGAAGTCATGAAACAGCGCCCCCAGGAAAGACACGGAAAATGGTCCCGGATGGCCGTCATCGCCGTGCTGTTGCTGGTCAGCGGCGCCTGCGCCACGGAGCGGTCCGATTCCGGGTCCGGTCCGGAACCCGTGCTTCATCCCCCGGGAGGGCGAATCGAATTCAATCGCAGGTGCGCGGACGAGGAGTTCTTCCGGGTGAATGCCTATGCCCGGATGGAGTCGTCCGGCGGCCGGGCAAGGGCGGTGGTGATGTTGCTGGCGGGGTATCCGGCCGAGGGCGGGGATGCGGTGCGCGTGGATGTGCGGCTGCAGCGGCTGAAGATCGAAGGAGGCGGGGGATGGCGGAATGCGCCCTACGCGATAAGGCTTCTTGCCCGCAGCGGTTCTTCGGAACTGGAAGGCCCCGAAGCCGATGTTTTTCTCGGGAATGGGGGATGGCTGGATTTCCGCGCGGACGGGACCGGAAGGGCGGACTGGATCACGTTCGTGGAACCCGGCGAGGAAGCCGATGGCGCGGAGGATTTCCACAATGAGTCTCCGGACCTCGGTTTCGATACCCGGGACCTGGGCGTGAAAGGACCGGATGACGAATTCGGGCTTGGGCTGGAGATCCGGAACAGGGTGGACGGGGAGGTCATCCACCTGCATGGCCCGCTGGTGCGGATACCGGAACGGGTGTGGGTCATGGATCCGCCGGAGCCGAGGCCCCTCGGCCTGCTGGAGACGCTGGATCCGTCCGAGAAAGGCGGATTGGGGTTCCTGCTCCGGGCGTGGAAATACCGGGAGTGCATCGGGGAGCGGCGGGCCGCGAAACGGTTCCTGGGCCCGTATGTTCGGGGCGAGTAAGTATTGACGCCTGATTCACGTCACGGGAGAATCGCATCGACAGGCTCCCGCGGCCCTTTCGCATTGTATTCCCCCGATTTCCGGCGCGGTGGGTTCCGGGTTGCGCAGGGGCCGAACACGGCGTCGTCCGGGACAGCCGGAAATGGGCCAAAAGGATGACTTTCAGGGACAGGGAACCATGGCCAAGGGCTTTTCCCTGCGGCAAGACTGGCAGCAACCGATCGGCAAGATCGTACCCTTCGACTGATGACCTGATGATTTCCGTCCATCTGGAGACATTCAAATTATGCCTGGGTACGGATTCCATGGATCCGAACAGCCCTGGAGGCAATCCGGCAAGAGAATTCGGAAAGAAGCTTCCTGGCGTATGTGGATACGACTTACCGGAAGGGAAACTGCGCCGGGACCAGGTTTTCGAGTTGGCGGAAAATCCGGAGGTGAACACGGCGACGGCCTGTGCCGCGGTACTGGCCTGGGGCGGAATGCGCACCGGCTATGGCGACCTGCTCTTCGAAAACAGGGAATGGCTGGAGGTCGCCTGCAAACTCCGGAACGGAAAACTGGACCGGAGGGCGGCCTATGAACATTTCAGGGAATTGAGGCGGCACAATAAACTGCAGGGCATGGGGCCGGTTTTCTTCACCGGGCTGATTTGTTTTCTCATGCCGCAGCCGCGGCAACCGACGATGTGCAAACCGGGATACATCATGGACCAATGGGCCGGGAATTCGATCAACCTGTTGGCGGGCAAGGAAATCGTTCTGATGGATGTTGACAATTCCAGGCGGGCGAAAAACGGGAACAGCAGGTTGAAATTCGCTGTTTCCAACCGGAACGACGGGGGAAACTACGAGGATTTCTGCGAGAAGGTGAACCGGCTGGCGGTCGACCTGGGCAAATGCCCGAAACGAATCAACCGGGCTCTTGTTTCCTGTCGGGGTGAATCCTGGAGAGAACACGTCAGGAAATACAGGCTGGTTGAATTCGGCGATCAGGCTTCGATCGGATAAGGGCATGGCAAGCACGGATTTAGAATTAAAATGAATTCCCTGGATTGACATGATTCATATAAATAACTGATATATATGATGAATAATATAAATCTAAAATGCAACTTTCCTGAAAATTTGAACCTTCTGTAATTTTCTTGCCGTAAGCATAAAGCAAGCGAATTTGATTCAAACCAGGCGTATCAATTCGCATCCCCGCCGGTTTTTCCCAGGGCGCCCCGAACCGGGCGCTGATCAGGGCACTGATCAGTCTTGAAAATCCCGTCGGTGTTTTACTACACTCCGGGAACCTGGCCGTCCGGCCGGGTTTCTGCGTCGGTCCGCCACGGTTGCGGGCCATCGGCACGCCATGAAGGAAAGCGTACCGGACCGGCAGGACAACAACAGGCGGAAGAATGAAATGAAGACTGCGATGACGGGAGACGATGCCGGGATGTCCGCCGGCTGGCGTTTGTTTGGGGGTTCGCGCCCGGGTTTCGATGTTCCCGTTGCGACCCGGGGGTTGACAGGTCCGGGGTCCGGCCGCAGGCTTTTTGC
>CAZZNP010000138.1:2597-7691 GCA_964655785.1 uncultured Gemmatimonadota bacterium
AGAGCAGAGCAGAGCAGAGCAGAGCAGAGCAGAGCAGAGCAGAGCAGAGCAGAGCAGAGCCGGCGATGAATCCGCCGGCTGCATGGCGTCGCTTCCTTGGGCGACCCGACACCCCGCCTGAATTTTCCCGTTCCGCCGGCGGGGGCTCCGGACCGGACCGGTTTTCCCGGGGTTCGCTCCGTGCGGCAGCCGTCCTTTTGTGCCTGTTCGCCCTGGCGCCGGGGGCGGCGCTGGCACAGGCGCTCAACGTCTACTTCGGTATCTCGCAACTCAATTTTGTAGAAGACACGGCGACGCGTACAATACAGACGCAGATTGTTCCCACCGGGACACTGACGGAGGACCTCACCGTCAGCTACACCCTCGGCGGCACGGCGACCGGGGGCATCGACTACACGATCCCGGGGGCCGATTACACGGCCGGGACCGGTACGCTCACGCTGCCGTCGGGGACGTTGGCGTGGAGCTTTGGCGTCCCGTTACCGATCACGATCCTCGGCGATACGGTCAACGACCCGGACGAGACGATCATTCTGACCCTCACTGCCGGCTCGGGCTATGGGGTCATTGACGCGACGAAAGTTTTCACTCTCACGCTGATCAACGACAGCGGCCCGGCCACTTTCTCGATCACGGGCGAGCCCCTGGTGGACGGGACCCTGACGGTGACGCGGACGGCGAACGATCCCGACGGCAACGGCAGCCGCCCACCAAGCTACTCGTGGTTCCGCAGTGTGGACAGCAGCGGCCCCTGGACGAGAATCCCGGGCGCGAGCGGGTCGCCCTACACCCCGGGGGCTGCGCTTGAGGGCTACTACATCAGGGCCAGGGCGAGCTACCGCGATGGCAGGGGTTTTGATACGACGCCTTTCACGGGCTCGGTTGGCCGGATCAGGCGGCAGGCGGAATGCCTGGCGGACCCCGCCCTGGTGTGGGTCTCGGCCGGTTCCGGAACGATCGATGAGGGCGACGATGCCTATTTCACCGTGCACATCGCATCCCCGGGGGTGACGAAGCCGATTCACGTGGGCTACAGGTACGAGCATGTGGGCACGAAGCGCGTTCTCGAGACCGGAGCCCTTGCGCTGTCCAGAAAGGGAAGGACGGTCTCCAGGGAACCGTTTGGAACGGATTACGGCCTGAGCGCGCCCGATGGCGAACACATGTACAGGCTGACGCTGCTGCCTCCCGGCACCAGGAGTACCGCTTGCGATTACATTCTTATCGGAGACCGGCGCTCGGCGACGGCAAGGGTCAAGGCCAAGGCCAAGGCCAGCGTGCCGACGGTGACCATTACCGGCGGTAGTGGTGTCACGGAAGGCACGGGCGCGGAATTCACGGTGAACCGCACCGGCGACACCACCGCGGCCCTGACGGTTCTTCTGGCCGTAAGCGAAAACACCGCAGATGGCCGGGACTTCGTGGCGTCAGGGGACGAAGGAAACAAGCAGGTCGTGATCCCGGCCAATTCCCGATCGCAGACCTATACGGTGGCGACAACCCCCGACAGTAACGATGAACCGAACGGCGCGGTGACGGTATCCCTGCGCGATTCAAGCGATTACACGAGCGGCTCGCCATCCTCGGCCTCGGTGACGGTGAATGACGATGACGGGACGACCCCGAGCCCCAACAATGCCCCGGTGTTCAGCCCCGCGACGCAGACGCGGAGCGTGGCGGAGAATTCGGCGGCGGGCACGAACGTGGGGGCGGTCATCCCGGTGGCCACGGACGGGGACGGCGACAGCCTGACCTACAGCATGGGGGGCACGGACGCGGCCTCGTTCGACTTCAATACCGGGACGCGGCAGATCACGACGAAGTCCGGGGTGACCTACGACCACGAGACGAAGTCGAGCTACACGGTGACGGTGACGGCGTCGGACGGGACCGACAGCGGCAGCGTGACGGTGACCATCGGCGTGACGGACGTGGCCGAGCCGCCCGCGGCCCCCGCGGCGCCCACGGTGACGGCGACCTCGGGCACGACCACGAGCCTGGCCGTGAGCTGGACCGCGCCGGCGAATGACGGCAAGCCGGCGATCAGCAGCTACGACGTGCGGTACCGTGCCGGCAACAGCGGCAATTTCACCAACGGCCCGCAGGACGTGACCGGCACCAGCACATCCATCACGGGTCTGACTGCAGGCACGGCCTACGAAGTACAGGTGCGGGCCACCAATGCCGAGGGCGACGGCCCCTGGTCGCCTTCGGGCAGCGGCACCCCCGGCATCGTCCTGCCGGTGGTCTCGATTTCCGGAGGAACGGCGGTCACGGAGGGCGCGGACGCGGTGTTCACGGTGGCGCGCACCGGCGCCACCACGGCGGTCCTGACGGTTCTTCTGACGGTCAGCGAGAACGACGCCGGAGGCCGTGATTTCATCGCATCCACTGACGAGGGACCAGATTCGGTCACGATTCCGGCCAACCAGGCTTCGGCCACCTATACGGTGGCAACCGTGGACGATGACAACGATGAACCCAATGGAGAGGTAACGGTTGGAATACGTGCTTCCAGTGGTGTCTATTCGATTGACGCTACCGACAATGAAGCATCGGTCGCGGTGAATGACGACGACGACGGCGGGGGCGGCGGCGGTGGTGGTGGTACTGGCGGCGGAGGAGGCGGCGGCGGCGGTACTGGCGGCGGAGGCGGCGGCGGGTCCCCGCCACCATCTTCGGCCCTGCCGTCGGTCACCGTGACCCCCGCGGTTTCCTCCACCGGTTCCGCCATCGATTCTGCCGTGGACGAGGGAGAGGCGGCGGAATTCACCGTGGCCCGCACCGGCGGGACGGATTCCCCCCTGACGGTCACGCTCACGGTGACCGAGAACACGGAAGACGGCCAGGACTTCGTGGCCGCAGGGGATGAAGGCAGCAGGGAGTTCACGATCCCGGCGGGATCCCTCTCCTCGGTTTTTTCAATCGTCACCATTGACGATGAAAGGAATGAAAGAAACGGGGAGGTTGCCGTGACGGTGGAGGACGGCAACGGCTATGTGGCGGGCGCTCCTGTATCTGCCCGGGTTGCGGTGCGGGACGACGATGTGCCGATGGCATCCTTCGCCTCGGCTTTTTCCGAAGTGTCCGCAGTCTCCGAGGGCGGGGTCGAGGCGGAGGTGGAGATTCTCATCGCCCCGGTCCCCGCGGCTCCGCTGACGCTGCGGTACACGGTATCCGGCACGGCGGACCCGGACAGGGATTATTCCATTGCGAACACGGGCACGGTGACGGTGCCGGCCGGCGCGGCCGGCGCCACCATCCGGATCACGATCGAGGATGACGGCCAGGACGCGGAAGACGCGACGTTGATCCTGACGCTGACGGACGGCGAGGGCTACATTCCGGGGGAAACATCCGTCCACACCCTGACGATCACGGACAATGACGGCCTGCCTTCGGCGTCCTTCGCCTCGGCTTTTTCCGAAGCGTCCGAAGCCTCCGGGGAGGCCGGCATGGTGGAGGCGGAGATTCTCCTGGATCCGGCCCCCGCGGTTCCGCTGACGCTGCGGTACACGGTATCCGGCACGGCGGACCCTGGCAGGGATTTTTTCATTCGGAACACGGGAACGGTCCTGGTCCCGGCAGGCGAAACCGGCACAACCATCCGGGTTTCGATCCAGGACGATGGAGAAGACGAAGAAAACGAGACGGTGATCCTGATGCTGGAAAAAGGCGAGGGCTACGGCCTTGGAACAACACCGGTCCACACCCTGACGGTGACGGACAACGACCGGCCCCAGGTACGGACGGACTCGCAGGCGGCGTCCATGGCGTCGTCATCCCTGCTGCGGTTCGGCCGGATGGCGACGGACCATGTGCTGGACGGGGTGCTGGAACGGGTGGATCTTCTGGACGAAGCCGCAGCTCCGGGATTGACCGGGAGCCTTTTCAATGTCCCGGTCGGTACGCCGGAGGGCGGTTCTATCCATTCCGCCAATCATTCCCATTCCGTCCATTCCGATGATTCCGGCCGGTGGCGCATGGACGAGGGCCGCGCCGTGACGGATGCGGACCTGCTGTCGGGGACGGTTTTCGCCCTGACGGGCCGGACGGCGTCGGGCCGGATGTCGGGCTTCTGGGGTACCGGGGCCATCGGGGCGTATGAGGGAGAAGAAGAAGGCATGGCCCTGGACGGGGAGGTGCGGACGCTGCTTCTCGGTCATGACATATCGGGCTCCCTGCCCGGCAAGGACCGGAAGTGGATGGCCGGCTTTCTCATCTCCCGCCACGAGGGAGACGGCAAGGATGGCAAGAACCCCACTACTGAAGCAGAAAAGAACCTGAGTGGGGTGGTTCCGTATGGGGCCCTGGATATATCCGGCGGATTCCGGCTGTGGGGCGCCCTTGGCCTCGGGGACGGGGAGATATCGGTACACCCCCAATGGAGAGGCAAAAGAGATGCGGGGTGGCGGATGGTGGCCGTGGGTTTCCGCCGGGAGCCGGTATCGGTATCGGCGAAGCGCCTGGTGCCGAATGGTCTGGGAATATCGCTGACGGGGGATGTCCGCCGGACGCGGACGGAATGGGACCGTCCGGACGGCGGATCGGCCTCGGGCACGGCGACCCGTGCGCGCCTGGGCATTGCGGGGCACTACCCCCCGAGGATGGGGGAGGGATGGACGTGGACGCCGGAGTGGTCCGCGGGTCTTCGCCATGACGGCGGGGACGCGGAGGAGGGAGTCGGCGTGGAGTTGGGCGCGGGTATCCAGTGGCGGACGTCCGGTGGCCTGGATATCGGCCTGCGGGCGCGTGGTCTGGTTGCGCACGGGGATTCGGGTCTTCGGGAGCATGGCCTGTCCGTGACGGCGGGGTACGACCCCCGGCCGGGGACGGCCCGTGGATTCAGCGGTCGCCTTGGGCTGGACGCCGGTACGGGGGACGGTTCCGGCATCCTGCTCGATGACGATGTTTTTCCGGCATCATCCTCAGGCGTGACGGCCGAGGCAGAGAAGAAATGGAAGGCCGAGGGGGTGTACGGAATGCACCGATACCGCCGCGGCCTGATGGGTGGACCGTTCCTGACGCTGTCCGGAAAAAACCGCCTGGAGGAGGCGCGGCTGGGCTGGCGGGTGGTTCCGGACGGCCCGGACG
>CAZZNP010000139.1:0-7635 GCA_964655785.1 uncultured Gemmatimonadota bacterium
GCGACCTACAATAACTCAAATTACAACCTAGACACTTTACGAATTAAAGTATGTGCAAAAACCGTCGAAATGTCAAGTGATTTCGAATAGCAGACGCGCGCCAATCAACGCTGTAATCGACATGCTTCGATTATGGAAATCATTGGATTCATCCCTTCTGAACAGGCGTATTTCGGGAGAGGGCGCTGTCGCCGCAGCGCTTCCCCACCCAGCTCACGCCTACCCCCACGGTCACGTTCAGCGCCAGACCCAGCACGCCGGCGTGCCAACCCCACACCTTGCCCAGGCCCGCGAGGGTCAAACCGGCCGCCAGCAACGTGCCCGCCGCCATGCCCGCGGCCGCGCCTTTCGCATTGAACCGCGGCCAGAGCGCCCCCAGCACGAACAGCGGCGCGGTCTGGATCAGCACCTCCATCTTGAGCTCGATGAGTCCCCAGAGGGTGAGATCCGGCGTCAGTGCGATGAGCACCAGGACGGCCATGATTACCCAGGAAAGCCGTTTCCCCAAGGCGGTAAGTCGCGCTTCCGGGAGCGATCCCATGCGGAAACGGCCGAGCACGTCCTTGACGAGCAGGGAGGAGAGGCTGAGCAGGACGGAATCGGCGGTCGACATGATGGCCGCGACGATACCGGTGAGGACGAGCACGGTCATGACGTACAGCCATAGGGATTCCGCCGCCCATATCCGGAGCAGGCGGGGCATGACCTGGTCGGTGTCGACGCCCTGGAGACCCGACAACTGCGGGATGGCGAGGATCCCGACGAGTACTACCGCCGAGATCGTGACCAGGGGCATGAAGGCCATGAAGGTAAACGACCGTTTCAGGCTGCGAGCGCTCCGGGCCGCGAAGATCCGCTGTATGGCCTGGGGATAGACCGCGGCGGCGAATCCCACGAGCAGGATCGTACTGATCCATGTACGGATGGTGTCGTCTTCCGGTAGCGCGGCCTTCTCCGGCTGGTTGGCGATGATCCAGGCCGTTGCCTCCCCCAACCGGTCGCTGCCCGCGACCACGGCGGCCAGCATGCCCAGAAGTCCGACGAAGAGAAGCAGACCCTGTACGCAGTCGGTCCACGCCACGGCCTGCATGCCGCCGACGGTCTCGTAGAACAGAATAATGACAGCCAGTACCACGACGCCGGCCCAGAAGGGAATGGCCCCGCCGGACAGGCCGGCGACGATGTGCCCCACGGCGAGGAGCTGGGCGAGCAGGTAGTTTGCGATGGCGACCACGAACAACACGCCGGCGAAGAGCGTCAGGCTCGACCGTCCGTTGGTCTCGAATCGATGGGTGATCCAGTCTCCCGGCGTCACGAAGTGCCACTGCCGGGACGCGCGGAAGAGCGGTGGCGCGAAGAGCAGGTAGGCCACCACGATGGCCATCATGAAGCCGATGCTCATGATCCAGGCGAAGCCCAGCCGGTAGGCCTCGCCGGGATATCCGATCAGCGTATTGCCGCTGTACTGTGTCGCGTATAGGGTGAAGAAGAGGACCACGGCGCCCAGGTTCTTGCCCGCCAGGTAGAAGGACGACATGGAATTGTCCCGGCGTCGTGACCGGGCCACGTATCCGAGGACGATCATGAGGGCAAGGTAGGCGGCCAGGAACAGGAGTGCGCCGGGCCCGTAAGGCTGGTCCGTCATGGGCTAACCTCCAGATTCCCGGGGTCTGCCTGGGACGCCAGATCCTCCCGGACCGGGGGGACGGATCGGCGAAGGGCAACGACGGGGCCGTAGTGCAGGCAGTCCATAGGCTACTCGTCCTCCCGCCAGTACCTGTGGATCACGAAGGCCGTGAAGCAAGCGATAGCCAGGCAGACACCCAGGCAGAGCACGACCCAGTACGGCACGCCGAACCACAGGGGCATCGGGTCGATCTCCGGTATGTACCATGGGATGGAAAGGGCGAACAGGACCGCGTATACGGCCCAGATCCATCTGGGAAAACGGTGGCGGGTGACGGATGGATGCATAATGGACTCGCGTCGTTACACGCGGGCGTACTTGTGCACGAGGTTCTCCACGCCCACCTCGCCCACGTAGATATCGCCGTGACGGTCGACCCAGACGCTGTGGGCGCCGTGGGCCTGATCGATCGGGCCGCCCCGGACGACCCACTGGGCGAGGAGCCTTCCGTCCATGTTCATGATGGTGACTCCGCCGCCCTCGCCCAGGAAGACCGTGTCCTCGTCATCGAGGAACAGGCCGCAGGGCGCGGGACGCCCCGGCCATTCGGCGAGAAAGACTCCTTCCGAATCGAACACCTGGATCCGGTTGTTGGTTTCACGGTCTGCCACGAGCAGGCGGCCGTCGGACGCGGGGTAGATGTTGTGGGGGAGCGTGAACTGTCCCGGCGCGGCGCCCCTGCCTCCCCAGGTGTGGACCAGCTCGCCCGAGGGTGTTATCCGGTGCACGTAACACTGTCCGTAACCGTCGGAGACGTACAGATCGCCGTTGGGTCCCTTCACCACGCGGGTCGGCATGTTGAAGGGCTTACCCGGTTCTCCGGTACGGTCCGGTTCACCCAGCGTCTGCAGCAGGACGCCGTCGGTCGCGAATACCCGGACGGTATGGTCTTTGCAATCCGGAATGTAGATCCTGTTCTCCCCGTCGATCCAGATCTCGTGAGGCAGGGCCAGTATGTCGTGACCCCATTCGTTCAACAGGTGACCGTCCCGGTCGTAGACCACCACGGCTGGATCCGGCTCCCGGTCTACGACGTAGACCCGGTCCTGCGAATCGACGGCCACGGCCGTGGCGATACCCAGCGTCCGCTCGGCACCCCATCCGGGCACCTTTTCATAACAGAAATCTCCCGATCCCCATATCATCTGCATGTCCTCTCGAGATTATGAATACAAAATTTGTGAATGCCAAAATGTGTATACAAGACTATGCGCAGGATTCCGGCACCGGACGGAACACCTCGGATAGACCGAACGGTAACTTCCTCGGATAGACCGGACGATAACAAAGGTTTTGTCGTGTTCGATCCCAACGTATATGTTGAATCGATCCTGCAGCACAAGATAACCAATGCATCAAAAACCTGGTTTCAGGTTCGGTCCAGCTTGCGTATCTCACGCGTGGGCGTCGGCATCGTTCGTTCGGATTTGATCTTCAGATGACAGGAGCCATCTCATGGGCGTACTCGACAGCTTCTCTTTGAAAGGCCGCATCGCCGTCGTCACGGGCGGCGCCGGTCCACAGTTCGGCAGCAGCATATCCGAGGCCCTGGCCGAAGCCGGCGCCACCGTAGTCGTCGCCTCGAGGGATCTTGACAACAACCGGCGATTCGTGGCCGGACTGAACGACCTGGGTTACGATACCCATCCCGAAGCACTCGACATTACGAAAACCGACTCGATCGACACCCTGAAACAGCGGGTGATGGACCGGTTCGGGCGCGTGGACATCCTGGTCAATAGCGCGGTGGTCGGACGCGGCGGCGGGTTCGACGAACAGACCCCCGACTACTGGGCGGCGAGCGCCCAGGGAAACATGGTGGGGCTATTCGCCCTGTGCAAGGCCTTTGTCCCGGTCATGGCCGGACAGGGCGGCGGCAGCGTCATTAACATTTCCAGTATCTACGGCGTCGTGGCCAACGACCCGGGCCTGTATGACGATACCGGGATGAAGCAACCGCCCGACTATACTTTCGTCAAGGGCGGCATGATCAATTTTACCCGGTACATCGCGAACTATTACGGAAAGCAGGGCGTGCGGGCCAACTGCATCTGTCCCGGCGGTTACTTCAACGAACAGCCCGGACCCTTCGTGCAACGGTACGAGCACCGCGTGCCGCTCGGACGCATGCTGGACAACGACGATCTCAAGGGCGCCGTGGTCTACCTGGCATCCGACGCGTCCCGGTACGTCACCGGCGTCTCGCTGATGGTCGACGGCGGCTGGACGGCCCTGTAGCCCCGCGGCCTGTCCGTCACGACGGCCAGGCACGCTTCGTCCGGATACAGCTGGACGGCCCTCAATCCAGCCCCGCGACCGGCCAGCGGACCGGGGCCCGCGTCCGCCAGGCGCTCGTCGACCGGCTTCCGCAACGGACGGATCACGAGTCCGGATCGACGATCGATTTGTCCTGGGGATGGAAGTCGATCGCGCGGCGGCCGTGGTCCAGGTCGTACATCCGCCAGGTACTGTCGGACACGCCGAAGACGACCTCAAACCGTATGCCAGGATGAATGACCGCCCGTTCGAACACCCGGACGGCGTCGCCGTGGCTCAGGTGATGGGGATGTCCGGGCAGGTCCCGCTGTTTTTGAAAATTGCCAATGCGTACGCACACGACCTCCATGTCGAACCGCACGGCGTACATGTAGCCAAGGCTTTCCCCGAAGACTTTGCTGATGGAATAGTAGCTTTCCGGCCGCGGGGTCATGTCGATCGTGCGGAAGACGTCCTGCGGATAGGGCGCCAGAAGGCCGGCGCGGCTCGCGAAGGCGACGCGGCGCACCCCGTTTCGGCTGGCCGCTTCGAAGAGCGTGTAGGTCCCGATGAAGTTAGCGTGCAGAATCTCGTCCCACGACGCGCCGCCGGAGGGATTCCCGGCCAGGTGGATCACCGCGTCCATGCCTTCCGTGGCCTGCTGCACCGCGTCCATGTCGGTGATGTCGCCTACGACTTCGTCCTCCAGCTCAGGTGTCGAAACCCTGTCAAAGCCGCGTAAGGGGTACTTGTCCTTCAGGCCGTTTACGATAATCGTGCCGATGACACCGGCGGACCCGGTGACAAGTATACGTGGTGTTTCGTTCATTCCGACTCCTTGCGCATGAATGGTCCGTACCGTTCGATCCAGTCGTAGGTCTCCTGCCAGGACGCGCTGCCGTCCTCTTCCCAGATCTCCAGCCGTATGCCGCGGATATTGCCTTCAGGGAAACCCGTCAGGCGGCTGACCGAAGGATATCCGATGGTATAGTGGATGTTGCCGCCCGGAATGATCAGCTTGCCGATATGCCGCGGAATTTCGGTCTTCGGATTCCCTGCGATGCGCACCAGTTCCGCCTCGTCCACCTCGACACCGAGTCCAGGGCCTTCCGGCACCGGCGAGCTCCCGTCCGCCACCTCGATCCGGCCGCCGGTGACGTCCTCGCCATACTGGTCGTCCAGGTTCACCGAATACATCACGTTGGGGATCACTGCGCCCAGATGGAGGGCCATCGCCTTGCTGAGCGTCCCGCCGGTCAACTGGATCACGGTTGAGACGTTCGCTTCCGCGCAGGCGAAGCCCCGTTTCAGGCTCATGCCGATGCCGTGCTCGCCGATCATGTAGAGGTCGGCGCATCCGTGCACGATCTCCGGGCCGCCGCCGAGTTGCGGCACGTGCATCAACAGCGGAATCGACGTCTTCTCCCGCAGGCGCCGCCAGCCGTCCACGTCGCGCCAGACCAGGGGATCTTCGATCACGCCGACGACAGGCGACTTCTCGAGGTGTTCGACAATGCGCGAGACATCGGCAGACGACCGGTTGTGGTTGAAGTCGTAGTGCATTTGGAATCCGGGCGGCGCGACCTCTTCCACGGCCCTGTTCTGTTCGAAGACGTCGAAGTGCTCGCAGGTGTGCATCTTGAATATCATGTACCCCTCACCCGCGGCGCGCACCACCTCGGCGGCCAGTTCCTCGGGGGAAGATGGACGCGTCCAGGCCGCGACGGTTACCCGGTCGCGGACCTTCTGTCCCATGAGCTTGTAAGCCGGTATTTCGAGGTGTTTGCCCATGAGATCGTATAACGCGCCCATGAGACCCACCGGAAGATCGGCGTTGATATGGTCGAATGGATGGCTGTCCGTCAATCGTTCCACGTCCCGGAGCTCCATGGTGACGTGGCCCCGGCTCTCACCGTATCCTACTTCTCCGCTGTTCGCCGTCACCTTGAAGATCGTTTGCGTGTCGATGCCCCGGAACTGGACCTTCTGGTCGACGTTCCGTTCCGCAAGCCGGGGGTTGATGTGCGTAATCGCGATATCGGTGATTTTCATGGTCGGTTTCGTTTCGTGCGTGGTCCTGTTGAGGTTGAGGGTTTTGGCTCAGAAAGATACGGCCGGGATTGATGTGGCCGGGATTGATGTGGCCGGGATTGATGTGGCCGGGATTGATGTGGCCGGGACGGTATGCCGCGTAACACGCCTTAGACGGTTGCAGTGCACCACGCCCGGCGGTCAGCGCGGTTCTGGTCTCACGGATTCGCCAGCGACCTCGGGGCCCCTTCCTGGTTGACTCCGTCCCGCACGGAGGGTGCGATGGGCCAGTTCTGTCCCCCCCGCTTGACGTACTCGTCCTCGATGCCGCATAACCAGGTGAACATCCGCGCGGCGGCCAGCGCGCCCTGGAACTGTTCGAACACACCGGCAGGAGGATTGAAGTCGATCGTGTTGAAATCGACATCGTCTTGCTTCACCCAGTCCCGCACGGGCGGTGTGGTCCGCCAGTAGTTGTATTTGAGCAGGTTGCGGTACGCGCTCTTGCCCCGGGGTCCCGAGGTAGCCCGCGACCGCCGGTGCCAGATCCCGTAGACCGTAAGGAAGATCGTCCCCGCCGGGGCGGCCGTCGAAACGGTTCCGCGAATGGAACCCAGGTGGGCCATCATGGGCGCCTTGTTCCGCATGAAATGGGAGCCGGGCAGCACAACGGTCGGTCCCATGTCTTCGGTACATTCCTCGGGGTAGTAGAACACCTGCAGATACTCCAGCGCCGGGGTATAGATCGTACCGCCGTCCCGGTGCCAGTTCTGCGGCTTGTCGAAGGGCAGCGGGCCCCGGTGATTGCTGATGATGAGCGGCAGGGTGAAGTCACGGCCCAGGAGCGACCGGACCGCGCCCGCCGCTTCCGGGTTCATGAGCACGCCGTCCACGAAGAAGGACTCGCCCACAATCGGCGTGGGTTCGTAGGTGCTGTCCCTGCTCTCCAGGTAGTCGACGACCTGTTCGTTGATCTCTTTCGGTACGACTTGCGGCAGCATCAGGTAGCCGTTTCGGCAGAAATCGATCACCTCGCGGTCCGTCAGCGTAGGTGCGCAGTCCATTTTCTTGCCATAGGGCGCCTCTGTCATAGCAGTCTCCATCTCATCTCCACCTCTCCAGGACGAACTCGTAACCCAGGCCGTAGTTGTCCTGTTCGTTCATGGCCAGGGACGCCTCCGGGAACTTTATGATGCGCCATCCGTCATCCAGCGCTTCCTTGATCGACCGGTACCTGAATTCGCCGTTTTCGTCGAGTCCGTCGGAGTCCGCCCCGTCCTCGTAAATGCTGATGCCGACCACGGCCGAGTGGGGGTTGGTCGTAGGGGCGTGCAGGTAGAGCAGGCTCTGTTTCATCTGACTCGCGGTAGCCTGAGCCAGCCCCAGCGCCAGGTCGATTTCTTCGGCGGTGAGCTCGCCGTCTTCGAACTGTTTCCTGATCCGTTTCAACCGGGCGGTAAGATTGTCCATCGATTCATCCTCGTGCGAGGTGGCAGGGGCCTGCCATGTCCATGCCGGATGGCGGTTGTCCGCTATGCGTTTTCACGGAGAAACATGACCCAAAATAACTGGACGGCCCGCCTGTGAAAAGAAGAAATCCACCGTCAACGGCGCGCCACGAATCCACCGTCAACGGCGCGCCACAAATCCGCCGTCAACGG
>CAZZNP010000140.1:0-6040 GCA_964655785.1 uncultured Gemmatimonadota bacterium
CCGCCAGTCCATCCCCCAGCGGCACGTCTGTCATCTCCCCCGATCGCCGTACCTTGAGTTCCACCACGCCTTTCTTCACGCCGCGGCCTCCCACGGTCAGCCTGACCGGGATGCCCATCAGGTCCGCGTCGTTGAACTTCACCCCGGCGCGATCGTCCCGGTCATCATACAGCACTTCGAGTCCCGCTTCGGCCAGGTCGTCGTAAACCGCTGCCGCTACATCCGATACGTGCGGGTCGCCGCCGGACAGGTCGATGAGGATGACCTGGAAGGGCGCCACGCTCGCGGGCCAGCAAATACCGTTTTCGTCGTGGTGGCGCTCCACGATCGAAGCCATGAGCCGGTCGATGCCGATGCCGTAACAACCCATGACGATCGGACGGGAGACGTTCTCCCGGTCCAGGTAGCCCGCGTCCATGGCCTTGCTGTACTTGTCCCCCAGCTTGAAGATGTTGCCGACTTCTATCCCCTGATCGGCCCGCAGGGCGCCGCCGCAGGCCGGACAGGGGCTTCCGCCGCAGGCCGCGGCGATGTCGGCGACCAGATCGGCCTCGTAGTCCCTGCCGAAGTTCACGTTGGCCACGTGATAGTCGATACGGTTGGCGCCTGCGACCAGGTTGTAGCAGGACGGGATCAGGTCGTCTGCGACCAGGAGCGTACCGGAACGGTCGATGCCGAGGGGCGATCCAAAACCCGGTTCGGCTCCCACTGCGCGGATCTCCTCGGGCGTGGCAGGACGGAGCTGGAGCGCGCCTATGGCGTTGGCCAGCTTGGTTTCGCTGAGCTCCATGTCCCCCCGCAGCACGGCGAATACGAACCGGTCCACCGACGCGCCTCGTTCGTCCGCGATGGTGGCGACCAGGAACAGCGCCTTGGCGGTCTTCGTCTTCGGGATATCCAGGAAACGGGCAAGGTCTTCGATCGTGGCGGTGCCCGGCGTGTGGACTTCATCGAGGGGCAGCGGCTCTTCCGGGGAAGGATCGTCTTTCCCGAACCGGGCAACCTGCCTGTTGGCCCGGTAGCCGCAGGATTCGCAGGACAGGATCGTGTCCTCGCCGGACGGCGACAGTTCGATGAACTCGTGGGCGTCCGATCCGCCCATCATCCCGGGGTCGCTAAGCACGGCCACCGCTTCGAGTCCGCAACGGCGAAATATGTTGGCGTAGGCTTCGTAAACCTTCCCGTACCACGCGTCGAGGTCATCGGCATCCACGTGAAAGGAGTAACCGTCCTTCATCGTGAACTCGCGCACGCGGATCAGTCCGCCCCGGGGACGCGGTTCATCCCTGAACTTCGTCTGAACCTGGTACAGCAGGCACGGCAACTGCCGGTAGCTTCGGATCACGTCCCGGATCAGGGACGTCACCAGTTCCTCGTGCGTCATGGCCAGGCAGAGGTCGCGGTCGTTTCGGTCCTTCAACCGCGCCATTTCGCTTCCGATCTGCTGCCAGCGTCCGCTTTCACGCCACAGTTCCGCGGGTTGTACCACGGGCAGCGTCACCTCCTGCCCGCCGATGGCGTCCATCTCCTCGCGGACGATATGCTCGATACGGTCTTTGACCCGCTGGCCGAGAGGGAGATAAGCGAATATACCGGAGGCCACCTGGCGTACGAGACCGGCGCGCAGGAGAAGCTGGTGGCTGACCAGTTCCGCTTCACCCTGGGATTCGCGGTGGGTCTGGAAAAGGTATTCGGAAAGGCGCATGGATGGACCTTGACCAGGAGCGGAAATACCGAATCGAGAAGGGGCGGACCGGCCGCCCCCGTCGGTGCATAAACGGTTGCTTTCATACCGGCCGCCGGTATATTCAAGAAAGAATTTGAAGAAGGCCCTGACAAGTGCTAAACTCGCTTCCGCCCGTCAAGATCAACCGGGCAATACCGTGTGGAAACATGGAACGCATTCCCGTCGCTTACGGTTACTGGAAAAGCGATATTTCAGCGAAAACCATGGGTGCACGGACGCCGCTCCACGACGTGCAGTGGATCGGCGACGGCTCCGGACTGGTATGGCTGGAACAGCGTTCGGACACCGGGGTACTCGTCTGCCGAAAGGGCAACGAGGCGCCGTACGACCTGACGGACGGGCATCCTGTCCGGGGCGGAGTGGGTTACGGGGGCGGCGATTTCACCGTAGCGGATGACTTCGTGGTCTTCGCCGAAAAGGACGGCAGGCTGTACCGACAGTCCCTCTCTCCCGGGTCGGCCCGTTCGATCACGCCCGCCTTCGGCGCGGCCGCTTCTCCCGCCGTCTCGAGGGACGGGGCCTGGGTGCTCTACGTCCACACCTGCGAATCCGTCGACGTCATCGCCCTGGTCGACGGCGAAGGCAGCGGCTGGCCCGTCAACCTGGTCCGCGGCGCCGATTTCTACATGCAGCCGGCCTGGCACCCGGACGGCGAACGGATCGCGTGGATCGAATGGGACCAGCCACAGATGCCCTGGGACGGCACGAGGCTGACAACCGGCCGGATCGATTCCGGCCGCCGCACTCTGTCAGGCGAGCAACTGGTCGCCGGAGACGCGGACACGCCGGTATTCCAACCCGCCTATTCCCCCGACGGGAAATGGTTGTCCTACATCATTACGCAAGGAGAGTGGGACAGTCTGGTCGTCCTGGATCTGGATACGGGGGAACGGCGCGTGCTGGTGGAGGGAACCACCCTGGCCGACCCCGCCTGGGTGCAGGGCGTGCGGGTCTACGGATGGGACCCGGACAGCGATACCCTGTACTGCCGCGTTAACGAACGGGGATTCGCTTCGTTGAGAAAAGTCTCCCTGGACACGGGCCGGATTGCGAAACTGGATACGCCCCCATACACCTGGATGATGCAGATCGCCGTATCGCCGGCGCGCAACAGCGTGGCATTTATCGCCTCGTCGTCTGTCGTGCCCGAACGCGTGGTCACCCTGGAAGAACGCGTGGTCACCCTGGAAGAGCGCGTCCATACGGTGCATCGCCGCAGCCAGTCGGAGATGATTCCCGAAGCGGACCTGTCCATGCCCGAACCGATTACCTGGACGAATCCGGGCGGCAGCGAGGTGCACGGACTCTACTACCCGCCCGCCAACAGCCGGTTCACCGGTTCGGGCAAGCCGCCGGTTGTCGTCAGTATCCACGGCGGACCCACCGGCCAGTCCAGGGCGGATTACGCGGCCGAAGTCCCTTTCTTCACCAACCGGGGCTATGCCTGCCTCTACGTCAACTACCGCGGAAGTACGGGTTACGGACGCTCCTACATGACTGCCCTGCGTGAACACTGGGGAGCGTACGACACGGAAGACGCCGTGAGCGGAGCGCATGCCCTCGTCGAGCGGGAACTCGCCGATCCGGAACGCATCGTCATCAAGGGCGGCAGCGCGGGCGGATTCACCGTGCTGAACGCCCTCGTCCACCATCCCGGGGTATTCCGGGCGGGCCTGTGTCTCTACGGCGTGACCAATCTCTTCGGCCTGGCCACGGACACGCACAAGTTCGAGGCGAAGTACCTGGACCTGATGGTCGGGACGCTGCCTGAACACGCCGACCGGTACCAGGCCTGGTCGCCGCTCTTCCACGCGGACCGGATCCGCGACCCGATCGCCATTTTCCAGGGCAGCGAGGACAAGGTGGTTCCTCCGGACCAGGCCGAATCGATCGTCGAGATCCTGAATCAGAACAAGGTGCCCCATATCTACCGGCTGTACGAAGGGGAGGGGCACGGCTGGCGCAAGGTGGAAACGATCATCTCCTTCTACGACGACGTGGAACGCTTCCTTAAACGGTACGTACTCTGATGCAGTGGATTCAGAAACAGGTCACTCTTGCCGCCAGGCCTCGGGGCTTTCACCTGGTGACGGATGAAATCACCAGGCACGTCCCCGAACTGGCCGGTATAGACGTCGGTATCGCCCATGTCTTCATCTGCCATACGTCCGCTTCGCTGACCATCAATGAGAATGCGGCGCCGGACGTACGGGGCGACTTCGAGCGCCACATGAACATCCTCGTCCCCGAGAACCAGCCCCATTACCGGCATGACGAGGAGGGACCGGACGACATGCCGGCGCACATCAAGGCTTCGATGATGGGGAGCAGCGTATCCATACCCATCACCGGCGGCCGGTTGAACCTGGGGATCTGGCAGGGCATCTTTCTTTGCGAACACCGGGACCGCGGCGGCGCGCGGCGGCTGGTGGTCACCATCTACGGCAATCCTGCCTGAAAGGCAAACCGTGGGAGCATTGGCGGATAAACTCACGATCGTCGTAGCGGACGCCTTCGAATCGGCCGGCTATGACCGGACCTATGGCGAAGTGCGCGTTTCCGACCGGCCGGACCTGTGCCAGTTCCAGTGCAACGGGGCGCTTGCGGCGGCTAAACAGTACCGGACCAACCCGCGCCAGATCGCCCAGAACGTGGTCGATGCGATCGAGGCGCCCGGGGCCATCCGAGACCTGTCTCTCGCGGGACCGGGGTTCATCAACATCGTACTGACCGACGATTACATCGCGCGTCACGTCCAGGAGGTCCATGACGACGAAAGGCTGGGTTGCGAAGCGATAGCGCAACCCTTGCGTATCCTGGTCGATTACGGGGGACCCAACGTGGCCAAGCCGCTCCACGTCGGCCACCTCCGGGCCGCCATAATCGGCGAGAGCATCGTGCGGATCTGCCGCTTCGTGGGCCATGATGTGATCGGCGACGTGCACCTGGGCGACTGGGGACTGCAGATGGGGCTCATCATCGCGGCGCTGTCCGAAAGCCGGCCGGAACTGCCGTATTTCGACGACGCTCACACCGGACCGTATCCCGAAGATCCCCCGGTGGACATCGCAGACCTCGAAGAAATCTACCCGAATGCCGCCGACCGGGAGAAAAAGGATCCGGCGTTTGCCGAAACGGCGCGCCAGGCCACCGTGGAACTTCAGACCGGCAGGCCGGGTTACCGCGCCCTTTGGAAGCACTTCCGGGATGTGTCCGTCGATGACCTCCGGCAAAGCTACGAGCAGCTGAATATCCGCTTCGATCTCTGGCTCGGCGAAAGCGATACCCAGGACCGGGTACATGGCCTAATCTCGCGCTTAAAAGAGGAAGGATACGCCCAATCAAGCCGGGGCGCCCTGGTCGTGGAGGTCGGCGAGCCCGGCGACCGGGAGGAGATCCCTCCGCTGATGCTGGAAAAAACCGATGGCGCGGTGCTCTACGGCACGACCGACCTGGCGACCATCGACCAGCGCGTGGAGCAGTTCAGTCCGGACTGCATCCTCTACGTGGTCGACAACCGCCAGCAGCAGCACTTCAAACAGGTCTTCAAGGCTTCCTACAAGACGGGCGTCGCGCCGGCGTCGACGCGGCTGGAACACGACGGCTTCGGGACGATGAACGGGAAGGACGGCAAGCCCTTCAAGACCCGCGAGGGCGGGATCATGAAGCTGAAGGACCTGATCGCGCTGGTGACGGACCACGCCCGGGCGCGTATCGACACCATCGAGTCGATCCGGGAATACGACGAGGACGAGAAGGAGACCATTTCACGCATCGTTGGCGTGGCCGCCCTGAAATACGCCGACCTGATGAACCACCGCACGAAGGATTACGTCTTCGATCTGGACCGGTTTTCGTCTTTCGAAGGCCGCACGGGTCCGTACATTCTCTATGCGGCCGTACGGATCAAATCGGTGCTCGGACGGGCCGGCGACCGGGGTATACAACCGGGCGGTATCATGGCCCCCTTAAGCGAGCCGGAACGGGACCTGGACCTCAAGTTGTCCGAACTGCCCGCTGTGATCGACCTGGCTTTCGAGACCCGTGCGCCGAACCACTTGTGTGAATACGCCTTTCAGCTGGCCACGGCCTACAACCGGTTCTACCACACCCATCATATCCTGAACGAAGAGGACGGTGATCGCCGCGCCTCGTGGCTCGCCGTGTCCGGGGTCACGCTGCGGGCGCTGGAAAGGGTGCTGGACCTGCTCGGCATCGAAGTGCCCCGGCGCATGTAGCACGGTAGCGCCGCGGGTGGGATGCAGTGCGACGGGTGTCCATGTAGCGCGGTAG
>CAZZNP010000140.1:6140-7459 GCA_964655785.1 uncultured Gemmatimonadota bacterium
TTTTTTAACGCGGATTGCCCATAACCTTATAAACGCGGGTCGCCCCAAATGAATATCGTTTACCTTCATTCCCACGATACCGGCCGGTATATCCAGCCCTACGGACATGCCATCCCCACGCCCGCCCTGCAGAATCTGGCGGAAGATGGGGTAATGTTCAGGTCGGCCTTCTGCGCGAACCCAACCTGCTCGCCCAGCCGCGGGGCCCTGCTCACCGGCCAATGGGCCCACAGTTGCGGCATGTTCGGCCTGGTCAACCGGGGCTGGTCGATCCACCATCCCGAACGGCTCATCATGCACACGCTGCGCAACGCGGGGTACGACACGGCGATGGCCGGATTCCAGCACGTCGTCAAGGACCTCGACGACGCCGGCTGGTCCCGTGTGTTGCCGCGGGAGGCTGGTGACGGAGAGGCGCCCGCCGAGGAACTTGCCGTTTCTTTCCTGTCGGAACCCCATGACCGGCCCTTCTTCCTGGACGTGGGGTTCGGCGAAACCCATCGCAGGGGCCCGGGTTTCGCGCCGCAACCGGACGGGGAAGAACCAACCGATCCCCGTTTCGTGCGCCCGCCGGCGCCCTTCCCGGACACTGCCGATTACCGCCGCGACATGGGCCTCTTCATCGATGCCGCCCGTACCCTCGATCGGAAGATGGGACGCGTGCTCGAGGCGATCGACCGGTACGGGCGGCGGGACGACACCCTGGTCATATGCACCACCGACCATGGCATCGCCTTTCCCATGATGAAGTGCCACCTCACCGACCACGGCATGGGCGTCATGCTCATCCTGCGCGGTCCATCGGGATACGGCGGCGGCAAAGTCGTCGACGGCATGGTGAGCCATATCGACGTTTTCCCGACCGTGTGCGATCTGACCGGGATCGACCGCCCGGACTGGCTGCAGGGCGTTTCGCTCGATCCGCTCGTGCGTGGCGAAGCAGCAGAGGTGCGGGAAGAGGTCTTCGCCGAAGTGAACTACCACGCGGCCTACGAACCGCAGCGGGCCGTGCGGACCCGACGCTGGAAGTACATCCGGCGTTACGGGGACCGCGACCTGCCCGTCATGACGAACTGCGATGCGTCAATCACGAAATCATCCCTGATCGAGGAGGGTTGGCGCGAAAGGCCCGTGCCGCGCGAAAGGCTATACGATACCGTGTTCGATCCGTCCGAGACCAATAACCTGGCCGACCGGCCCGAAGCCGCCGGTATATTGCGAGACATGCGTGCCCGCCTGGACCGCTGGATGGAGTCCACAGATGATCCCCTGGTCGATCACGACGTCGTTCCCCCGGATCCCGGCGGCGTGCTGAACCG
>CAZZNP010000141.1:0-2446 GCA_964655785.1 uncultured Gemmatimonadota bacterium
CCATCTGCGACGGGCCCGAGAGTTCCAGTGCGGGCGCGCTCAGGTCCTGTTCGTAGAACCGGGTGCTGGGAAAGACGTCCGACGGGTATTTCATATTGGGCAGCGTCGCCAACGCCATGCAGAACGACGCGCCCAGGGCCGATTCGAGCATGCCGCCCGTCCAGCAGGGAATGCCTTCATTCTCGCAAACCCGGTTGACTTCGAGCGCCTGGGTCACGCCGCCGACCCGCGCGGGCTTGATGTTGATCCACCTGGCGGCGCCGATCTCGATCGCCTTCCGCGCCTTTGCCGGAGAGGTGATACTCTCGTCCAGGCAGACCGGGGTGTCGATGGCTCGCTGCAACGTGGCATGGTCGACCAGGTCGTCGCGCATCAGGGGCTGCTCGATCATGGCCAGGTTGTATTGGTCCAGTTTCCTGAACATGGAAAGGTCGTCCAGTGTGTACCCGCTGTTGCAATCGATATGAAACACGGGGTCGGGAAAGGCCGAGCGCACCGCCGCGATCATGTCGAGGTCCCAGCCAGTGCTGTATTTCAGTTTGATCCGCTTGAATCCCGCATCCACGGCCCTTTCGATATTGCCCAGAAGCATGTCGATGCTGTCCTGCACGCCGAAATCGGCGCCCACGTCGATAACCGGTCCCTTGCCGCCGATCACCTGCCATAGCGGCTTGCCCTCCAGACGGGAGTGCAGGTCCCACCATGCCCCGTCCAGGCCGCCCTTCGCGAAGAAGTTGCCCGAGACCCAGGCGCATGCCTCGTGCAGGTCCTGCCCGCTGTCGATCCGCTTGTTGATCACCAGCGGGGCGAGCACGTCCCGCGTCACGGCGAAGACACCGGCCGTGTATTCCGGGCTGTACGTCGGCCGGGCAAGCGGGGTCGTCTCTCCCCATCCCACGGCGCCGCCGGCATGCATCTTCACGAGGACGCTCTCGATGACGTCGTCGCTGCCGTAGGCCGTACGCCACGGATAGATCAGGGGCATGGCCACGTGATATAGCTCGATCGCGTCGATGACGGACATTGCGGCCTTACCCCCTCAGATCCGACAGCAACCGGCCGGTGACTGCCTCCGCGAAGACCGGGTCGTTGATGTTGCAGTCCATCTCGGTTACCGAAACGTCGCCCGACACGTTTGACTTGATGGCGTCGTACAGGGCCTGGTCGGCTTCGGGCCACCAGAACTCGTTCCCCGGGCTGTCGAGAATGGATACGCCCTTGAGTGGCAGAAAGATCGAGACCGGTCCGCTTGAGGCGTTGGCCTTATCCGCGATGATCTCGCCGAGCCGGGCGTTCTCCTCCACGTTCGTCCGCATCAGCGTGATGTTCGGGTTCCATTTGTGCAGCTTGCGGCCGCTGTACTTCTCCGGCACCGTGTCCGGCGCCCAGAAGTTCACCATGTCGAGGCAGCCCGGCACGATCACCTGGGGGATGCCCGCCCTGCCCGCGGCATCCATCCGTTCCGGGCCCGCAGTCAGTACGCCGCCAGCCAGTTCGTCGGCCCACTCGGTGGTGGTGATGTCGAGCACGCCCTCGATCAGCCCCTCGTCGATCAACCCCTCCATGGTCCGCCCGCCTGCGCCGGTGCAGTGGAAGACGAGCACCTCGTAACCCGCTTCCTCCATGATGGACCGGGCCTGGTCCACGGCTTCGGTCGTGTTTCCGAACATGCTGGCGGTGATCAGGGGCTTGTCCTCCGACGCTTCCTGCACATCGGTTTCCATCATCCCCACGATGGCGCCCGCGGCATTGGCGAAGATCCTGCGGCTGATCCGGTTGATGCCGGCCACATCCACCACGGAGGGGATCATCACCACGTCCTTGATCCCCACGTAGTTGGTCGTGTCTCCCGCGGCCACCGTGGACACCATCACTTTGGGCACGCCCACGGGCAACGCCCGCATGGCACTCGTACCCACAGCCGTTCCCGCCGAACCGCCCATGCTGAGGACCCCGTCGAAGGCGCCCGCCTCATAGAGCCCCTGGACGACTTCCGCGATGCCCGCGGCCATGGCGTCGATGGCCACCCCGCGATCGTCACGCTTCGCCAAAGACTCGATCGTCGTGCCGCCCGCCTCGGCCACCACTTCCCTGGGCACGTCCGCTTCGAAGGCTGGATCTCCGATCACGCCCGTGTCGATGACGAGCGTACCATGGCCTCGCCGCTCGATCTCATTTTTTACGAAAGTGAATTCGTCACCCTTGGTATCCAGGGCGCCTACGATGGCTATGGTTTTCGGCATCTGACGGTCCTTCCAGAATGGTGCCCATTCATGGTCTCGTATTTCAATACGCTGACGTTGTCGTCCAAATGCTCAATGCGGAACATCAAATTACAAACACCCGAAATCATTGTACACAGGTTTATAGCACGGATTCCTGCACAAGTCTCCCCGGGATTATAGGATTGACACAGCCGAAACGGTGGAAAGCCCGATACGGCGGA
>CAZZNP010000141.1:2546-7431 GCA_964655785.1 uncultured Gemmatimonadota bacterium
ACCCGAGACGGCCGAGAACCCGAGACGGCGGACACCTTGACGCCCGATGGTAAATCCTCTATACTCCACCGGATGCTGAAGAAAGCGTCTCCATGCCCATCCTGCGGCGGACCGCTGCGCCATATCCGTGGTGCCCGGTACTGCTGCGATTCCTGCCGGGAAGACTACGGTTTATTCCAGAAACGCGCACCCTACGTCGGAACGCACTGCGTCCGGCTCAACCTGCCGTCCCAGATCCGGCAGGCCGAGGAGGAACGATAGCAGGGGCCCGGCCTGACGGGTTCCCGCCTACACGATGAACTGGCTCAAGAAAACCTG
This sequence comes from uncultured Gemmatimonadota bacterium, assembly GCA_964655785.1. Classification (GTDB taxonomy): domain Bacteria; phylum JAAXHH01; class JAAXHH01; order JAAXHH01; family JAAXHH01; genus JAAXHH01. Next base: position 2,865 of record CAZZNP010000141.1, read on the forward strand.
GGGATGGCTCAGGTGGCTGGTCGCGCTGGCCATCATCGTCTACCTCTTCTATCTCTACCGCGATCAATACGCCGACTTCATCCGTCGCGAGATCGACTTCACCTACCTGGGCATGGGCGTCGCGCTGGCCACGGCGGCAACCATCCTGGCCTTTTTTCGGTGGTACCTCCTGGCCCGGGGCCAGAAACTAGTGCTCAAGTTTCGGGAAGCCGTCCGCCTGGGTTTCGTCAGCAACCTGTTTAACTACCTGGCACCGGGGACCGCGGGAGGCGACATCGTCCGGGCCGTGGGTATCGCCCGGCATCAGAAGTCGAGGCGGCCGGTCGCTGCCGCCACGGTGCTGCTCGACAGGTTGTTCGGCATGCTGACGCTGCTCGTCATCGGATCGGCGGTCGCGCTGCTCAACCAGGACCTGTGGGGCCACCGTGAGGTCATGCTGGTCGTGCTGGCGTTCTGGGGCGGTTCGATCGCCGGCCTGGTCTGCCTGGCGATTTCCCTCCAGGCCCGAGTCCTTCGCTGGTCGCTGTTCCAGCGGCTCACCCATATCCGGTTCATCGGACCGGTCGTTACCGAACTGGTCAACAGCCTGGCGCTTTACCAGACCCACCGAAGCGCGTTGACCGGCGCCCTGCTCATCAGCATGGCCAGCCAGGTCTTCATGCTGTCGGCCTTCTATTGCTGCGCGATGTCGCTGTTGCCCGGTCCCGCCGCCCCGGACTACTGGGCTCATCTGATGCTGATCCCCGCCGCCGAGATCATCGGTACCTTCGCACCGGTACCGGGCGGCGTCGGCGCGCTGGAAGGCGCGGTCATCTACATCTACCACCTCGTCAGCACGACTGCTGATGTACCGATCGCCGCCTCGGTTGCCCAGGCCACGGGACTCGCGTCCGCCCTGACGTACCGGATCGTCCGCGTCTCAGTCGCCGCCTTGGGTGCCGGATACTACATGGTTTCGGATAGGAGTTGGAGGGAGAGGCTCAAACTGGAGGAGGCCTGACCATACCTGCAAAGGGCCTGACCGTACGGGCACGAAGACGATGCCGGTAGTCCCGACGTATCCCCGCACCCGGTCAGGGCCGAACCCCGGGTACTTTTTTCCCCGGCGTCCGGCGGTACACTGTATCTACTTCAGGACTGCTTCAAGACTGCTTCACGAGCACCCGCTCGTCGATCCACATTCCCTACACACGTAACACGAACCGTTGCGGGTCATCAGGCTGCCGCAGTCCGAACAGGATGGTGCGTCGGCCTGCGCGGTATAGACCTCGTGTTCCTGGTTCTCCTGCGCGCTCATCGTCTGGCCCATCGTCTGGTCCATGGCGTTCGAATGCATGGTCGAATCCATGTCCTTGTCCGCCACGATCTCGGAATGGCTGTCCTCGGGCAGGAACTTCACCGCGAGCCACCGGAAGATGTAATCGGTGATGGACTTTGCCATGGGCACATCTTTACTGCCCGTCATGCCGGCCGGTTCGAACCGCATGTGGCTGAACTTGCGGATCAGACTCTCGAGCGGCACGCCGTACTGCAACGAAACGGAGATGGCCGTGGCGAAGGCGTCCATCATGCCCGATACCGTGCTGCCTTCCTTGGACATCCGCAGGAAGATCTCACCGGGCTGGCCGTCCTCGAAGAGGCCCACCGTCAGGTAACCCTCGTGACCGGCGATGCTGAACTTATGGGTCACGGCCTGGCGCTCGTCCGGCAGCCTGCGGCGAACGGGCTGGACCTCGGCCTCCTCTTCCTCCTCCGACGCTTTGGTGCTGAGCGGCTGGGTGCGCTTCGAGCCGTCGCGGTAGATGGCCAGGGCCTTCAGACCCATCTCCCCGCCCTTCATGTACACGTTCGTGACGTCTTCGACCGTCGCTTCGTTGGGCAGGTTGACGGTCTTGGAAATGGCGCCTGAAATGAAGGGTTGCGCGGCGGCCATCATCTTCACGTGGCCCATGTAGTGGATGGAGCGACTGCCGTTTTCGGTGCGGAATGCGCAGTCGAAGACCGGCAGATGTTCCTGCAGCAGGTGCGGCGCGCCTTCGATGGTACCGTGCTCGTCAATGTAATGGACGATCCGCTCGATCTGCTGATGCGAGTAGTCCAGCTTCTGCAGGGCGGAATAAACGGTTCGGTTCACGATCTTCATCGTCCCGCCGCCCACCAGGCGCTTGTACTTGACCAGGGCGATGTCGGGCTCGATGCCCGTCGTGTCGCAATCCATCATGAAGGCGATGGTCCCCGTGGGCGCCAGCACCGTGGCCTGGCTGTTCTTGTACCCGTGCTTCTTCCCCTGGGCGAGGGCGTTGTCCCACGCGGTGCGCGCAGCGTCGAGCAGGTTCTTGTCCACCATCTCCGCCTGGATGTCGTCCACGGCGTCCCGGTGCTTCTGCATGACCCGCAGCATGGGTTCGCTGTTCTCGTCGTAACCGGCGAAAGTGCCCAGGTGCTCGGCGAGCTCGGCGGAACGGTAGTATCCCTGGCCGGTCATCAGCGCCGTGATGGCGCCGGCGAAGGCCCGGCCGCCATCGCTGTCGTAGGGCAGGCCCATGGCCATAAGCAGCGCGCCGAGGTTCGCGTAACCCAGGCCGAGCTGACGGAAGGCGCGGGCGTTATCGCCGATCTTGTCCGTGGGGTAGCTCGCGTTGTCGACGATGATGTCCTGCGCCATGATCATGATGTTGACCGTATGGATGAATCCCACCACGTCGAAGGTGCCGTCGTCGGTAAGGTACTTGAGCAGGTTGATGGAGGCCAGGTTGCACGCGCTGTTGTCCAGGTGCATGTACTCGGAACAGGGATTGCTCGCGTTGATGCGGTCCGTGTTGGCGCAGGTGTGCCAGTCGTTGATGGTCGTATCGTACTGCATGCCGGGATCGCCGCACTGCCACGCGGCTTCCGCGATCCAGGACATGACGTCCTTCGCCTTCAGGCTCTCCACCGGCGTCTTCTTGGTGATCGACTTCAGCGTCCAGTCCCCGTCTTTTTCCACCGCTTCCAGGAAATCGTCCGTCACCCGGACCGAGTTGTTGGCATTCTGGAACTGGATGGAGCTCCACGCGTCGCCGTTCAGGGTCATGTCCCACCCGGCGTCCCCGAGGGCATAGGCCTTGCGCTCCTCGTTGGCCTTGCACCAGATGAATTCCACCACGTCGGGATGGTCGATGTCCAGGACGACCATCTTGGCCGCCCGCCGGGTCTTGCCCCCCGACTTGATGGACCCGGCCACCGAATCGGCCGCGCGCATGAAGGAAACCGGTCCGGAAGCCTGGCCGCCCGAGGAAAGAATCTCTTTGGAGGAACGGATCCGGGACAGGTTCACGCCGGCGCCCGATCCGCCCTTGAAGATCATGCCTTCGACCTTGCACCACTCCAGGATGGATTCCATGGAGTCGTCGACCGAAAGGATGAAACACGCCGAGCACTGGGGGGTGTCCTCGACGCCCACGTTGAACCAGACCGGACTGTTGAACGTGGCGCGCTGGTGCAGGATGATCTGCTTCAGCTCGCTATGGAAGACGTCGGCGTCCTCCTCGGACGCGAAATAGCCCTGGGCCCGTCCCCATCCCGCGATCGTGTCCGCCACCCGGTCGATCATGTGCTTGACGCTGTTCTCGCGTTTGGGCGTGCCGAGCGGTCCGCGGAAATACTTGGACACGACGACGTTGGTGGCCAGCTGCGACCAGTCGGCCGGGATCTCCACGTCGTCCTGCTCGAAGACGACCTCGCCACCGTCCCCCGCGATGGTGGCCGTCCGCTTCTCCCACTCCACGCCTTCGTAGGGATCGACGCCCGGATTGCTGTATAGTCGCTCGACCGTCAGGCCTCCTTCGGCGAGCGGCGCGCCTGTGGTCGCGTCTTCAACGGACACGTCGGCGGAGGATTCTTCCGTCTCCTCTATCAGGAGATCTGGGTCATCCTTCATCTTCGAACGAACTCTCTCTGTTGCCATGCGTGCCCCCTCGGATCGACTTGCACCATCTGTTACAGGTATATGATACGATCTGAAAATGGATTTACGAAATCAATAAAAAGTGATGCCTGATCCGCGCGTACGGACCAGGCATTCAATTCAATTAACTAGTCCTGTTCGGCTTGATCCTTCGCGACCGAGGCCAGTTCCTGTTTCTCGAGCTGTTCCAGCTCATCCTGGAACTCGCTCCGGTCCTGGAAATCGCGGTAGACCGAGGCGAATCGCACGTAGGCCACTTCGTCGATTTTACGCAATTCCCGGATGATGAATTCGCCGATCTTCTCGGAAGGGATCTCGCGTTCGTTGAGGTTGCTCACGTAGTAGACCACCCGGTCCACGAGTTCATGGAGCTGGTCGGCGGAGATCATGCGTTTCGTGCAGGCCAGCTTCAATCCGTGCATGATCTTCCCGCGGTCGAAGACCTCACGGCGGCCATCGGACTTCACCACCATCAGTTCTTCTTCCTCGATGCCTTCATAGGTCGTGAACCGCTTGGTGCAGGACAGGCACTCGCGCCGTCTGCGGATCGTTCTGCCGCTCTGGATGGTTCGGGAATCTACAACGTGGCTGTTCAACATGCCACACGCCGGACATCGCATC
>CAZZNP010000142.1:0-1703 GCA_964655785.1 uncultured Gemmatimonadota bacterium
GGGATGCTGTCGCCGAGCTGGTCCACCAGGTAGATGCCGCCGCCGGTTTGCTGGCTGAGGCCGCCGATCGTGATGGCGAGCAGGAGAATGACGGAGCCGAGTACGACGCCCTTGATGCCGTCATGGAAGCCCGCGATCAGGTCCTTGAGGGACATCCCCTTGGCCAGCGCCATGCCTGCCGCCAATGCCAGCGCCGCGCCGAACGCCCAGTGCACGTTGGGCGAGCCGTAGACCACGAAGGTCAGCACCGCCAGCCCGATCAGCGTGCCCAGCGGAAGGAAGAACTCGATCACGTGGGGCGTGTAGCCCTCGGGGACGTTGCTGCCCTGCAATTCCCTGGAACTCAGCGGATCGGCCCCGGGCGCGTCGAGCCGCCCGGTAGTGCGGGCCCGGTCCATGGCTTCGCGCAATTGGCTGCCCAGGAAGAACGGTTTCTCGATACTGAGAAGAAACGTGCCCAGCACCGCGAAGATCGCGTAGAAGCAGAACGGCACGCTCTGGAAGAAGAAGGCAATGCGGTCCGCCTCGGTGGCCAGAAAGCCGACACCCGAAACGAAGATGAACGCCTGCACGTAGCCCGGCCAGGCGTTGAACGCCAGTTGGGAGGCGATGGGCGAGGCGGTGGAGTCCACGATGTAGGCCAGTTCCTCATGGCTGACCTTTTCCTTGTCCGCGATGGGTTTGACGGTCGTGCCCACCAGTACCGTGCTGACCGTTCCGCCCTGAAAGAAGACGATGCCCAGCATCCAGGCGACCAGCTTGGCGGTTCTGGGGCCCCTGACGAAGCGTGCCGTGACGAATTCCGCGAAGGCCTGGGCGGCGCCGGTGCGCGACCAGATTCCCATGAGGCCGCCCAACAGCCAGAGATACAACAACAGTATTCCGGCGGCGCTCGTGGTCGCCAGAGACGGTATCAGCACTTCGCCGGAGAGGTCGTAGCGGCCGAGAATCAGTGCGCCGGAGAGGATCCCGCTCAGCAGGGCCGTGACCGGTTCCCTGGTGATCCAGCAGAGCACCACGGCAACCAGAGCCGGCAGCAGCGACCAGAATCCCCAGTGAAAACGGGCCGTGCGCTGGTAGTAGACGTCCTGCGCCTGCCCGTCGCGAACCTCCACCGCCGAGACGAACTCTTCCTGGACTGGCGGCGGGGTGGTAGAGCCGGTGACCGACGCGGGATCGAGCTGCGACTGGTCTGCGGGAACGGCCTCGAAATAGCTTTGGTCCCCGCCCGACATATAGAACAGCGCACCGGCGGGATCGGCCTGAACGTCCAGCGAAATCTGTTCGACGGTCCAGGTGGGCGCGATGTTGGCGCCGACCATCCAGGAGACGATCATGGCGACCGCGAAAATACCGAACTTGACAATGGCTGGACGCTTCATCTGGCTACCTCGGTTGGTTGGAAGCTCGATTGTACCGGCTCGCCAGGTCCGCGGGACCTTGCGATTGCCGATTGTTGCACGTAGCGCACCGAAACCGAAAGTTGTCCGAAAGACGAATGCAAGAGACTGTTCCGTGAAGCTGTTCCGCTGATGGATCGGAAATCTTGGAGTACAATTTCCCAATATCACAGATACAGACGAGGAGTAAGCCATGAAACTCCACTCATCAACCAGATTCGCAGCTTTCATTGGAATGGTCTGCCTGTTACCGTTTGTCGCTTTGGCGCAACAGGAAGACGAGCAGGAGGAACAGGAGGCGCC
>CAZZNP010000142.1:1803-7041 GCA_964655785.1 uncultured Gemmatimonadota bacterium
CAGAGATTCGAGGGGTTGCAGCTCAACTTCGAGGGGTTCTCTCCGCAGAAAGGCGGCAGTGAAATCTTTAGTGGCGACTTTACCTGGGGTCTGGTGGAGTCGGATTGGTCGCTCAGCGTGTCCGCGGGTTACGAGCAGCGGCAGGAAATGACGGCGGCCGACCGGTCCTGGGCCGGATGCCCCAGGCGGCCCCGGTTTACCGATCAGGACGGAGACGGAGTGATTGACAATACCAATCCCGAGACCGGCGAACCGCTGTGCTTCGGAATGCTCTACGGTTTTGTCCTTTCGCCGTTCGGCTGGGTGCGCTACGAGCCCAGCCTTACCCAGCCGGATCCCTCCAACCCTTACTTCTCCGGTCCACAGGCGTACGGAGTACCCTACTATACCGATGTTCCGGTTCACGGCTGGGATCCGACCAGCGACCCGGACGATCCGGAACCGCTCTGGGACAACGAAGGAGAATTCTATCGTGACACCAGGGGGCCGGCGCTTCAGTCCCTCGTCCCCGAACGCGAGCTATTTTCCGTCACGTCGTTCGCGGATCGAGATTTCGATATAGGCGGTCGCAGCGCAAACGTATATTACGAGTTCTACTGGAATCGGCGAACGACGAGCTACAATACCGGCTACCGGCAGTATTTCCCCACAGTGCCGGCTACCAATCCAACCAATCCTTTCGGCATCTACGGGCCATTGGGTGCCGCGCTCGGGCGGGGCTTCACGGTCCGGCCCGTCCTTCCCAGCTACGAGCTGGAAGATCCCAACTCCGGAAACGAGGTGAATCGTTCCAATGCATTCGTCGGTCTGCAGGGAGATTTTTCGGCCACTTGGAGCTACGACGCCTATATCGGCGTCAGCCATTCCAACGGGACCTATTGGTCGTCGAACTGGCTGAACGACCGGGTAAACGCGTCAGTCAATGCAACGCTTGATGCCGACGGCAACCTGGTATGCGCCGACAACTCCATCCCGGGGTGTGTACCGGCAAACTTGTTTACCGAGGACGCGCTGCTCCACGGTCGCCTGCCGGCCGATGTCCTCAACTTCCTTGGCAAGAATCTCCTCGGCGAGACGACCTACAAGGGCCGACAGTTCTCCGGTTATGCCACCGGCAGGCTGCTCGACATGCCCAACGGTGAGGAAGTGAGCGCGGTGATCGGTTTCGAAACGCGCACCGAGGATATTCATGATGTGCCCGACACTGAATCCCAGGGCGACAATCTCTGGGGCCTCACGTCATCGGGCATCACCACCGGCGACGATACCGTCCGGGAAGTCTTTACGGAGATTGAAATCCCGCTGCTGGCCCGCATGCCCTGGGCAGAGGAACTGGTGGTGAATGGTTCCGGACGGTGGACGGACTACGATTCCTACGGGGACGACACCACCTACCGGATGGCGCTGGACTATCAGGTGCGGCCCCAGATTCGCTTCCGGGCCACGACCGGCACGTCTTTCAGGGCGCCGGACCTGTTCGAACAGTATCTGGCCAACCAGACGGGCTTTTCCAACGGACTCGCCGATCCGTGCGTCAACTACGGAGATGTGTACGATCCGGACGACATCGTCTACCGGAACTGCGAAGCTCAGGGCTTGCCGCCCGACCACGGCGACCAGGGTGTTCCGAGCATCCGCAGCGTCATCGGCGGAAACCCGAATCTCCTCGCGGAAACCTCCGAGGCCTGGACCGCGGGAATCGTGCTGCAACCGGAGCCCCGGGACCAGTTGGGCCTGTCCCTGGCGTTCACCTGGTTCGAAATCGAACTGGAGAATACCGTGCAGGATCCCTCGGTGGGTTACGTACTCGGCACGTGCTACGGCTCGGAGGGATTGTCAAATCCATTCTGCAGCCGCATTGGTCCCCGGGGGGGCGACGGATTCCTTACCGATGTGGACGCGTCGCTCCTGAATGTCGGCCGGCGGTTCACGCGCGGCTTCGATACCGACTTTGTGTGGGAGCGGTCGTTTCCCACTTTCGAGTTGAGGGTCGAGGGCACCATCGCGATTCTCAAGGAGCAGACCACCCATCTCTTCGACGAAGTGTGGAACAGCGTCGAGAATTTCGGCTTTCCGAAATGGACCGGCGTGATGGATACGATCATCGACTGGCGGGACTGGCGGTTCTTCTGGCGCATGAACTTCATCGGTCATTCGGCGGCGGATCCCGTCTACGATCCAGGCACGACCAACGTGGACCGGATGCACTGGACGGACAACCACTGGGAGCACACGGCTTCCGCCCGCTGGTCGAACGCCAACTGGCTCGTCACCGGCACGATTCGCAACATTTTCGACAAACAGCCGCCGCTCGTGGCGGACAGCGTTCCCCGAGACGAAACCCAGCGCATTTTCAACACCTTGCCCGGCGTCGGGTACGATCTGTTCGGCCGTACGTTCGTGCTGCAGGTTGCCAGGGAATTCTAGGCGCCCGAACGCAGGGAGAATCCTTACATGATGATCAGTCCACGCACTTTGTTCCTCTGTGCCTTTGTCTGGGCTCTAGCCTCGGGCGGCCCCGTGCGGGCGGAGATTATTCCCATGAACGCCTGGATTCACGATCCGGTGATTTCCAGCGTCGGCGTCAGCCCGGACGGCAACCAGCTGGTGGCGTTGACCCTGTCGGATATCAACGCGCCCCCGCAGGTTACCGTCTGGCAGACGGAGGACCTTTCGGTTGCGCCCGTGCGCTTCAGTCCGCCCGATGTCAAGGCGCTGGCGGTGGGTTGGCTCAACGATGAATACCTGTATGTCATCGGGCGGCAGACGTTCGACATTCGTACCGGGGGCAGACCTACCCAGTGGTACCGGGACAAGCTCTACATCATTGATGACCGCGGCGACGAGCGGTGGCGGGAGCTTCTGGAGACCGAAGACGGCGGCAAGGGCATCTTCGACATCCTGCCGCACGATCGGGACAGATTTCTCGCCTTGCGAATCAACTATGAGTTCGGCAGGGAGGTCTACGAGGTCAATCTTCGAAACTTCAATGCCAGGCGCATCTTTCGGGGCGCAGCGGGAGAGGACATTGTTGCCGATGCGTTCGGCGAGATCCGCGGCAGGAGTGAAATGGAGGGAACGCGCGACAATACACGATTGGTATTTTCCTATATCCATCCTGAAACCGGCCAGTGGGAGGAGCACCACGAGTTTGTAGCCGTCGAGAGGGAGGGCATGTGGCCGCAAGGCTTCGATCTCGATGGACGGCGTGTCTATATGGTTGACAATACGGGGCGCGACAAGGCAGTCCTGCGTACCTATGACCTGATCACGCGCGAGCTCGGCGAGCCGCTGTACGGCGGACTCGACATCGAGGCGACCGGCATTCGGATCGCGACCAATCCCGACAACCTGGGTGAGGTTATCGGTTATACGGGGAGAGACGCGGAGCGCTGGATTCACTACATCTCGCCCACGTACCAGGACATTTCCGACCGGCTCGACGAAGCGCTGGGAGAGGAAAACGCGCATGACATCATGTCCATGTCGGACGACCTGACGGTCATGGTGGTGCGCACGACCGGGGACAGGGAGGGGGGCGCCTACCATCTGCTGGTCAACGGCCGGCAACTCGTGCCCCTGGGGCGGAGGTATCCCTTCCTGGAACCGGACAAGCTCGCCGACATGGAATATGTCACCTACGAAGCGCGGGACGGGCTCGAAATCCCCGCGTACCTCACGCTTCCGGCGGAAGGCAACCCACCCTATCCGGCCGTGGTCATGCCCCACGGCGGTCCCTGGGCGCGCGATATCCTTGGCTGGGACCTCTGGGCGCAATTCCTTGCAAACCGCGGATATGCGGTGCTCCAGCCGCAGTATCGCGGATCCGACGGCTGGGGCCAGCGACTCTGGCGCGCGGGTGACCGGGAGTGGGGCCAGAAGATGCAGGACGACAAGGATGACGGCGCCAGATGGCTGGTTGACCAGGGGATTACTGAAGCGGATCGTATCGCGATATACGGATACTCCTACGGCGGATTCGCCGCTATGGCAGCCAGCGTGCGTCAGAATTCGCCGTATCAGTGCGCTATTTCAGGTGCCGGCCTTTCCGAATTGCGGAGTTTCGACCGGATTACCTTCGAAGGCCGATTTACTCGCCAGTTCCAGAATCCGACCATCGCCGGCATGTCGCCGCTGGACCATGTGGAGGATGCCGAGATCCCCATTTTCGTCTTCCACGGCGATCGGGACCAGCGGGTACCCATCGACCAGTCCGAGAAATTCGTCAATGCACTGCGGCGCGCGGGCAAGGACGTGAAGTACATGGAGATCGTCGACCTCTGGCACAGTCTGCCCTGGTTCCCGCAACATCATCTTGCCGTCTTGTCGTCAATAGAGAGCTACTTGGCTAACGAATGCGGCCCCGGGGGGTTGTAGGCGGTCACTCAATACGATCCGAAGAGAGGGTGTCTGTGGGGCACCCTCTCTGGTTTCGCGGGTCAGTAATTCGGTACGGAAGACTTGCCGGGACGGCCGTCCCTCAGAACGGCCACCACCAGCGCCGCTGCAGGCGGCGTTCGCAGCCCTGCAGTTGGGTGCCGTACTCGTCGGCCCGGGTCGCGACATTTCGCGCGACATCCAGTAACCAGGCCTTGTCGCTGTAGGTTTGCCGCGAGTATCCGCCGTGGCCCTCGTGGTAGGCGAGGTACAGGCGGTAGGCATCGGTCTTGTCGATCTGGTTGCGGCGGTAACTCAGGTCGTTGTACCAGCCCACGAAGTCGATGGCGTCGCCGAAGTTGTTGCGCCTGGCGCCGCGGCGGCCGGTGGCATTCGTGTAGTCGCTCCACGCCGCGTCGGTGGCCTGGGCGAAGCCGTAGGCATCCGCCGTGCGTGTCCAGGGGATGAAGCCGAGCAGGAGCCGCCGCGGCGGGCGCGCCCGGGCGCGGAAGCTGGATTCCTGGTAAGTGAACGCCATCAGCACGCCCACCGGCACCTGCCAGCGCTGGGATGCGCGCCGTGCGTCCCGGTACCAGGAGCGTTTTTCCACGAAGATGTCGCAGACGTTGGCGGTATTGGCGGGGGGCGTTGATGCGCAACCGGCAAGGACGATCCCTGCGACAACAACCAGCATGCGCCTTACCCACATTTCGGACATCGCTCCGCAGTCGCGAGGCCATATAATAAGCCAGATCGCAGGAGGAGAAAAATGACAACGGACGCCGCCTCGACCCTTGCCTCCAGGAGATCCTTCCTGCAATTTCTGGCCAGCAGTCCGGCCATGTATGCCGCGCCGCCGAT
>CAZZNP010000143.1:0-5670 GCA_964655785.1 uncultured Gemmatimonadota bacterium
GCTTCATCAGAACCCTCAAATACGAGGAGGTCTATCTCTACGAGTACGCATCCCTGGAAGAAGCCCGAGCACGCATCGGCTACTTCATCGACAAACTCTACAATCGCAAGCGCAGACACCGCCACCAGGAGTTCTTGCAGTTTCTCAACCACATCGATGAAAACGTCCCTGAAGGACTCGATGTGCACTTGATCATCGACAATTACTGTACGCACAAACACATCAGGGTAAAGCGATGGCTTTCGCAACGACCCAGATACCATGTCCACTTTACCCCGACTTACTCATCCTGGCTCAATCAGGTCGAGATCTGGTTCAATATCATCACGCAAAAGGCCATCAGGCGGGGGTCTTTCAGATCCGTGAAAGAACTCATCGAACGAATCCATACCTTCACGGACAACTACAACCAGAGGTCTAAGCCTTTCGTCTGGACCGCCACTCAGGAATCGATCCTCCACAAAATCGAACGATTATGTATGTCTATTTCTGGGACAGAACATTAGACGCCACTTGAACTTCACGTACCGGCCATCGCCTCTTAGCCAGGAAAGGCACCTTCCATGAGCAACCAGCGCGTCGCAGTCGCCAACCAGCGCGTCGCCAACAAGCCCTACGCCACCAAGCGCGTCGCCATCGTCGCCGGCGGCAGAACGCCCTTCATCAAGTCGGGCAAGGCCTTCGCCGAACTCGATTCCCTGGCCATGGCCGTCCACGCCACGGGCGGCATGCTGGACCGGAGCGGGATCGACCCGGGACTGATCGAATCCGTCGTCTTCGGCACGATGACGCCCGACCTCCTGAAGCCCAACCTGGCCCGGGAGCTCGTCTTCGAGGCGGGGCTGCCGATCAACGCCGAGGCCCATACCGTGGCGTCCTACTGCATCACGGGCTTAAGGGCGGTCACGGTCGTGGCCGACGCCATCGCCGGCGGCCGTATAGACGTCGGTCTGGCCGGCGGGGTCGATTCGCTGACGCGGGCGTCCATGGACCTCTTCCGCGAGCCGTCCACGGGCCTGACCATGGGCGAGCACATGGAGCTGACCTGCAAGGAGTGGGACATACCGCGCGATCGGCAGGACGAGATCGCCCTGGCCAGCCACCAAAACGCCGTGGCCGCGCGCGATAAGCTCGCCGGGGAGATCCATCCGATGCTGGGCGAGGAGACCGATTCCGGACCGCGGGCCGACACCTCGCTCGAGGCCCTGGCCGCGCTGAAGCCCGTCTTCGATCCGGAGCACGGGACGCTGACCGCGGGCAACTCCTCGCCCGTGACCGACGGCGCCGCCGCGGTGCTGCTGATGAGCGAGGAGAAAGCCGCCGATTGCGGCCTGGAACCGCTGGCGTACATCGGGGGCATGGCCTACGCCGCCCACGACCCATCCGAGGGCCTGCTCATGGCGCCGGCCATCGCCGTGCCCCGGCTCCTGGAAAGCCGAAACCTGGCCATGGAAGACATGGACCTGGTCGAGATCCACGAGGCCTTCGCGGCCCAGGCCTTAGCCAGCGCGGCCGCTTGGGAACGGGGTTGGAAGGGTGCGCCGACCGGGCAGCTCGACTGGGACAGGGTGAACGTAAACGGCAGCTCGATCGCGGTGGGCCATCCCTGGGCGGCCACGGGCACGCGCATCCTGACGACCCTGGCCTGCGAGATGCAAAGGCGCGACGTCCGCTACGGGCTGGTCAGCATCTGTGCTGCCGGCGCCATGGCCGGCGCGTTTCTGCTGGAGCGTTGAGAGGGAGGTGGTTCCGGGGGGTGTAGTCTACTCTAGCAACGACTTGATCAGCGGAACGACGACACACGCCAGCACGACGCCGAGAGTCCGTTTAATCAACTTAATGTCGCTCTGCATGGATGATAGTTTTCGTGTTGGCATTGTTGTCGAAAAGAGCAAAATGAAGGCCTGGCAGTCAGAGGGGCAGGCTAAGGAAGTTATCCACGAGTAATTACGACGAAGCCTTCAGTTTTCGGTAATCTTGAGATCGTTTCTCTACGTAGAGCAGTTTGCCGATGTATCGAGAATCTTCCTTTTCTAAAGCGTAGACGAGACGATGATCCTTGATTTTGATTCAGTAAAGATTGTCGACATTGGATTTGAGTTTCTTCGGACGGTATTTTTCTTCTGGATTCCCAGCGGTGAATTGTCTGATGACCTTTTCCAATTCAGATCGACGAAAGTAGGGAATACGTTTAATGCTTCTGAAGTATGCTTTGGTAGCGCGAAACGCCTGTGGCAACGGAAACGGGCAATTCATCAATCCTCCGGCATGGCCCGCCTGTAACTCTTGACATCGGTAATCAGGTTGCCAATGACCGGAGACGCCAGCCCATCGTGCATCAGTATCCGCTCCCTCAGTTTTTGTACCTTCTCCGCATATTCGTAGAAATCGACGAAGGGGGGATCGAAGCTCTGGGCCATTTTCACCAGTCCATCCTCCATTCCTTCTAAGGCGATGGAGATGGTGCTTTCCGGATCAATCTCTTTGTCATCAGGTGTTCTCTGTATCTTTTGTTCTATTCGGTGAAAGAGGAAATCCATGATGATAAAAATCATGTTGTCTTTGGCAAAATCTTCAGCAGTGCCCTGGGATTTTATGTCGGTTTCCGCTACATCTCTCACAGACTCTACCAAGAGAGGCCATGCATTAGGGAGAACCTTTCTTGACCAGAACAATCCTGCTTTAACAGACACGGTCTTCACCTCTTGTACGTCTTCGGTCTATTCGACGACCGATCCGTTTTGTCCATTGTATCGAGGTCGCCATCCATATCACGGATACATTAAGCTAACTCGATTGCCATACCGGCCGACAAGGCCGTTTCTATGGTATTCTACGGGAATTGCTGATGTTGTCAACTTATATGGTGATTTTCGAATGCCCCGCCCCGCCGCTAGAACTCTTCTCCCCCATTCGTCGCCAGTAGTCGCCACCAACCGCCCGTCCACTAGAACTCCTCGCCACCAACCGCCCGTCCGCTAGAACCCGCCCCTCCATTAGAAACCATCCCCGCCCCCGCTCCGCCGTTCCTGCTCGAACTTCACGTCCGGATGAGCCACGAGGTTGATCCGGAAGTAGAACCCCTTGTTGAGGCCGTTGGGCACCCACCGGAAAGTGAACTCCCAGCAGTGCAGCGGCCGGTACAGGTCGATACTGTGGGAGACGATCTCCTTGCGGCGGTAATCGTAGTTGATCGAGTGCTGGACGCGCCACGGGTCGGTCACGCGGTTGGAGAGCCGGAGCGGGTTCGTGATGTCGGCCAGGGCGAACCGGTTCACGGCGCGGATCTCGTGGGCGCTGGTGTTGAAATCGTCGTCGGGCGCCGAGCGCCGGACCGAGTAGCGATGGGACAGCCGGACCGTCCAGGGGCCTTTCACCTGGGAGAACCGCTGGCTGAACCGGTCGTCGCCGTACCCGCCGTAACCGGAGTCGCCTCCGAAACCGCTCGACCCGAAGTTGCTCGACCCGAAACTGCCCGAACTGAATCCGCTCGACCCGAAACTGCTCGACCCGAAACTGCTCCCGCTCGAATAACTGTCGCCGTATCCGTCGTCATAGTATTCGTCGTCCCCGAAGCCGTCGCCGCGCCGGTCCCTGCGGGGCCCGACCAGGTTTAAGGACGCGCTGACGGTCAGGCGGTCCAGCCACGGCCGGCGGAACTCGTCGGTCTCCGGATCGTAGAAATCGTGGTTCATCGACAGGTTCAGGTTCAGCCGGCGGCTCGGGATGCGCACGCTGGTCGAAAGGTCGTCGAACTGCCGCGTATCGGCATTGAGATCGTAGGACGTCGAGGCGCGGACGTACATCAGGTTGTACTTCTTCTCGCGGTTGTCGTGTTCGGTCTTGGCCTGCAGGATGTTGTTCACGGAGAAACGCACCTGCTTCCTGACCCGCGTCCCCCCGGTCTGCCTGAAGTCGACGGTAGGCGTGACCACGTGGCGCACCGCGGTCAGTCGGCCGATCTTCGGCTGGAAAAGGCCGTAGAGCGTTGTGTTGACCGACATGCCCACGGTGTGGTCTTCCTCCGTTTCGATCCCCTGGTCTTCTTCTTCCGTATTCTGCTCCCAGGCGCGCTCGTAGCTGGCATGCGGGCGGATCTTCAGCCAGCCCCCGATCTTCTGCGGCGCGCTCAGGTTGAAGGTGTTGGCGAAAGTCCTGATGGATTCGTGCTGGTAGTTGTACCGGGTATCCGGACCGGTATAGGTCGTGTCTATGCCTGTCCGTATATTGTTCCTTCGGTTCCGCAGCGAGTTGTTGAACCCGAACATAATGGAATGGTACCAGCGGTCCTCGATCACCGTGCGGGGCCGGCTGAAGTCCGGCATGCTGCCCCGCCGGGTCGGCCGGGGCGGCTTGATGATGGGCCGCGTCGCGAACCGGAACCTGAGCGTGGTGGTCGGCCGGCTCGGCCTGCCGGTCTGGCCGCTCGTCGAGGCGCTCAGGTTGAGGCTGTTCCGGCCGAACCGCTTGTCGATGGCGAAGCTCGAACGCGTCGTGGACCGCAGGAGGCCCGGGTCCGTCCCCCGCGTCGTCGAATGCAGGTACCGCAGCGATTTGGCGAAGTTGGCCTGTCCGCGCACCGTCAGGCCGGGGACGATTTCCTGCCGGTGCCGGGCGGCCACGTCCCAGCCGGTCGTCTTCCCGCCGAAACCCGTCCGCCAGGAACCGCTCGCCGAGCTCCTGATCCGGCGGTCCTGCCGGAACTGGAACTGCTGTCTCAGCAGGAACCCGGTCTTGGCCTCGATATCCCCGGTGACCTTCATGCCGAAGTACTCGTTCGGCGCCCAGTAGTAGCCCAGGTTGCGCAGGTACCGGCCCTCCTCCACGCCGCTGCCGTAGTTCGGCACCGTGAGCCCGGACTGCCGGCCGCTCTTCACCGAAAAGACGTATACGGGCAGGTAGATCACCGGGATGCCCAGGATGTAGGCCGTCATGTTCCGGACGACCGCCTTGTCCTCGGGGACGACCTTGGCCTCGTTGATCTTGAGGTAGTAGTGCAGGTGGTTCGGATTGTCGCAGGTGGTGTAGGTGCCGTGCTCGAGTTCGAAGGACCGGTCGGCGTTGAGCCGCATGACGTTGCCGTTGAAGAACCCCTCCTGGTAATGGGTGCGGCCCATCCATATCTGCCCTTCGCCCGTCTTCATGTCGTACTGCATGCGTTCCCCGACCACGACGTTCGTGGCGTCCTCCAACCTGGGATAGGTGTTGGTCTCGGGATCGAGGTCCGGCGAGGGGGGCAGGAAGTCGGCCGTCAGCAGCTCGGTATAGGTGTGGAACCTCAACCGGCCGGCCGTCAGCCGGATGTCGCCGTACTGCAGCTCGGCGTTCTGGGTCATCACCAGCGTGCTGTCGCTGAACACGTACTCGACGTTGTTCGCGTTGTATTCGATCACCGGCTGTTCGGTCGAATCGGCCTCGGCGCCGGCCGCGCCCGTACCCGGTCCAAAGCCTCCCCCCGTGGGAAGGAACTGGGCGAAGGAAGGTCCCGGGCGAAATACCATCAGCAGGGCCATAACACCGATCAGCATGGCGGGCCGCATACCGGGCCGCAAAAACCGCAACGCGGCAGGCCGCACACCGGGCCGCAACAACCGTCTGGCAACAGTCCGCCAGGATTCAACTTTACTTTTTGTGTAAAATATGTAAATAATGTCCCTCAGATTTCATTAT
>CAZZNP010000143.1:5770-7040 GCA_964655785.1 uncultured Gemmatimonadota bacterium
TTCAACTTTACTTTTTGTGTAAAATATGTAAATAATGTCCCTCAGATTTCATTATTGACTTGTGTACTAAAGATCGTATACATACAATAATCTTACTGGTTCCTTCACCTCCTTACATAATCTAAGGGTAACGAGTAACCGGCGAAAGCGTTTCGTAAATTGTTGTCGAAAAGGTATTGACAGTCCGGGAGGCCGACACTATACTTGCAATTAGTATTTGACTTATCGGCAGGGATCCATTATGAAGCAGGGGATTCCTTTCGGGTATGGCCGGACCATCAACGGACTACTAAACCGACATTGACTGACTACAATTACTCACGAAGGATGGCGGATCGAACTGTCGCTGTCCGGGTCGGCTTCAAAGCCGGTTCTTTGAAAACTTATACGGTCAGTTGGAGTTATGGTTGCAGCACGGGCCTGAATAATTGTGTTGCGACGCGGTAAAAAGATTCATTTTTTCCTTGCGTTAGAGTAACAAACCATATTATATGGGATGAAAACGCGCACTTCTGGCGGAGGAGAGATGGCAAGAGTAGTACTGTTATTGATTGCCACGCTTGTAAGTCATAATGCATACGCCCAGTTGGATCTGAACCTGGGCGTGTCCGGCAGCAGGTCCTATTCCTGCCTTGCCGATTTCACCGATTCGGGTATCGGATATGGCGCACGGGTTGAGTTGGCAGGGGATTTAAGCGACCGGTTTCAGTTTATCGGCAACTTGTCGCTCGACAGGCACAACAGCGATTACACGTCCCTCCCGGTCATGGCCGGGTTGAGAGTGTCTACCACCTCCGATGACGACATGTTCTGTTTCGTCCAGGCAATGGGAGGGAGTTCGTACAGGGTCATGGGCGACGAGGACAGCGAGACGGCCTGGGTAGTGAACGCCGGAATCGGTACGGTCTGGAACAGGCTGGGCGCGGTTATCGAATACAACGTTTCACGCGATAAGTGGAGTTGGGCATCATTTCATACATTCATCAGATTACCACTTGGATTTTAGTGTCCATGCCACGATGAGGGCATATGGGAAAGGAGCGCATATAGATTGCTTACTTATGTACATGAGCAGATTGTAAAGTGCAGTTCTCATCTACGGGAGATACAGATGCATTACTTCATAGTAGTACTGATTGCGTTCGCTCTCAGTATGTATGGATGCGAAGGTAAGACGGGTCCGGCGGGTCCGACCGGCGCAGCAGGCGCCGCGGGTCCGGCAGGTCCGGCTGGTCCGCAGGGCTCGACGGGTCCGGCAGGTCCGGCAGGT
>CAZZNP010000144.1:0-5649 GCA_964655785.1 uncultured Gemmatimonadota bacterium
TCCGGCAGGTCCGGCTGGTCCGCAGGGCTCGACGGGTCCGGCAGGTCCGGCAGGTGCTGATGGCGCTGACGGTGCGACGGGTCCGGCAGGTCCGGCAGGTCCGGCAGGTCCGGCAGGTCCGGCTGGTGCTGACGGTGCGACGGGTCCCAAGGGCGATAAGGGCGATAAGGGCGATCCGGGTGAGCCAGGTCCGGCAGGCCCCGAAGGTCCGGCAGGTCCTCAAGGCCCGGCTGGTGAAGGTTTGGACACCGGCGGAATCGATCCTATCGAGCTGGCACAGGCCCACCACATCGCCTGGGTGCTCGATGGCGGTGACGCTGCTATGGGCAACCAGACGAGCATTTTAAGGGTCGGCGAAGATCAAGAGGTCAGCGCCGTTGTCGGTGCGCAGAGCGGCATGAAGCTCGCCAGTGTTTCGGCTACTGTCACTTTGGCGGTCACCAAGGACGACAACGATGCCATCATGCTTGAAGACGGCATGATTTCCGCCATTGGGCCTGGCACGGCCGAGATCACGGCTTCGTCGGCGGTCGCCGGTCTTTCCTCCAAGCTCACCGTCACGGTCACCAAGCCAGTAACCAAGGTCGTTTTCATGGTTGGTGATGATGCGGCCGAAAGCGAGTACTTTTTGGCGGCGGGCCAATCTACCGCCGAAATTACAGCCGTGGCCCAGAATGCGGACGGCGAAACGGTTGCTGTGCGTTCTAACTGGTCCTGGAGCAGCGACGATACGGGCGTTGCCACTGTGGCGCAGACGAAGGACGCCGACAAAAAGCTGGTTGAGATGGGCGCCAAAGCTACGATCACCGGCGCCGGCGAAGGCGATGCCTCGATATCGGCTACGGTCGAAGGCGTGAGCGGCAGTATCGACGTTAGCGTCACTGGACAGACCAAGACCGCTTTCCTCAGGGCGTCGACTTCTAGCAACGGCAACAGTTTCGTCTGGGATCTGGGCGCAGATACCCCGGCTTGGGTTCCGGCGAACACCGCGTTCCAGGTGTTTCTGTACGATATCGTTTCCAATGAGAGGATCGGCGGCGTAGTCAGTGTAGTATCAAGCAACTCGGACGTAGTTTCG
Source organism: uncultured Gemmatimonadota bacterium (assembly GCA_964655785.1). GTDB lineage: Bacteria > JAAXHH01 > JAAXHH01 > JAAXHH01 > JAAXHH01 > JAAXHH01. Next base: position 1,079 of record CAZZNP010000144.1, read on the forward strand.
GTCGATTCTGCTACCGTTACCGCAACAGCTGGTGGGACTGCAGCTCCAATAGTCACCGTTACTCCTGGTCCTAGTTCTCCTGTCGCGGCTGACGCGGGAAAAAACACGGCTATCGTTACGCTCACGGCTACCGGTGCCGACCCTATTCGGATTTTGTTTAATGTTGAAGTCAAGGCCGCCCCGGCGTCCAATTAACATCGGGATAATCCGAGGTCCCATAAGCCGGGCTTTGGATAGCGTCCTGTGATCTGTGAGTGGCTGTGCCTGCCAAGGATATGGCCACTCACCAGACTCCAGGATCACTTTCCGATGAGTAATACACGACAATACAGAATACACAGTTGAAACGTGTATCTTCCCGTCCGTCCTTAGTAGGAGCTTTAGCGACCGAACAGGGCGGACGGTTTTTTATGCGCATACCTGGCCGATCTCGTTCTGTCGGTTCTATAGTATAAGGCATCTCTGAGTGAATCGCTCCCCGTCATTTCAACGATTCTTCCGCGCAAAACGTCGTCAGCCGGTCAGATTGGCCCCCGCCTAACATTTGCCTGCCGGGTAGAAGCCCACTCGATAGCAGCGTCATGAAATGGTTAAACGGCCGTTAAGGTCAATCCCCGCTTATTCGGCTCCTTAAACGGAAAACGATTTATGCATACTGCGTTTTCAGTGCTCGCGATGATCCTGGGCTTGACGGTCTGCGGGACCGCGTCGGTACGCGCGGACTGCAGCGGCACCCGTGCCGTTCTGTGGTTGCATGTTCCGAAGGATGTCCTTGAAGAACTGCTCAACCGCGCGGTGCCGGAACGGATGGAAGGCAGACAAACGTATAACGCTTTGATGCTCTTCGGCGAACACATCAGGTGGTCGATGGAGCGCGGCCCGATTACCCTGGTCACGGGAGCGCACCTGATTCAGGCCAGGACCACGGTAACCGGTAGTGTCAAGGTCAAGGGCAGGAGTCTGATCGGAACCGACTTCAGCGCCGGCCCCAATCTCACGATTGACGTGGCGTTGTCGATGCGACCCTGGCTAGTGGAGGGCTGGCGCGTGTATCCCAACGCAAAGGCCAGCGCCTGGGTAAATGATGCGAAGATGAAGATTCTAGGTATTGAAGTAAGTGTCAAAGGACAATCCCAGCAAGCCCTGGACAAGTATCTGGCGCACATGGAGGAACAGATCAACACCAGATTCGCGGATGGTCGGTTCGTGCGAAAGGAAGTGGAGCGGATATGGAAAGGCATGCATCGCGTCGACCGCGTAGCGATCGAGCGACTGCCGGGTAGTCCGCCGGCGTGGTTCGTGGCCAGGCCGACAAGGATCGGGGCCACGAACCTGCGCTTGAACGAAGACGGCCTCGGCTTCGGAGTCTCCGTATTTGCCAAGACGGACCTGGTGATAGGCAACAAACCGCCGCCGTCTGTTCAGCCGCTTCCTCCGCTCGAGATCGACGACGATCTCCCCGAAGGGAATATCATTGAACTGGCCCTGCCCATATTCGTAGATTGGAAGACGGCCAACGATCTGATCGCTGCCCATCTTGAAGAACCCTTCGTCCACGTGAGTGATTACTCCCGCCTGGTAGTCACCTCTGCCAGGCTTTCGAGCGATTCCGGGGAGTCCCTCGTTGCGACCGTGATGGCGAAGGTGGAACCAAAGGGGTGGATCGGCTGGATCTTGTATTACATCCAACGGTTTCTGGGCGCCATTGGCCTGGACACCGAATACATGAGCATATACGTGGACCATGAGATAGCGGTTTCGGCCAAACCCGTGTTGTCGGAAGACGGCAGGCATATCGCATTAAGGGATGCCAGGCTTATGCCGCGGTCTGCCCATTTGCGGGAAACGCTCGCTGCCGACTACTATGGTCTGACAGAAGAATCCCTGCGGAAGTTCGTCGAAAAGCACGCAGTTGTCGCCCTGGATGAGCGGTTGGCCGAAGCGGAGAGGATGGCCCGGGAGAAAATCGGCGAATTAACTGGAAAACTCGGTGACAGGGGCCTTGATCTCAACGTGGAGATACGGCCCGCGACACGGATTGCATCGGTGTCGGCAAGACCCGAAGGCCTCATTGCGCGGTTTTGCGCGGCCGCAAAAATCGATGCGAAAATCCTTCGTGAACATTTTATTCGATATAATCGTCAGGACTTCGACTGAAGGGACAATTGAAGGGATTTCAAATATCGATGTTGCCCCGCTTTCGCAGGCGAGTTGCATTTACTGAGGAGAGAGCATTGGCGTCGCAAACCGCGATCAACGTGGTTGTATGGTCTAAACCCGTATTGCTTGTTGGCGTCGTATCCATGTTGATTTTCTATGAGAGGTTTATTGAAAGCAGGCTGGGGCGCATAGAAGACAAGGTGGATTTGGTGGACCGTCGCGTGTCGCCTATAGAGGGCCGTATCAAATTCGAGTAACCCCTGGCTGTCCGGCTTGACTAAGCTCGGAATGACCGGTACTTTTTCTATCGCGGAGCTTTCTGGTAAGGGGTACGTGCTGTCTACTTGGCCGACGCACTTGTTCTACCGGGGAGCCTCTTGTGCCGTCATACTTCGTAGATAGCGCGCCTACATTCAATATTGAATCGATCGCGGCAACTTAAGGGAGGTCCCACACGTGTTTCGTCACGCCGGCATACTGGTGTTCTTTCTTGTGTTAACCGCTTGCAAGGGGGATGCGGGTCCTCAGGGACCGACGGGACCGGCCGGACCGGCTGGACCGCAGGGAGTCGCGGGCATTCAGGGATTAGCGGGCCCGCAAGGAGAACCGGGAGAAACGCTGGACTGGTCGGACGTCATCGAGGATCAGAACCTGGGGGACGCGGCCTATGCGATCGGCGTGCAGGTACAGGGGCAGAACTACGTGCTGGGATCGGGATTTGTCGCGCATTTCTGGAACGCCGTCTGGACCAATGCACGCGTCGTGCAGGCCGTCCTTCTATCGACCCAGTTCATCGCAGATCTCAATCCCCGGGCCTTTGCCGTCAAGTCGGGCACCGAGATCGGCGGTCCGGATACGTACTGGCTGAGGACCTTCTGGGTTCATCCGGATTACGACGGCACCGGCGGTTCCCCTGACGTGGCCCTGTTATCCATCGACGCTCATATCACGGACCTGCCGTTTTTCCTGCCCAGGGACCAGGCACAGGCCCTGAGCGTGGGACAGCCCATCGGCACGATCGGGTTCCTGGAGGAAGAATCGAGCGAGCCGGCCGCCGTCCCGATCGCCACGTTCAAGGACGGCACGATCGGCGCGCTGCGGCCCTTCGGCGACGCGGTCCCGACTCCGGTCAACAGCCGGGTGATACGCCATAACCTGGACCTGACCGGGCATACGAGCGGCAGCCTCGTCTTCGATCACGAGGGATACATCGTCGGAATGAACTTCGCCGGCATCTTCCGCGTCTCATACGATCAGCGTACCGGAAAGCCCCGGCGCGTCCCCACGGAAAGCCCAGGACGGGCCATCCGCGTCGACGAGCTCTGGCGCCTCTACGACGTGGTGGTCGGCGGGAACCGGGTCGTGCCCGGCGTGGCGGGTGGAAACGTGGTCGGCGGTAACCGGACCGAGGCCGGCGTGGCGGGTGGAAACGTGGTCGGCGGTAACCGGACCGAGGCCGGCGTGGCGGGCTTCATCGGGCCCGGCCTGTCCGGGAGCTTCACGGACGGCCCGGACGTACTGATTCCCGAGCAGGACTATCCGCACGAATCCTATATGGCCTTCCCCGACAACTGGAACGGGGAGACGAAACTACCGTGACGCTGCCGAATGGCACACTTTCAGGCAAACTCTCACGTACTCAGTGATTCAATACGTTCGAAGCGTACCGCAATCGCCTTTGTCCTCCCTGACCGCTTAACGTAACGTCGCCGACCATTCGGTACAGCCCGGAACCGGTCGGCGTGAACGCGCACAGCCTGTTCTCGCTTTGCACCGTTCCCTGTATGGTCGTCCAGCCCAATTCATCCTGGCGTTGCCATCTTGAATGGTGAAACCGGTATCGTGCCGTTTCGAATCCCGTGCCGAAGGTCTTGTCGGGATCGACTTCAATGCAGGCTCCGGCGCCCCGCGCGGACAGCTCGAAGAACTCCACGCGTCCCGCGCCGACTACCAGTCTGGCCAATGCCTGGTAGCTTTCGTCGTCGTCGGGATGCGCCGGTGCGTTCACCGTTATGGAGATAGTGATGGTAGCGCTGTTCCCGCCCGGGTCCGTGGCCTTGACGGAAACCGTGGCGCTTCCCTCGGCCAGCGGGGTGACCGTCAGCACCGAGCCGGACATGGCGGCCATAGCGACCGCTGCATCGCTCGATTCCGCCGAGTATCTCAGCGACCGCTCCTCCGGATCCCTGAAGGCCGTCGCGAAATCAATCGTCAGACGATCCCGTTCGGCGGTCAGCGTCTGTGATTCGAAGCTTTCAACGACCCTGGGCGGGAAGTCCGCCGGGGTCCTCGGCGCTACACTTTTTTCGCCGCCGCATCCCACGGTCAGGAAGAGCAGCAGCGCAGACAATATAACAGTTCTCATGTCATTCATTGGAAGACCGTGCGCGTGGCACGGTGTGGAGGGTGCG
>CAZZNP010000144.1:5749-6918 GCA_964655785.1 uncultured Gemmatimonadota bacterium
GTGCGCGTGGCACGGTGTGGAGGGTGCGCGTGGCACGGTGTGGAGGGCGATGATAGACGTTTATGGAAGCGTCACAGAACGGGACCTTGCAGCCAACGGCCTCGGCGGATTTTATTGATAGTCTGAACAAATAACACGGATTGCGTCGATAGCAATTCCTGTTTTCGAATGTAATGGCCCCGTGTAAGGGGAACAAGCTGGAATCGTCATTAGTCTACTCAGGTCAAGCCCGATCGTATTCAATTTGGCCGGAAGCCGGGCAACTTTTCTCGAATCGAGGTGAAGCATGACCAGGATACTATGTGATGTCGTTACGAAATTGCGGATCGCCTCCGCGCCGCTTCTGTCTGGCGCGTTGCCGCTGCTGGTGATCGCGTTGCCGCTGCTGATTGCCGTGCCGCTGCTGATTGCCGTGCCGCTGCTCGCGGCCGCGGGATGCGCGGAACCGGCGCAGGATGCAACGACGGATTCGCAGGAGGCAGAGCAGATTCCCGCCATGTCCGATGCGTCTGAGTTGTCCGAGGCGCCGGAAGCGCCCGAGTTGACCGAGGCGCCGGAAGCGCCCGAGTTGACCGATGCGCCCGAGATGTCCGCGGCGCCAGAAGCGTCTGAGATGTCCGATGCGCCAGAGTTGTCGGAGGCTCCCGAGATGTCCGCGGCACCGGAAGCGCCTGAGATGTCCGATGCGTCGGAAGCGCCCGAGTTGGCATCGACGTCGGATGCTATGCCGCAGGCAGCGCCCTCGCACGAGCCGGTCTACCTTACTTCGGAGAAAACCGCGAGCATGAACCTGCCCTTCTCGGACGCCGTGCGCGTGGGGCACCTGCTGTTCCTCTCCGGTCAGATCGGAGTCACGCCCGGAACGACGGACCTGGCGCCGGGGGGCATCCGGGGAGAAGCCCGGCAGACCATGGAGAACATCAAGGCCGTGCTCGAGGCCAACGGATCCTCCATGGACCGGGTGTTCAAGGCGACGGTCATGCTGGCGGACATCTCCGAGTGGCCGGCCTTCAACGAGGTGTACGTCACGTACTTTCCCGGCAACAAGCCGGCCCGCAGCGCCTTCGCCGGCAGCGGCCTGGCCTTCGGCGCCCGGTGCGAGGTCGAAGTGATCGCCGTGGTGGGCGAGTAGCTGGGTAGGAGTTGTAGTTGGCAGGCGTCGTGTCGAT
>CAZZNP010000145.1:0-6868 GCA_964655785.1 uncultured Gemmatimonadota bacterium
GCGCCGCTGAAGCCAAAGGGACTGTACTGGCTGTACTTGTTGCCGGGACCTCCAGAGGGACCGCCCGCGGCATGCGGGTTCTCGTCCGGATAGGTGTTCAGGATATTCTGCCCGCCGATCGTAATCCTTGAACGGTCGTCATTGAAGGTAATGGTACTCTCGAGATCCAGCAGGACCTTGCTGCCATAGGTCTCGCCGTCGCGAAAATCGAAAAAGGAACCGTAGTAGCTGGCCCGTCCCAGGGCATTCAGATTATCGGACAGGGCCTGGGTCAGAGTCAGGTTTCCCCGTTGCTTGGGGAGTCCCTCCTCCAGGGCCCTGATCTGAAGGTCATCCAGGATTTCCGGATTGTGATCGGTGACTTCGGGGTTCGTGTAGTTGTAGGCCAGGCTCAGCGTACCTTCCCCTACAGGCGCCGAAACCACGACATCGATGCCCCTGTTGGCGGAGTCGAAGTCGTTGGTAAAGAACTGGAATCCCTGCAACCCGGCCGCGCTGGTGATGCCCTCGGCGATCAACTGGGCCCTCTCCTCATCGGTGAGCTCGAAATTCTGGGAGACCGTCAGCCGATCGCGCACCCTGATGTCGAAATAATCGATCGTGGCGCTCACGGCGCCCAGGTCGAAGACGAGCCCCGCGGATATATTCACGGACTTCTCCGCGTCGAGTGGCTTGCCGCCCTTCAACTCGGCCGCGCGGCTGTTAGAAGGCACCGTTCCGTTATTCACCAGGTCGTTCAACGCCAGATCGAACTCCGTCGTGATGTTGAATGCGTTCTGCTGGCCGGGCGTCGGCGCCCTGAAACCCGTGCTGTAACTGCCGCGCAGTTTCACTTCGTCGGTTAAGCCGAAGTTCGAAGCCACCTTGTAATTAGTGGTCGTACCGAAATCTTCAAATCGTTCGGTGCGCACGGCCACGTCGAGCAACCACCGGTCCGCTGGCGTGAGTCCGCCTTCCACGTACAACGCGGAGTTGGAACGGTCCCATGATCCCGCGGCGACCTTGCTGAATCCGGCAAACCCATTGGTGGCCGGTGTAAATCCCTGGCTGGCCAGGGGCTGGCCGATCAGGTAGGACTCGATCTGGCCTTCGACGAGCTCGAAGGTCTCCGTCCGTTGTTCGAGGCCGGCGGCCAGGACCAGATTCTGACCGACCGGATAGGTTACGTCGAAGTTCAGGTTGACTTCGGACTGGATATAGGAGCCCGGGTCGAAATAGGTCGGGGTGTCCGGCCCCATGGAGGCGTTAACCGTGTTGTAAATGAAGAAATCCGCCTCGTTACGGCCGTACGCCGCGCTCAGTTCCCAGCGCATCAAGGTCATCGCGCGTCCCTTGATGCCAAGAACCACGGACTCGTCCGACGCAAACGCGCCGAACCGGGGCGTGAACCCTCCCGGAAACATCTTCAGGAACGAAAAGCAGTTGGGATCGTCACGAATCTGTAACCAGGCATCCTGGTCCGGCCGGTTGTTGATGATGGGCACCGGTGCGCATCTGCCGCCCTGGCCCACGCCATCCAGGTCGCCGACCAGCAGCGAAGGACGCATCACGCCGCCTACCTCCACCATGGGTCCCTGGTATACGCCGCCGCGGGTATGCGGATTACGGAAATAGAACCCGCCGTCGACCTCTTTGCTGGCAAAGTTGGCATGGCCGAAGAACTCGAGTCCATCACCAATTGCCGCACCGTAGTTGGCGAACAGTTTGAGGTCGTTTCGAACAAAGGGCTGGCCCCAGAACGTCTCGGGATTCGCAATGTCGAGATTGCCGGCCGCGATCAGGGCCGCACCGGAGGCCGTCTGCACCGAACGGACCGTCTCGCTGGAGTTGCCGTATTCCGCGCTGAGACTGATCCAGGCGTCTTCATGGCCCACGCCAACGTTTCCCGCAATGAGGAACAATTCTCCATCACCGAGGAATCTGCCGGAGCCGTCCTGGAAACTGCCGACCTTGGTCTCCAGGGAAATGCCCTCGTAGTTGTCTTTAAGCTGGAAATTAAGCACGCCCGCGATGGCATCGGATCCATACTGCGCCGAGGCGCCGTCCCGCAGGACTTCCACCCTTTCAAGCGCAACGGCCGGAATCGCGGCCAGGTCGGGTCCCTGCGCGCCTTCGGCCACGGCGTTGGCGTACCAGTTGATCACGGCGGCGCGGTGGCGTCGTTTACCGTTGACGAGCACGAGCACCTGGTCGGGTGCCAGATTGCGCAGATTGGCGGGCCGCACGATGGTTCCCGCGTCACTGATGGGCTGGGTGTTGACGTTGTAGGAGGGTACGACGTTCCGCATCAGGTCGGCCAGATCGGATCCGCCCTGCTGGACGAATTCCGAAACCTGAATCACGTCGATGGGCACGGTGGATTGAGTAATGGTCCGCGGCTGCGTCCGCGCACCGACCACCGTTATGCTTTCCAGTTCCTCTTCCAGCACGACGGGCTGTTCGGGCATTTGCTGCTGGGTAGTGGTCGCTTGTTCTTCGTCCGTAGCCGTCTCGTCGGAAGCCTCCTGCGCCACTATGCGAGGCGCGTTGATCATCAGAAAAGTTCCCAGCAAGCAAAGAAACGCGATAGATCGTATGCCGGGTATAACTGTTATGTTGCCTGAAATCCTGAACATGGTATCCCCCAAGCATGTATCTGTTGCTGTAAATGCGAAGATTCGTGAACACTACCAGGGAGTTACTGAACGATGCTGCTCAATTGACCATAGCCATGCAAGACGTCCACAGGCGTAAGTATGATTATTTACATGGTATTTCCGAGTAGGTCGATATTCGTCTCCTCTCGCGACAGGGTGTCCGGTTGGGATACTTCGACAGGGAACGTTGATTCACGATGCGTCCGCTGTAGTTCGCGGTGGTTCGCGATCCGTCCGCGGTGGTTCGCGGTGGTTCGCAATCCGTCCTCGTAAACCGTATCCGCGGGTTGTGCCGATGAGGGGAGCATTGACTTTTACGTTTATTATTTGACGTATATTAGATGTAAGTAAGTTGGGTACTCAGGTAGGTGTGTTTCGATAATAACAAACTATGCTAAATTGTTGAATTTGTCAAGTAAATTCGCTATTGCATTTGTCAAAGGAATGTGTTAGTTTGGGCAGTCTGTCAGACCGTATACTGCCACAATGAAACGTAGCAGAGAAACGTTTTGAAACGGAGGAATCAGAAATGGCTAAGGATCGAAGCTTTGCGGCCAAGTTGGCCAAGGGGAGCGACAAGGGCGAGGAAGAGCAGGTCCAGACCGTGCTGTTGGTCAAACCCGTCAAGTCAGAAGAAGGCCACTACAAGTTCAAGCGCACGCTGGCCAAGTTGACCCCCGAGAACAAGAAGGCCCTCGGCGTCTGATCAGAACATCGTGTTGGCGAGGGCATCCTTTACTTCCGACATCTGCATCATGCTGAGCAGGTTGTTCAACGCGTGGATGGCGAGGGGTACGTACAGCGAACCCGTACGCTCACGGGCGATACCGAGCAGGATCCCGATCAGCGCGATCAACACGAGGAAAAACAGGTCGTACTGGCTCACGTGCAGCGATGTCCACAACAGCGTCGTGACTGCAATCGTTCCCCCCGCGCCCATCCTCGTGCGGCGCAGCCCTTGATACATAAACCCCCTGAACAGCACTTCCTCGAAAACCGGCGCGGCGATCACGAGCGCGACCCAGAGCAGCGTCGTGTACCTGGTGGTTTCGATGATCGAATCCATGATCGGAGGTACGGGCGAGCGACCGAGTTCGACCGTGGCCAGGTCGGCGAGTTGCAGCAGCACGAAGGCCAATGCCATCCAGACAACCAGGGTCGTGGCGCGGACCGGAACTAGGGCCAGCCAGGATTTTGGATCGACGTCCCGCGCGAGACCGAGGGTGAGCAGCACCAGCAACGTACAGGGTACGGCTGAGAAGATTACGCCAAGCGCGATCAGGTCGCCCATGCGCGCCGCTGGATCCAGGTCGAGCATGGCTATCGCCACGATCGTCGCGGCGACCTGAATGACGAGGTAAGCGCCCAGAATCAGCGCGGTGGTAACGAGGGTGAACCTGAGGCGTGGCGTCGTCCGATTTTCTTCCGGATCAACGGCGTTCAGCGGGAGTTCGTTCATGAGAGGCCGGCGTATCGGAGGCTCTGGCTAGCTCTGCGCGGTGTGCCGGACAGGACCAGGCCGGTCGGGGACAGACCAGGCCCGGCGCAGCCCCAGGTCTAGAGTATGGCTCGGAAAACGTAGAAAAAGACGATCGCCAGAAAAGCGCCGACGGGGACGGTAATGATCCAGGACGCCGCGATTCTACCGAGGATGCTCAGGTCGAGGGCCTTTACGCCCTGGGCCAGGCCCACGCCCATGACGCCGCCGACCAGCGTCTGGGTCGTCGAGATCGGCAATCCGAGGCGGCTGGCCAGGACGATGGTGATCGCCGCGGCGAACTCGGCCGCGTATCCGCGCGTGGGCGTCAGTTCGGTGATCTTGGTGCCGATGGTCGCCATGACGCGGTACCCCATGGTCGCCAGTCCGATGACGATGCCGATTCCGCCGATCAGCAGAAGCCAGCTAGGTACGGCAGACTCGGGGTTCACCACGCCGGACTGGCTGATGTTCACCACCGCCGCTAGCGGTCCGATGGCGTTCGCCACGTCGTTGGAGCCGTGGGCGAAGGCCACGGCGCAAGCGCTCATGATCTGTAGCACGCCGAACATCTTCTCGACGACGGCCATCTGGCCAACCCCGGTCGATTTGTCCACGGATGCGGCGGCCGGCCGGGTACCGATCAGTTTAAGCACGAAGTGGCCGGCGATCACCGCGAAGAGGCCCAGGATGCTGGACCAGATGAGCGATTCGGCGAGGGTGAGATCCAGGTCGATGTTTTTCAGCCCTTTGAACAGGGTGACCAGCGAAATCACGATTACGACGCAGAAGATATAGAGCGGCGCCCATTTCCGGGTCCGACGCACGGGATCCGGATGCCGGAGAATCGTCCATCTGATGGTGCTGAAAATCAGGTAGGCCAGCACTCCGCAGAGCAGGGGCGACACGATCCAGGATGCGACGATCTGCGTCAATTGATCCCATTGCACGACGCTGAAACCGAAGGCTACGATGCCGAATCCCGCGATAGCGCCTACGATCGAATGGGTGGTCGATACCGGCCAGCCCAGCCTGGAAGCCACCACGAGCCAGGTCCCCGCGGCCATGAGCGCCGCGAGCATGCCGTATACGATGAGTTCCGGCGCGGCCGCCGAGATCTGGGGGTCCAGGATGCCTCCGCGAACAGTCTTGGTGACCTGACCCCCTACCAGGAAGGCCCCGAGGAACTCGAGCACACCGGCGATCAGGATGGCCTGCTTGATCGTGATCGCCTTGGATCCCACCGAAGTTCCCATGGCGTTGGCCACGTCGTTCGCGCCAATGGAGAAGGCCATGTACAATCCGAGCGCTACGGCCAGATAAAACGTAAAATCGGCTCCCATTATTGTTTTCTTCTCCTGGTGTGCGGTCGATGACGGAATTACGGCCCGGGCCAATGACGGGCCGGGACCGGTCAGTCGGGTATCAATATATAAATCGGGTCAGAGGTAGCCAGTTTATTTTGCCTGGAACAGAGACTACCTAAGGTGATCGCTTCGTCGATCCTCCCATTCCGGGAATAAGCCCGGAAACGTGACCGGATTCGCTTGCGGCCAATGGCAGGAATACCGGAATCCGCTCAGTACTTCAACCCCGTGTACAACCTCTCGTCCACGTGGGCGACCAGGACCCGCGCTTCGCGGTCCCGCACCCACCGCGCGACGGCGTTTCGGGTTTCTTCCAGGGTACGGACGGCCTCGGCCCCGACTCCGAACCCCTCGGAGACTTTGACCCAGTCCACTGGTGCGAAATCGACACCCGTCCGGGGCAGGCCGCGGGCCTGCTGGGCGATTTTGATGACGGCCAGCGAGGCGTCGTACAGGACGACGATCAGGGGGGTGATTCCTGTGCGTTTTATGGTCTCGAGTTCCTGCACCATCATGGCGTAAGCGCCGTCGCCGGTCACCGCCACCACCGGCCGGTCGGGACAGACCGTCGCGGCGCCCATGGCCGCCCCCACGCCGTAGCCCATGGATGACAGTCCGTTGGACATGAGAAAAGTGTCCGGACCCGGCGCAAGCCACCGCTGACCCATGACGTTCTTGTGAGCGCCTACGTCCGAAGAGACGATGGTTTCTTCCGGGAGCGTGTCGCGCAGGACGCCGACCAGGTGGTAAGGCGACATGCCCTCCGGTCCCGACGAAGCCGGCGGGTGGTAAACCGCGTCGACCCGTGCTCTCAGGTACCTTATATCGTCGGCTGTCCACGCGTTCCGCCCGATGTAATCCGCCGAGATCCGGCCGAGCAGGGCGGATACGTCTCCCACGCAGCAAACGGGCGGACTATAGGTGCCGAAGCCCACGGGGGCGTTGGCGACGACGTGCAGCGGCGCGTCGAAGTGCCATAGTCTCGAAATCTCCACGGGGTCGAAGCCGATGCCCAGGACGCAGTCGCTGCGCTCCAGCCACTCGATGATCCGGTCCTCGCCCGCGGCCGGCGCGATCGTGCCCAGAAACCCGTCGCCCAGTTCGTCGGCAATCCCCTTCGCCTGTACGGTCGTGGTATAGGGTATGCCCGTTTCCCGGAGGAAACGCCTGACGGCAGGCGCGTCCCTCGATGCATTCAACGCAATGCCCACCACGGCGACAGGGCGTTTCGCGCTGTTCAGGCTGTCGACGATGCGGGGGAGATCGGCCTCGTCCGCCAGGTCCAAAGGCTCGCGGCCGGCCTCCTGATCCAAAGGCTCGCGGCCGGCCTCCTGATCCAAAGGCTCGCGGCCGGCCTCCTGATCCATGGCATTGTCGTCGCCGGCGGG
>CAZZNP010000146.1:0-1983 GCA_964655785.1 uncultured Gemmatimonadota bacterium
CCGGACCGGCTTGTCTGGCTTGTCTAACGACGGTCGGAACGCCCGACCAGGACGTCCTAGACCGCGTCCTCACCCCGTTCCCCGCTGCTGATGCGGACGCTCTCCTCGACAGGCACGACGAATATCTTGCCGTCGCCCGTCCGGTCGCCTCCGGACTGGGCAGCCTTCCAAATCACTTCGACGATCTCGTCCTTCTGATCGTTGGTGACGGCGATTTCCATGCGGATCTTGGCCGCGAGTGGAATATCGACTTCCTGTCCCCGGTAAAGCCCCGTGCGATGGGCGGTGCGGCCATGCCCCGACACCCTGGACAGGGTCATGCCGGGGATGCCTTTCTCGACGAGCGCGTTCCTGACGTCGTCGAGTTTCTCCGGTCTGATGATCGCTACGATTAGTTTCATAGGTCTGACGACTCCTGAGTAATGGTCCTTGAGTAGAATCCGGCTCGTATCGGCTTTCCGTGTTCCTACCGTGCCGGCAGCCGGCCAGATGCTGCTGGTCTGAGACCGCTTGCCTGGGCTTGTCGGTGGTCGACTACAGGTGAGTCAGACCGTAGCCATCCTCGCCGTGCTGGGAATGGTCCAGGCCGACCAGTTGATCTTCATCCGTGGCGCGGAGACCGATGGTACGATCAATCACCCAGACGAGAACGCCCGTGCCGACGGCCGACAGCGCGATGGCGATGACCACGCCCTTGATCTGGATCAGGAACTGGGACCACCCGCCTACATCAATGGCGACCAGGCCGACCAGCAGGGCGCCGAACATGCCGCCGACACCGTGGATGGCGAAGACGTCGAGCGTATCGTCATAGCCCAGTTTGCCCTTCAGTTGCACCATCAGGAAGCAGACCACGGCTGCGCCGAAGCCGAACACCAGGGCCCAGGCCGGAGTCACGCTGCCAGCGGCCGGCGTGATGGCGACCAGTCCGGCCAGGATACCGGAAACGATACCGAGGCTCGAGGCCCTTCCGTGGTGGATCAGCTCCGTTACGATCCAGCCCACGGCGCCTGCCGCGGCGGAGATCTGGGTCACCGTCAGCGCCTGGACCGCAGTCTCACCAGCCGACACCGCGGAGCCGGCGTTGAAACCGAACCAGCCGATCCAGAGCAGGCCGGCGCCGATGAGGGTCATGGTCAGGTTGTTGGGTTTCATGGCCCGGGATGGATAACCGAGACGGGGACCGAGCACCATGGCGGCCACCAGGCCCGCCACGCCGGATGATATGTGCACCACCGTACCGCCGGCAAAATCGATCGCGCCGTCATTGAAGAGCATGCCGTCCGCGTTCCAGACCATGTAACACAGGGGTTCATACACCACGAAACCCCAGAGCAGGATCAGCAGGCAATAGGCGCCGAACTTCACGCGCTCTGCGATGGCGCCGGCGATCAGGGCAGGCGTGATGATGGCGAACATGCCCTGGAACATGGCGAACAGATAAGTTGGGATGTTGGTTCCGTCCCAGATGGTTCCGGGATCGACGCCGCTGAGCAGAAAGTAGTCGGAACTCCATCCGAGTACGCCGGGTATGATCGAGGCCGTGCCGAAGGCCAGGGCGAATCCGAAAATCACCCACTGCACGCCCATGATGCCCATGGCCGCGAAACTGTGCATCATGGTGCCCAGCACGTTCCGGGTGCGCGTGAGTCCGCCGTAGAACATGGCCAGCCCGGGCAGCATGAGCAACACCAGGGCACAGCATACGAGCATCCAGGCCGTATCACCGGTGTTCAGCACGGCCGCCGGGGCCGCCTCCTCCTGCGCGATGGCCAGGCCGGGAACGGCAAGCGCCAGGCACGCAGTGATACGAAATATGCCGCTAAGGGACATACGGAAAACCTCCCTGTTGTGATGGATCAATTAGAATTGTCACAAAATGAAATGACAATATAACGCCCATCTGTTACAGGGATATTTCCCGGAGGTTAAATCCTTGTAAAATGCAAAAAATCAGAAAAAACACGGGATTGCCGGCCAAAT
>CAZZNP010000146.1:2083-3982 GCA_964655785.1 uncultured Gemmatimonadota bacterium
TTAAATCCTTGTAAAATGCAAAAAATCAGAAAAAACACGGGATTGCCGGCCAAATTGTCGGACTTAATAGGAGCATGGCTGACGCCGGTCATAAGACCAGGCTAGTAGGGGAATTCGCCCGTCGGGTCATTGGCGTATCGCGACGTGCCGATCGTAAGGCATGCGCCGGCCCCGGGCGCCAGTTCCACAGTCAGCACCCGGTCGTGCACTGAGCGCGCTTCGCCTCCGTCGACCCGCACGTTCGTCCACTGGTGCTCCCCGTAGGTACCGCCCTGGACCACGATCTTGCGAGGCTCGAGCTGGTTGACGTTGACGAGGCAGACCCTCGTCTCGTCCACCGTCATGCCCTCCACCAGGGCGCCGACGTCGGCCGGAAGCCCCGGCCGGGCACGTAGCGGATCGAAGTACCGCAACCGGGTGTGTAGCGGCCGTCCCACCCGGGGAATGACGCCGCCCATCGTCAGTTCGACGAGAGCGTCGACCGTAGCCGGCCGGAAACTGTTCGGGTTGTCCGACAGCCGCGTATCCGGCGTGGTGGGATCGGCGTACATCTCCTGTACTTTCCGGCGTACCACGCCGATATCCCGTTGCAGCGTTTCGATGGGATAGCCGGGGTTGTTCCCTTCGAGGAAATCGATCCAGGGACTGCTTACCCGGCCGCGGTCCCTATCGTCCATGGACCAGTAGTAGATATCGAGGGCCCCGTCGTCGTAGGGGTCGGTCTCCCACTCGTACCATCCGTCGTCGTTGTGCATGCGGGGATACATTTCGACGCCGTCGATCACCTTGCTGTTCGCGTTGACGCCGTCCAGCGTGGACCGCCAGGGCTCCAGATAACGCCTGTCGCCCGTCAGTATGAGCGCGTTTCCGAAGCCGTCCAGGCAGCGCGCCACACCGAGGCGGCTCTTGGGCTCACCGGTATGGGGCGTGATCGTCGTATGGGCCCATCCGTAAACGCCGCCCCACCAGCGGCCGCCCGCGGCGCCGCCGATCGTGCCGTCCAGCCCGATGTTCGAAGGGATGATCCCGCCGTTCGCCCGGGTCCGCTCTACCCACGCGTCGGCGTACTCGAGCAGCCAGTCCTTGAACTTCGATTCCTTCGTGTGGACATAGGCGTTGAAGGCCATGCAGGTAGCGGCCAGGTTCAGCGGATGATCGCCGGCCACGTCGTCATAGCCGATGTAGTGGTCCAGCATGTCCTGGTAGTGCCGTTCTCCGTGGGCCAGGATGAATCGGCCGTCCTCGATGCGGTCGCCGGCCCATTCGAGGGGCGTGGTCCTGCGCAGGAGGGAGCCGCGGCTGCCGTTGAACATGCTGCGGATGAGCCGGTGCTCCGGGTCCCAGTTCGGCACTTCGATCTGTCCGGGCAGGTCGTCGCCCTCCATGAAGAAACCTGCGAACCGCTTGAGCCGCCGGACATGGCGGTCATCGCCTGGATCGCACAATCCGATGGTCCCCGTCACCGCGTTGCCCTCCTGGTGGTGAGCCCAGTCGAACATCACCGGGAACTCCCGGTAGTACATACCCTCCCGGGCGAACTCCACCTCCTCGGTTCGGGCCTCCGTGTACTGCCGGAAATGGCCCTCCTGGGCCTTCTGGCAGATGGCCACGAGATCGTCCGATCCCCCAATCAGGTAAAGGGCCGGCACATTGGTCAGGTTTTCGATGGCGTCATCGGGTCCGTCCAGGGCGCCCCAGCGTTCGACGCAGAGCAGATAGCCCCGTTCGTCGAAGTACCGGTCGAAAAACGTCCGCGTGTGGTCGTTGTTGGCCCGAATCAGTTCGCGTTCCAGCAGGGCCCATGCCGGCGGACACATGGGGGTGGTGATGGAAACGTCGGCGTTCCTCGACATGTATTGCTCCCGGTCAGGAAGATCGGTTGAAAAGTAAGGCGCGATC